>QEVD01000071.1 GCA_003576975.1 Candidatus Zhuqueibacterota bacterium
TTGCCGCTGGCCACCTCCCACAACCGGATAGTCCTATCCCCTGACCCCGAGGCCAACAGTTTGCCGTCCGGACTAAACGCCACATTCCCGACAGCACTTTCATGGCCTTCCAGCCTGCTCACTTCCTTGCCGCTGGCCACCTCCCACAACCGGATGGTTGCGTCCCCTGACCCCGAGGCCAACAGTTTGCCGTCCGGACTAAACGCCAAAGTAGTGACAAAGTCATTACCAAAGTGAGGAGAAACCCAGGGGTTGGCAAAAGCTACGTGCCGTAGCTCCGGCTGAAGCAGCCTGCTCATTGAAATTGGTAATAAACTATCCGGATGAAGATCCTGGCTCAAAGCCGCGAGAGAATAGAACCAAGCCTTTTGATAGTCTTGGTTGCTCTTAGCCGATTCCAGAGCCCTTTGTGCTTTTTCTTCCAAGGCTTTGGCGAGATTATAGTTGGCGGTATAAGACTTGGCAATAGCATTATTTCGCTGCCACAACGCCACACCTGCAGCAAACACAATTAACAACATTGCCACAGCGCCAAGTCGCCACAAATTCTTGCGTCTAAGCTGATCTTTTGTTCTTTTTTTCCGGCTCGCTGCAATCAAGCGTTCTTCATCTTCCGTCCAGGCGCGCATGCCTTCTTTACCGTCTTCCACCACGGCCAGGTCGCGGTCATCAAGGGGATCGCCCTCATTGCCATTCTGCCAGTCTTTGACGCGGTTGGTGAGAATGGGAAACGCCCGCTGGCCGGGCCTGGCCGATTCATCAAATTGCTTGCGCACCGGCGCTGCCAGGGTATCATGTGCCAGGCGCGTGGCCGGCTCTTTGTCCACAACTTCTTGCGGTGAATCAGCCAATAGATAAAGGTCCTGGCATTGCTGCACCAATGCCGGCAGCACCTCCAACCGATGGCGATATACTTGCTCCAGCCTGGCTTTGCTGTGCTGCTCTGCCGTGCCGAGCGATGTGGTGTGAAACGCCAGCACATCTAAAGCCAGCCCTGATTTCACAACCTCCGGCTGCCATTCCTGTAATTTGTCGAGTTGCTGCTTCAGAAAATCTTCGAGCAGAATGCCCTGGTCTTTGAGATTTTGATACAATTCACGATCAAAGCGCGGCTGGCTGCGGCTGCGCTTATGCGCTTCCTCCCACATCTTGGTCAACAGAATTTGCAGCGTGGGCGCAAGAGGCGAATCGGGATCATCCAGCAAGTTGGCGGCAATGATTTCGGGCAAGCCCTCAGTAATGCGTAATCCGTAATGCTGCTGTAAACGCGCCACTCGCGTCGGGCCGGTAATGGCTTCGATGATGCCGTTGCGATCCAGTGGCTTCAGAAAAACAAAGTCAGGCTTGAACGCGCGTTCTCTAAAGTGCTGTTCGATCTCGGCAAGCCACTCCTTGCGAAAGCCCAAAATCAGTTTGCCTTTTGGCCGTTGCGCAGAATTGCCAAAAGCGGCCACCAGCTCTCGCACAAAATTTGGCAGTTCGCCGGGCTGTGCGCTGTTGGGCCGGGTGAAAACTTCTTCAACTTGATCGAGGATGACCACCACCGGGTTGCGGCGCTGCTCCAATGCCAGCCAAGCTTGCGCAATAGGCAGCGTTGCTTCCGGCTTGCCAAGCGCTTTCCGCAAAGTCCCCAACAGACCGTCTTCTTGGTGCCGGCGCTTGTAAAGCACAGTATGCCTGCTCTCCAAGCGGGGAATCAAGCCCGCTTCCAGCAGCGAGGATTTCCCCACGCCGGTTTGGCCGTAAAGCAAGATAATGGGCGGTGTGTTTGGTGAGGTGACGTGGTCGTAAAGTGTACGGATTTCCTGGCCGCGACCAAAGAACACCTCGGCATCTTTGCGAGTAAACCAATGTAAATGGCGATAGGGTTTGTTGGGAAGATCGCCAGGCGGAATGGGCGGCAACACGTCGGTTGGATTGTCTGAAAGGGTCCATTGCAAGGCCTCGTCCGCGCCTTCTTTGCAGTAAAGTTGCCAGGGCCAGAGCTGTTTCCACGACGGGCCTTTGAAACACCTATCAAGTTTGTCCTCTGGCCATTCTGTTTTCAGCGCCGCCACTGCTTCACTGTATGCTTTCTGAATGCTCACTCCGCCCGCCATCCCCTGGTAGAATCTCACGGCAAATTCTCTCGCAGCATCTTCACGAATCTCGTGTGTGGTTGCGATCACTGCCGGGACATTCGCTTGAAGCAGCCCTTCTACCTGCTGCTGGGTGGAGCAGCCGTTCAGAAAGACCAGCCGCAAGCCACGTTGCTCTTTCAGAAAGGCGGCAAAGCCGGAGGCATGGGCAGGTCGGGATTCGCCTGTCCAGGATTCCAGAAAGAGGCGGTAACCATCCGCATGGCCGCCAAAGTGGAAAATCACGACGCGATCGCGATATTGATCACTCTGAAATATGTCGAGAATTTTCTTGGTAGTGGCATTCGGGAGTTGCAGCGGTTCGCACCGTCCCTGCAACGACGCCGGTTCCAAAGCCTGGAAAATTTTTTCTCGTTCCTGATGCAGGGTGCGCAGGACTGGCAAATCCGTCTCGCCCACGGGATTCGCAAATGCGAGGAGAATAACGGGCCTTTTGTTCTCGGGTAACATGTGGACCCTGTGAAATTGTGAAAAAGGTCTAAGGGAATGAATCCACGGATGCCGTGCAAGTGCTCGTCATGGGGATCGGAAGATTTGTTCAATCAAGAATTGATCAGCCAGAAGTGCCCACCAGATAAAAAAAGGCGAGATACGTCAACATAACACTGGCTATCGTTGAGTGCGAAGAACGTTCCTTACCTTGCCAGCAATTTCTTCAGATAATCACCAAACTTCTCCACCTGCTGCAGAATTTCCGTGCTGTAAGACTTGGTCAGCTCACGATATTGCTCGAGCAACTCACGGGCGTGCTGCTGCAAAAATTCTTTCATGTTTTCCGGTGCGATGGTTTGCAGCTTCTCCGGCGATTTTTCTTTGAGAGATTGCAGCACGGACTCGACCACCATGAGTATAAAGTAGGTCAAGTTTACTTTGGGCGCCGCTTCGCCGGCCGCACTGCGAAATTCGGGTTCCAACACCAGGGCGGAGCGCTCTTCGGGATCTTCCTCAAAATATCTGCGTGTGAAGTGGTCGAAGAGAGGCAAGTCCTGGGGGACGATATTGGTAATTATATCTTTTGTAAACTCAAGTGTAGATTTTTTGATAATAAGGTCGGCGAGTTCCAGGTATAGCTCTTCAGAGAAAATCTCCCGGGCGTTTTTCTTGATCACGCGAGTAACTTGCTTGCGAAAGGCCATTCTATCCTGAACTTCCAGTAACAAGGCATCGTCACTGAAGCAGCGGCTCTCAAAATCTTCCATTTCCTGTTCTGAAAGCGCCCCGTCCAGGTATTTGTCGATGTCGTCGTAATCATCGGGCTCGTCATGGTTAAAGCTCGAGCCTTGTGATCGGAGAATGTTCATGGTTTATGCCTTGTCAATCGAATTTGCTTTGCCACTTTCACTGCCTTGGTTGACTAGGGAGAGACTCTCAGGCGAATTCCGCCCGCGAAAGCAACTTTTTCCTCAATTGTTTCAGACATCTACTCTTGCGCCAATAAAATTCCTTAACAGGCATGCCTAAACTATTGCTTATCTCGTCATCATTCCAATCCAGAAGTACGAGCATCAAGATTTTTTGGCACATCTCGCCCAATTCTCGAATGGCTTTCCTAATATGCTCTTCGAGATCATGGTCCGGCGGTTCTTCTTTGGGATTCAGCAGATCCTCCACTTCGATTGCGGAATCGATTCTCTCCATGCGCTTTGCCTCGCTTCTGCCGAAGTCTATTACTGTGCGCTTTGCTATGACCCAAACAAATCCTCCGAAATCACTTCCTTCTTGCACTGTAAAACCTTCCTTGCCCAAACTCCCAAATACTTTCAATCGAATTTCCTGCATTACGTCTTTTGCACGAGTTCCGTCTTTGATGTTCCGCTCGACGTACACTCTACATTTAAAGTCGATATAATCGCTCAATTCGGCAGCAACTTCCTTCCCTCTATCACCCGCTGCATAGCGCGCGATTAGGCTCTCAGAAAGAACGCGAAGTTCCTGTATTGCTGCTTGATCGCGGTTTCTGGCCCGCTCCAATAATCTCTTTATCTGACCCACAGGCATGATTTATTCGCAGAATGTGTAAGTCGATCGTTTAAAGATCACCCAAAAATACTGCTAGAAATGCGCGGCTTCCCCGTTCATTAGAGTGAACATTGCGCAATGTGAATCAACTTCACAACCGGCGAATATTTATGAACTTCAATAGAAATAAGCAACATAAATATTCGGCGGGCTGATGAAAAAATCTTAACAATGGCAAAACCACGAGCTGGTTTCGCCAAATAGGAGACTTTCTCATGAAAACTCAAGCCGTTGTCCAACTGTCTCTGTTGCTGCTTTTGCAGGTATTGTTCAAAACGCCTGTTTTCGCGCAGCAGTCCCGCAGCCAAGATTACACCTTCCATTCCGGCATGGAAGGCACTGTTTACGCGCCGGCCGACCGAACAGGCCGGCATATCACTTTCATCGATCGCATGGATTATATGCCGGGTACCGATGATGATGCCGGGTTCAACATCGCTCACCGGGGAAATGGGGCATACTCGGTGAAGGTGGTCGACGGTAACAGCCGTTCCCACATCAATTTCAGGCTGAGTACGTGGGAGTTGCCGGATTACGTCGGCTTTGAAAGGCATATGATCACCCTCAAGGGCAAGAATGACTCCGAATCCTTGCGAATGCTCGTTCCCGAAGGGTGCAAGGCCATCGCGCTCATTGAGCTGTTGACTTATTGGCCGGATACCGATGATGACTACGGTTACGCCGTACGCGCATTTGGCGCCGAGCCGTATCTCATCGTCACAGCCGTCAGCGACTTTGGCACCTCAAGCAGTCAATTACACTTGCGGGTCACGATGCTTTACTGGCCTGCCGATGTTCAGGTGGAGTTTTATGATCCCGCCAGGCTGGTTGCCACCATGAAGGGCGGTGAAAAAGTCACGATTCCTCAGGGATACTTGAGCCTGGCTACGCCGACTGCCTATGTCACAGACGCCTCCAAATACAAGTATGAGGATTTTGACAGGCTGTTGGCCGCGATCTACAACCAGTCCTTCGCTGGCAAGCCTCCTGTGGACATTTACGGCTACGTCGAGAATGTGGGAAATGTGGCCAAAGGCGTTGCGCAGGCAGTGAGCGGGGCGATTACGCCCCAGGATGCGATCAAGTTGGCAAAAGACGTGGCCACACTCTTGAAGACATCAATTACAATGGGCGGCCCAGACGACCGAGACGATGATTTTTGGCTTGAGACCACTTCAAGCTCCAATTCCATCGGAGTGCGAATCGGCGATGGCAACAAGTTCTCGATGGCTGAGGTCACGGTTTGGATGTTCGCTTTTCCACCTTCTCAGTGACCGCCAAAGATCGTCTCGAAAGTCAGCGAAAGACACGATGCTCCCGCGCTCTCAGCCGCGGGAGCATCATGTCGAGAACAAGAAGAATGAGAAATTGAGTCAATCGAAGCTCACTTCAACCTTAAGGAGATGCACCATGTTTTCAGCACGCACGAAAATCATCCCAGATTCGACCGCGAAAAGGAACGGCCGGCGAGACGCGGCCAAGGGGATTCCGGGTCAGGATGATTCCCCTCACGTTGTCAGCACCGACAGCATGTTTGCCGGCAACGGTTATCGCGAACGCAGACAAATCGAATGCGCCTCTACGTTCGAGGCGCAAATTGTCTACAAGTCCCTGGCAGTTGTTCATGGGCTTTTTGAACAGTGGGTGAAAGTCGAAGCCAAGCTGAAGAGCCTGCAGGATGAGGCCCAAAGCCGATTCAATCAGGCGCGGGAAAACTACGAGCAGCGGAAAGAGGAACGGGGACGTGATGCGTTCTTCGAGCGCATTCCGTGGTGGTACTGGCCGTTGATCGTCACACTCGGGATCGCAGAGCTGTATCTGAACCGCCAAGTCTTCGTGAATTGGGGTTTGGAAAATCATCATACCTGGGTCTTGGGATTACTGCTTTCGTTCAGCCTGCCCATTGCCGGACACTTCCTCGGAATTTTCATGCGAGAACGGCCATGGAACAAGACCATGCTGGGTTGGTCTGCCGTGACGATAGTGATCGTTGCCGCCGTCATCGTTTTTATAGCAAAACTCCGTGAGGATGTCTTGCAATCCACCGAGTTGGCGGCAAACAACGATCCGTCAAATTGGATGTTGTTTATCGCGCTGAACGCCTTGGTTCTCATGGTCTCCATTGCGGCTGCTTACTGCTCCCACGAAGAAGATCCGCACTTGATGAAGTATAAGCAGGACTTCCTGGCTGCCCATAAGGCCCTTCTGTCGACAAAAGGAGAGCGTAACTCGCTCAAAGGTCCGTGTGAACGCAAGGTCAAAGCTGTTGCTGAACGCGGCAATGAGCTTATCCAGATTTATCGTCAAGCCAATCTCCGCGCTCGCAAGGACGGCCAGATTCCGCCGCTGTTCAAGACCACACATCCGGAAATCAGCACGCCGCCCTTTGATCAAGAAAAATATGCGGATTCGTGATCCCGGGAATTGGCCTGCATTCTGCGCAGGCCAGTCGGGATGCGGCGTAGCATTTTCCGGAATTCGCGCAACCCTTGAGAGGCAATCTTCAACTTGCCAGTCACTTCGATGAAGGTTGTCTCTCTTTTTCAAATCACATGTCCACAGCTTTTGAAAACATTTGAATATTGGCCATCCTCTATGATGGCCAGCAAGCTAACTCGAATACGGAGATAGAATCATGAACAAATTATTGGCCTTCACCAAACTATCCGTATGTTTGGTAACCACCGGGACGCTGCTTCTGGTTTTCAGTTCTTGCGAATACTTTGACTCGAAACGGCTCCTTGTTGTTTTTGTCGATGCCTCCCAAAGCACCATCCAGGACCGCGACGCGTATCGTCACTATCTGCATGAGTTTGCCGATCAGTTAAAACCCGGGGATCGCTTGTTCGTTTTCATTATCAGCGATCAGACTCGATTCTCTCGCACCCCTGTGATCAAGGTCGAACTGCCGAGCTACGATCCGATTTCCGGCAAAGAACATGAGTTCAAGAAAAGCCTGGCAGCAAAGCGGCAACAACTCCGTGCAGAGATTGACAGCGTCATGTCTGTTCTTGGCCAGTCCAAATGGACGGAAATTCTGGACTGTTTCAAGCTGGCGGCGCAGTATTTTTCCAACTCACCTTCAGAAAAAATCCTGGTGATTATGTCCGACATGGTCGAATCAAATCCCCAAGAAGACTGGGAATATCGGTTGCCGGACACCAATTCGATCAAAACAAAATATAAGAACTACTTGACGAACCTTATCGACGCCAAGATCATTGTCGCCGGGGCTGGAAGTCGCAACCACGACAGTGCGCGTTCATTTGTGATTGAAAGATTCTGGCAAGCTTTTATCGCCGAGACTGGAGCGAAACTGTTGGCATATTCACAAGGCTTTACGATTGACTCACTTGGCGGGGATTGAGCGGTTAATTCCCTGCTGAAGCTTCGACTTCCTGCTGATCGTGATAGTCTCACCAAGCTTTCAAGCGCCGCTTGTTCGTCTGGAGGAACAGGCGGCGTTTGTATTTCAAGCCACGAAAGGCGTCAAGCTTCAAAGCAAAGCAGCAATTAACGGTTTGCACGGTAAATGTTACGGAACTCAAGACTTTCCAATCTTTAGCGTCATTTTAGCGCTAAACCCTGTCCCCTCCTGTCCCAATTTGTCCCTACCACAAAATAAAAAAGGGAATCTTTTGGATTCCCTTGCTACACAAAATCAATGATTTAGATTGGTTGCGGGGAGAGGATTTGAGGATTTGAACCTCCGACCTCGCGATATTTTTTGAACAGCGGCATAATAATTAATATTAGCCAGAAAATCAAGCTCTTTCTCAGCCATTTTTTCCCACACCGAGGTTTTACCTAAAAGTGGGACAGCAGAATTCGCAAAGCGCAAAAGGTGATGGTATAGATAGACATGCCGTGATTAACGAAGTAACCTCTCCATATAGAATAGATTATCTATCTGATCGAGGTTACGGCAACGTTGCATTTCATTCCAAAAGATTTCGGAAGACGGATTTAGGACGAATCGCTCGCACTCCGATTTAGCCAAAGTTGACGATGATAATCGGAATTTTCTCAACCTCGATGCCGAATTCTAAAACGACGTTGGGAATTCAGGATGAAACTACTTGTTCCTCCTCGGCTGAAGAGCCACTTCATTCCCTCGAGTGGGCGATGATCCCTCTGTCTTACAATCTGCATGAGTGGCCTGCGTAATGCTAATCGAGCTTTAGAAAGGTGAGTCCATGGAAGTCGCAAAAGTTCTGGACGACAAATATGAGATGTTTCACGAGATCAAGCGTGGCGGATTTGGCGTGATCTACTACGGTCGCGATCGCTTGTTTGACAAACCCGTGGCGATCAAGGCCATTTCGCCTAATTTGATCGGCGAGGCCAAATATATCGACATCTTTCAAGCCGAGTCGCTGGCGATTGCGCGCCTCAACCATCGCAATATCGTCCGCATTTATGATATCAAACGCGGTGACGGCGGCCAATTTTATATCATCATGGAATTCGTGGACGGTGTCGACCTGGGCAAGCTCATTCGCATCAGCCGTAAAGAGCGCGGCATCGTGCCGCCGCATCTGGGCGCTTACATTATTGCGGAAACCTGCGCCGGCTTGGATTATGCCCATACCCGGCGCGATCCCGATACCCATCAGCCTCTCCATATTGTTCACCAGGATATTTCTCCCGGCAATATCATGCTGAATCGGCTCGGGGAAATCAAAATCATTGATTTCGGCCTAGCGAGCACACGGCAACATCAGCAAAAAGATTTTGATCATAAAAACGAAGTGTTGGTGCAGGGCAAGCTGACTTACCTCGCCCCGGAACAAGTCAACGGCAGCCAGGGATTTGACCAGCGCGTTGATCTTTTTGCTTTGGGTCTCGTTTTTTACGAAGTTTTAACCGGCCAGAGGTTTTTCAAAGAACAAGCGCCGGAGGCCATGATTCGTCACTTGCGCGATGGCGTATGGGATTTAGGACTACTCGATGAAATAGGTACACCCGAACCGCTCACGAAAATTATCGAAAAAGCCGTTCAGCGCGATCCCAATCGCCGCTATCAATCTGCCAGCCAGATGTATATGGATCTCATGGGTTATCTCTCACAATATGCGCCGGCGGCAGATTATGCCTTTGAACTCAGCAACATCGTGCAGCAGATCTCACCGCCAAACGAGCAAGCGGTATCCAACGCCGCGGAACAATTCGTTGATGACGGTTTTAAGAATTTCGTCGATATCAATGACGGCGTGAATGCGCGCGAGGTGACGCCGCTCGAAAGCAACTCAGACACAGATTTTTTTGTAGATGAGAAGGAAGTTTCTGGCTTTAAAGATGATCTGGATGAACGTTTTGTTTCGTCCGAGCCAAACGCAACGACGGCGCCGCCTGCGGATTTCTCGAATGACGATTTTCAGTGGAATCGTTTTTCGCCCAAGCGAGATTTGCCGGAAGAACTTGAGCTGACGCCCGAACCGGAAGAACCGACCCGCTCGGGCAGAGCCGCAAGCGCGCCGCAAGATGTCGCTTTCTACAAGGTCCTCGGCGAAGAGGAAGAGGAAGAAGAAGTTCGCACAATCATCGACGTGATTCGCCTCTCGGCGCGCTCACACAAAAAAACGATTTTTATGGCGGCCGGAGGCATACTCGCAGCATTCATATTGTTCACGGTGATTGACACATTCACACGCATGACCTCCTGGGGCGCGTCAATTTATGATTTTCTCTTTCCGCCGGCCATCCGGTTGGTGTCTTTTCCTCCGAACGCGCAGGTCTATCTCGATGACCGGTTGCTGCCCAAGACGACGCCGCTCGCGATTGAAAAAATCTCGCCGGGCGTGCATAAACTGATGCTGACCTTGCCGCGCTTCGAGCCGATCGTAAGATCGATTCAAGTGGCGCCCCAAGGCGGCGCCTCGGTTGTCGGGGAATCGTCGCGCGATCAAAACCAACCTTATGTCTTTCGCTTCAAGACGATTTTGGAAATTTCCTCGAAACCCGAAGGCGCGGAAGTTTATTTGAACAACGTGAAGTATACGCAAACCACGCCCTGCCGCGTGGTTTGGGAGGTCGGCGATCCGCTCGAGGTTGAAATGCGCATCGAAGGCCTGACCACGCTGCGCGGGTTTACGTTGAATACTATTGAAGGCGCAGAAACGATTGCCGACCGGCGGCTTTGGCGCTTTCAGCGCATTGAAGAAAACCGCGAACATTTTGCATTGGAAGGCATTTTTGCCAAAGCCATCACCATAACCTCTGTGCCCGATCACGCTGAAATTTATGTCAATGACGGCACCAGCCCCGTCGGGGTCACAGGATATAGCAGCGAAGTTCTGCTATCCACCGGCACGCATACGATTACTCTGCAAAAGCCGGGTTTTCTGGCAAAATCTCTGACGATCACGGTTGATCCCAGCACGCCCTCCACCTACAACGAAGTATTGTCGCGCGTCGTGCGCATTTTTGCCAAGGATGTTTCGGATCCGGGCGACAATGACATTGGCGCGAAGGTGGTGGAATTGGTTTCCGGCGCACAAAAAGTGCGGACACGCTCGACCACGCCCTGCGAGGTGACACTGTTGCCTTATGCCTATACGGCCATCCTTTCCAAAGAGGGTTATCAAGATTACACGCTAACCATTCCGGCCAGCGGCAACATCGCCGTGGCGCGTATGGAAGCCGAAAAAATCGAAATGGAAGTAGTGGTGCAAGATGAAAATGATGACAGCCCGTTGAGCGGCGTGCAAATCAGCTATCAGCCGGTATCGCAACCCAATGGCAATCCTTCATTTTTCGGCCAGACCGATGATACCGGCGTGGTGTTGAGCAAACTGCCGCCCGGCCACTATCGCTTTCTGGTTAAAAAATTTGGCTATCGCATGGCGGTGAAAGAATTGCGTGTGAACGCGACTAATAAACGTCTGGTGTTCAAACTACAACCTGTTTCCTGATTGCGTTAAGGGATTAATGTCACAGCCTTCCATGGGAAGGGAGATACGATCATGCCAAAGCTGGTTCTCAAAAAAAGAGCGGAAGTCTTAGCCGAATTTCAACTGAAAGGCACGAACTCCGTCTTCACCATCGGTTCCGAAGCCGGAAATGATGTGGTTATTGCAGACAAACAAGTCTCCATGACGCATCTGCAGATCGAGCGGCACGGCGCGCAATACTTTGTCCGCGATATGAAAAGCGCGTTCGGCACCTACCTCAACAATCGCAGGATTCAAGAGAAAACCGAGGTGCGGGACGGCGACGCCATTCAAATCGGCGAGCATACACTCGTCTTTCGCAATCCCCTGGAATCAGCACAGGAATTTTCCTCTGAAAACGCCGGCAGCGGCGCCATTAATGATTTTTGGAGCGATGTCAAAGAAGCAGTGATTGATGTCGTGCAAGGCGAATCGGCTCTGGGCAGCGACGATCGCCAACAGAACCGGCCCCACTTCTTCGATATCAACGAGCCCAGCGATCAGGAACGCCTCAAGCGATTGGAAGAGGCGGATGAATTCCGGGCGGATAGCCTAAAAAAAGAACTTTCAGAAGTTCTGGAACAAGTCTCCGCCGAAGAAGAGAAAGAAACGTTTCAAGCCAACCGTGAGGTTGAAAAATCGCCGTATTATTTGCTTGCGATTTACGGCCCCTATCTCGGCAAACGTTATCAAGTCAATTTCGGAGAAACCAGAATTGGCCGCGACGGGCGGCTCAATGACATCATTATTCGCGAAAATCGCAAAGGCGAAGTCGATCCCAGCATCTCGCGGCGGCATGCCACAATCTCGTATCGCGACAGCAAATTTTATCTGAGCGACAAACGCAGCAAGAGCCGCACCTACTTGAATCAAGATCTGCTGGGCGAAACGGACGAATTATTCATCACGCCCGGCGATGAAGTCGAAATTGTGAGTGATCAGCAAAGCACGATTTTTCGTTTCGTTGCGGAAGGCAATTGGGATTTTTCGTATCCCAAGCGCGCCGGGGCCTGGTGGTTGCGTTATCGCGCGCTTGCAATCAACATCGGTACGGCGGCGTTGAGCATTATCAGCGCGATACTTTGCCTGCTGGCGTGGCAAGCACGATCCATCGCCACACATGTTCCCTCTCCCTTCAAAGTGCAAAGCAAGGTCTATACAAAGCTCGATTTGACCGATCAAGAGAAGAGCATCACCAAGCTGGTGCGCTCGGACAGCAAGATTCCTCCCAAGCCCGTGCTCGCGGATGTCAACGGCGATCAATACCCGGATCTGGTCGTTACCAAACCGGATGGCGCGTTGTTGGCGACTGATGGCAGCAGCCGGCGTAAATTATGGCAGACTAGCAGCATCGTGTTGGATCACAGCTTTCCCGCCGCGGCCGGCGATTTGAATGACGACGGCAAGGCCGATTTAGTCGCATTGACGGCGGATGCCCATCTTGTCGCGATTGACGGCATGTATGGCGCGGAGATTTGGACAAGCCCGTTTTTTGAAACTGAAATCATTGGCCCGCCGATTATCGGCCATTTCGATAACGACGGCAATCCCGACGTGGCCGTCATCAGCGTAGACGGTAGGCTTGAAGTGGGCTATTCCCGCATCTTCAAACCGGAATGGGTGGAGGTAAAAATGGGCATCGGGGCGCGTGCGCCGCTGTCTGCCGCAGACCTGGATAACGACGGCGATCATGAAATTTTGATCGGCACTGATCGCGGCCTGGTGTTGATCTTCGACGGCGTTGAACGAAAGCTCGCCGGCACGCTGGATATCAATTTAAGTTTAAACAAGCTCAAAGGCAGTTATAACGAAGACAATCAAATTCGCCATCCCGTCGGGGTGGCTGATCTCAATGGCGATAAACGCCTTGATTTGGTGATTTCAAGCCGGCAAGGGAATGTGGTTGTCATTGATGTTTCCGAAAAAACTGCCGACGGCAAAATCAAGCCGCGCGAGTTGTGGTGGAGCAACATTGCGCGCTATGCGGGCTTTGGAACGGAATTTAGTTTTCCCTTCAGTTTGGGCGACGTCAACGGCGACGGCAAGTACGATGTCGTAGCGGCGGCTGATGACAGCACCTTACAGGCATTTTCCGGCGTCGCGCGCGAAGGTCAACAGCAAACGAGTTTATGGCGCGTTGCGAGCGGCAAAGTTCTGCATCAACCTGCACTCTTCGATTTCAACAAAGACGGCAGCGTCGATGTTGTTTATGTCGAGGAGTTGGGCGTCGTCAAAATTCTCAATGGCAAGGACGGCAGCGTGCTGTGGGAAGATCATACCGTGGTCAAACATCCTGCGGATATGCCATTGCTGGCCGACACCGGCGTGAACAACACGCTTGATATATTGTTGTTGAATTACGACGGCACGACAAATGATTTCCGCACCAACCGCCGGGTTCCGGCAGGTACGATTGTCTGGGGCCAGCGTTTCGGCGATGCCATGAATAGCACAGCGCTCAACTATGTTGAACGCAGCCCGGGAACGTATACGGCGGCATTAATCTTTGGAATCAGCATGATCGTTTTGGTGAATCTCGGCAATTTCTGGCTGCGCCAGAGCCGACGCAAATTTGCTAAAAGCTAAAGCGAGGCAGTGAAGCGGTAATGGAACTTTTCATGGCGGCAGCGACCGATCGCGGCACCGTGCGCGAATTGAATGAGGATTTCTTTTACTACTCCAAAAAGAAAAGTCTCGTGATTGTGTGCGACGGTATGGGCGGCCACAAAGGCGGTGAAACAGCCAGCCGCGTTGCCGGCGAAACGGTGCGCGACATTTTCCTCTATCCCGATCTCGCCGAGATTGCGCGTTTGGGTCAGGATATCACCGATCGTCTGCCGGTGTTGGCGTTACGCCTCGTGCTGGGCGCGCGCCTGGCCAATCGCCGTTTGTATATGATGGCGGAGCAAGATCCTTCTCTGCGCGGCATGGGCACGACGATCGCCGCCATGGCCTTCTCCGACCACGGCGCATGCGCGATCCACGTCGGCGACAGCCGCATTTATCGTCTATCGCGCGAGACCATAACGCCGTTGACAGAGGATCACAGTTGGATCAACGAGTTGTTGCAGGATCGCGACATTAGCGCGGACGAGGCGCAGCATTTTCGCAAAAAAAATGTGTTGACGCGCGCCCTCGGCACTCATCCCTCCGTTAAAATTGATGTGCAATGGTTTCCACTCCCGGAAGCCACAACTTTTTTGCTTTGCACCGACGGTTTGCACAACGCCCTGGACGATCAAGCCATTTTCAGAGGACTCGCGCGTACAAAAGAGGACACGTTCCTGCAAAAAACGGTGGAACAACTTGTTCTGCACGCGAAAGAATCGAACGGCACCGACAACATTACGGCAGCCGTCGTCCGTCTCAAGAAGGGTATCGCCAAATCGTCGCCATGGGGTAAGGGTAAGATGACGATTCCCAATGAAAACCCTAAATTGTTGCCCGCGGAAGATCGTTTCATCAAAAAACAGTTAAGCCCAAATGAAGCAGCGCCTGCCGCCACGCAGAAGAAATCTCGCATAACACGTCGCAGGATGATTGCCGGCGCTTTCATATTGCTGTTGGCAGCATCCGGTTATGGCGTGATGCGGTCTTTTCAGGAATCCAATCTGGGAACGGCGCTTTTATCAAGCGAAACGGACCTCGAAAAAAATGAAGACCTGGCTTCGGCCGGCGTTACTAAAAGGCGCGAAGATATTACCGTGGTTCAAATCGACAGCGGCGCTTTCGGCCTGCCGCTGCCGCGGCTGCGGCCGGTTGAAACAGCGAATGACGGCGCGTCGCAGCAAACTCAAGCACCCGGACGCGATTCAACAAAAGCCGCCGGCAATAACGCCACACTTGCGAGCGCGGCGCCGCAATCTGGCGCCCGCCCGCCCGCGGCCAATTCCGATACGCCGGCAGATGGCGATGATTTGAATGCAGACGAAACCTCCGAGACTAAAAATGAAAACGGCATTAATGCGCCAACCACCAGCCTTGTGCCGCGCGCCGGCGGCCGCATTTACTTGCCCGGCTTGAATCGTTCACAATATGACGGCGCGCTGCTGTTCGTCAATGATGCGCTGCTCGGCCCGGTGCGCAATGTTGCCGATGTCGGTTTCTTTTTGCGCCCGGGGCAATACACCATCGCCGTCAAAGACAGCACCGGCCGCATCATGCATCAACGCGCAAATATCAAAGTCGTGGAGGGAGATGTTAAACCTCTGGAATTCACCCGGCAAGAATAAGGATACGGCGTCACTCGCCCTTGTTTGCGATGACCAACTTACCCCAACAGTCCAATCGCCTTGCCTCCATTCTGCAAACGCTCGCCGAAGCATATTTTGCGCGCGGCCAATACGCCGAAGCCGCAGAACGATTTGAGCAGTTCCTCCAAAACGGCGGCCACTCACCGGACGTCTATGAAAAATTGGCTTTGTCCTATCTTGCGCTCAACGAATATTCCGCAGCCGCCCGAAAAGCCTATGAACATGCCTTCGATCATTTTTCTCTGGATGAAGAGCTTTGCCTGAAAATTTGCCGGTTTTTGCTCGCCCGGCAAGTGCTTGATGACTTTTCAATTCGCGTGTATCAGCGGGCACTGGTGTTTCATCCGCCCTTCGAGAAAGAAATCTATCTATCCTTTTTTCTCTACTTCAAAAATCAAGCGCAGCATGAACACGCTTATGAAGCGCTCAAGCAAGTCGTTTTGCTGGAGCAGGGCGGCGAGGCCCAAAACCTGCGCCAGCTTGCGAGTCTCGGCCAGCAATTGGGACGCGCTGATGAAGTACGCAGCCTGCTCGACCGCCTGGAACAGATCAGCCCCCACGTTGAGGTGATTCGCCAACTGCGCGCGCTCGATTATGCCTACCTCATCCATCAGCATTCCGAGCAAGACGCCGCACTGCAGCAGCGGCAAACACTGCTCACCGCCGCCTCACACTATGAAACGTTGACCACACTCCATGCGGTGCGCGAATTCTGCGCGCTGCAATATGCGTTATACAAACTCGATACCAGTCAAACCTCGCAAGATTTTGTCGCAGAAATCTTGCAGCGCATCGCTTCACCGAGCTGGAACGGACAAACCTCGGCAGCGGGCGAGGCCATTTCGCAGGCGCGGCGCAGTGTGTTGTTGCTGAAAATCAACAATCTCGAAAAAATCGTGCAGTTCACCAATGCACAATTAGCCGAAAATCTTGCGCATCGTTTTTTAACATTCTCGACTAAGTATCTGGGCAAATCAGCGGAAACGACGTGCTATCTTCTGCGCGACGGGTTAATCGCATTTGCCCCACAAGCCAAACGCCTGGCTCTCGCGGCGGTCGATCTGCTCCACAAGATTGAAAATTACAATTTTTCCGTGCCCGCCAGCAACCGCCTCGCCATCGGGATGATCGTTCACGCAGCCGCAACGGACACGGTTGCACCAACTGTCCAACATCTGACCATGTTGCACGAAGCGCTCAACATGAGCACGGCCAAACTTGCAACACCGAACGGACGCGACACGCTGGAAAACAGCAGCAGCCGTTTGCTGTTTGAACGCAATTTTTTCGAACGCGACCTGGGAGCGGAAGCGGTAGCCGCGAAATTTATCGGAGCATTACCGGCCGAAGTTCCCGGTTCCCGTATCGAGGCCTATAGCGCCGTGTGGTATAATCCCCTCGACTACGTCGATGAAAAGCGCAATCATCTCTTGGGCAAATTCTTAGTCGTGGAAAAACTGCGCAGCAACCGGAACGCCGGTACTTATCGGGGCCGCGATCGCCACCTGGAACGCCGCGTTATTTTCAAAGCCCTCAGCCCGCAGATGAGCCATCGTCTCACGCAAAACACCTCGACGCGCGAGCAAACCGTCAAAACATTGCAGCGGCTCGGGCGGCTGGAGCAGCCCGGCCTGGCGTTGATTTATGATATGGGATATCAGCAGGGTTTATTCTTCTTTGTGCGAGAATATCTTGAAGGCACTTCGCTGGAACAAACTCTGGTCAACAAAAACCGGTTGTCGCCCTACGAAGTCTTGGCAATCGGCATCAAGGTTTGCCGCATTTTGCAGCAAACACATAAACAGCAAATCTTTCATTGCAATCTCAAGCCGGCAAACATTTGGCTGCTCACCGGCGGTGAATTAAAAATCACAGATTTCTTCATCCCGGTATTCGTCGAAACCTTTGCAACAACCAAACAACTCGACGGCCCGCGCTGGCATTACAGCGCGCCCGAGTGGTTGCAACACGGTACGCCGGCGCCTTCATGTGATATTTATGCCGTCGGAATGATTTTATACGAACTGCTTTGCGCCGAACACCCTTTTGCAAAACACGAAAGCCTGACCGACCTTTCGCAAGTCAATGAACTGGCGCTACCTCCCCTAGCCGCGCAGCAACCGCAACTGCCGCCGCTTTTCGCCAGCACGATCGACCGCGCCTGCGACCGCTCGCTGCAACGCCGCTTCAAAAGCCTCGAAGAGTTTGAAGCAGCCTTGCACGCTTCTCTTGAACAGATGCTGAAAAGCGATCCAGCCATAACAAAAACCGGGCTGCCGCCCTCCTCGTTCTCACTGCGACGCATGCTGAAGGCAAAACATGAATAGAACCAGAAGAAGCCGGGCGGCTCGCGCGCTTCTCATTCGCCGGTAATCCATCCCTCCTGCTCGCGCAAATCGATCAAATAAACATCCTGCGGCGCCCCCAGCTCACGCCAGTTGCTGCTGAATAAAATATAATTTCCGCTGCGCGAAATTACGGCATTCGGTTGATCCCAATAGCTATTGTAAGAATAGTCGCCCACGGCAAAACGCTGGCTGCGATGATGCGCAATGCGTTTCACCGCGCGCGAACCGTCCATTTTCACGGCAAAGATTTCATCATCGAACGGATATGTTTTTTCCTCCGCCAAATGTTTCGGTGAGCTGTAGGTGCTGATAATCGCCCAGCCGGGAGCAGCGAAGTTGCGGCACGAAACCAGCCGGCTCAGGCCCCACGCGCATCCCAGCAAATCGGTTTTGACGCCATTATCCAAACGATATTTTTCCAGGTGGCGTAATCGATCCGGGTAAGTATCTTCGGCGTTGTCGGTAACATAAACTTCATTGCCGTCGCCGTCAATTCCGAGATCGGCGTGATCGCTGTAAGGATAATAAGCATGCGGCAGCAACGCCATCTCCGGCGCGCGATAAACATCGAGGCCTTGCCACTGTCCCGCACCGTGAGGCGATCCCACCAACACGACAACATACTTTCCCGAAGGCGAGATGCTCACCCAATCGACAGTGCGGCCGGTTGCTGGCATGGGTTTGCCGGGCAGCAAACGTTCATTCAAATCAAAAACAAAAAATTCCTGCAAACCGGTTTGCCAGGGCCAATTTTTCCCGGCCAGTGCAACGTAACGGCCGTCCGCGCTATAATTGCCTTCATCAAAATTCGTTACAAATTGATAGGCGGGGAACGTGTGAATGGTCGTCGTGCGGCCAGTAGCAAAATCATGCTGCATGATTTTATTTGCATCAAACCAAAAAAGAATATTTGCCTGCGTGGGATGCCAGCGCGGTTGTGCATCGGTTTGACTGTTTTTGACAGGCGCACGCCGCAGAGTGTGATTTGCCGGGGAATAAATAAACCATTGACCGCCTCTGCGATAAATCAAGATCTTCGTTTCGTCGGCATTGAAAGGGTCTAGTTTGGAATAGTAACAAACAAAGCCCTGGGCATGCTGTGCAGCAGCGTCGGTCAAGCGCGTGATGGTTGTGCCAAAAACCGGATCACGAAAAGGCGCGCCCATTGCGGGTTTTGCCAGGAACGGCTCGGTTAGCGGCGCGTGTGATGCGACCATGCTCTTTTTTTGAGGCGCGGGGTTTGAACGTGCGCCACCTGCCGCCACATTGATAAAACTTACCAGAAGTAGCGCGAGCATGAGCCAGTATTTGAAAGAATTCATGGCAATTCGATTCCAGTTAATTACAACCGTGCAACTTTTGTGGCCACAAACACACTGTGACTTGCGTGAGGGGTGACACCCGGGATTAGCAAAATACTGTCAAATAAGGCCCGCCGGAACATCTGTCGTATAAAAGTTGCGATTTCGCAAAAAACCCTTTCGTGCTGTTCGCCAGTCCTGGCGAATGGTTTGTATTAAACAGCAGGCTGCAAGCGGGCGCCGATTCGCGCATCTGGCTAACCGAATCGTTTAACCACCAGTGATCCGAAGTTACGTAAAAAATCGGCTTGCAGTAAATTTGGGGCGGCATACCTGATAACCAACATTCATATGAAACAAGCCCGTCCATTCGACGAGACGCCTTTAGCAGAATATCTTGTGGCCGCAATGGCGGCAGCCGGCCTGTTTCTGCGTTTGATCAATTTGGGGCATCTCAATTTTTGGGGTGATGAATCCATCACGGCGTTGGCCGTGCAAGGCATCCTTGAGCACGGCTATCCCCGCTTTCCTTCCGGGATGATCTACGTTCGCGGCTTGTTCGCAAATTATATTTCCGCGCTTTCGGCCAGTATTTGGGGCATGACGGAGTGGGCATTGCGTTTGCCCAGCGTCTTGTTTAGTTGCGGCACGATCGTCATGCTTTATGCTCTCGGCAAACGCGTCTTTTCCTCTCACGTCGGCTTGCTCGCCGCGTTTATTTTGACTTTTTCATATTGGGATTTTGAGTTCGCGCGCCACGGGCGCATGTACGCCGGTTTCACGTTCGTATTTCTGCTGTCGTTGTATGCCATTTATCGCGGCGCCGTCGCCGGCGAGCAGCGTTGGTTTCGCTGGAGCATTTTGATTTCGGCCAGCACGATTTTTTTTCATGAATTAGGATTGACGCTGGCATTGGTTTATTTGGCGCTGGCCGTGCAACCCGGCCGGCCAAACAAAGAGCGCTGGTATTTAGGCGGAGCAGCTTTCGTACTTGTCGTTGTGACAGGTGTGCATTTTATATTGGTTCAGTATGGTTTTGCCATTCCCGGACAGGAACACGGCTACCGGGATTTTTTTCAACCGTTTGGCATTATCCGCAGTTTTTTTCAAAAATTCTATGGGCTGTTACCCAAACGGGTGGTGATGGATTTATGGCCGTTGGCGCTGGCGCTGGCGTTGGCGCTGCTTTTAGCGAAATGGCGATTGCGCGGACAACGTTTTTATATCATCGGCCGCTGGTTATTGCCGTTAGCGGTTCTGCTGGCGACTTATGGCCGGCAATTCACCCTAGCCACTTTACTGATCGGGGGATATTTATTTTTCTCCGGCAAGGGCTTCGAGGGCTGGCGGAGTCCTGAAATCAAGCTCGCCGCCGGATTGATTGTTCTCATGTTCGGTTTCTGGGCTGTGCGCGATTGGTCGCATTGGCAGAATGGCGACGAGGCGCTGACGTTGATCAACCGCGTGCGGGAATTTCTAAAATTGCAAGCCGGCCTGCCGAAGCTGTATTATCTCGGCTTCCTTTACGCGTTTCCGGTGATGGCTCTCTTCGTGTGTTTTGCGTTACTGCTGCTTCTTCACGCGAGTCACAAACACTCCGGTGCTTACTTTACCTGCATCGCGTTCATCCTGCCGATCCTCGCCACCGGCTACATCAAAACGAATTGGGTGGAATATCGCCTCAACCTTCATCTCAATCCCCTATTCGTCTTGTTATATGCCTTTATCAGCCGTGAAATCTGGCATTGTTTGCAAACACAACTCCGGCGTTATCATTTGCCGGCCTTCAGCCGCATCGCGACTCCGTTAGCTGCCGCTTTCATCTTTGCTCTCAGTTGTGAGCAAACAGACCCCTGGCGCATCACCAAAGTGTTAAGCCGCACTTACGGCAGCAAGGTTGATCCGCGCTCGGCGCCCGGGTCGCATTTTCGCATCATGCCGGATCATCAACTGCCTGGTCGTTTTGTCAAACAGTATCACCAGCCGCAAGACATTGTGATTGCGATGGACTGGTTGGCGCAAAGCTATTACGCCGGACATATCGATTTCTGGCTGCGCTCAGACGCCTATGTGCCGCAAACGTATCGCGTCGGTGAAAATTATTTTGACGTTTATACCGGCACCCAGGTGCTTTCCAGCTTAACCGACCTCGAAGCCGTACTCACCGAACACCCAAATCGCCGCGTTTGGATTATCACGGCTTCGCCCTATACTGAAGCGGATCTCCATATTTCACCGGAAATCATGGACTATTTACAGATCAATAAACCGCTTGCCGTTTTCCAGGGGCGAGACGATAAGTCCCTGGTTTACTTGTTTCCCGTCGAGCGGGCCTGCCGGCGGTAGCCCAATTTCAGGGTAAGCCGGCGGCGAAAAGCCAGGCTTTAAATACGCAATTTTCATTAAATGTGTGTAAGCTTTCGATGCTAAAAAGGCTCTGGATCAGATTTAAAGCGCAGGCATGCCAGCATTGATAAGCCGTAAGGCGCTCAAAGTTAGAATAAAATTCTGAAAGTGTTTCGCCCACTGAAATGAAATCCCACCGAAAAGGCTTTTTCCTTTCTGTGGCAGTTCTACTTCTGTGGCGAAGTTTTCAAAGCTGCTCGAAGAGCTTCGATTTTCAGCTTGTCTGAAAATCGGTGTAGGCACTTTAACCGCCGGAGTCTTGCAAAAAAGCTGCTCTTTCAATATCGGGCCACCGTGATAAAAACTGTCAGTGGGAGCTGATCAAAATCTATTGCGATACGAATCGCTCTTCCAGATAATTTCATCAGAACTCGTTGCCATGCGCAAATCATCTGGCCTGGACATCGGCATCACCCACAAGCTGGGTTTCAAAAAAATTCTAGCGCCTCAATCTAAAATTCAGCCGACACGCCCCGCTCACTTTTTCCCTCATGTAACAGATAGTGAGATGGCGCAAACGTATATGCTGGGGTCATTCCATCCCGCGCTGGAAAAAATCTATCGCAAAATCGGCAAAGTTTTAGACAACAGGATTCCGCTTCTGCTACAGGGTGAGCGTGGCGTCGGCAAGGAAACCCTGGTCCGCGTAATCCACCGTGCCAGCAAATTCCGCCTTGACCGTTTTGTAATGGTTCCCGGTCACAGTGCAACCGTGGAGGAGTTTCAGTTGGCGGTTTATGGAAGTTCACGCGAGCATCTCGCCGGTGAGGCGCCTCAGGCGGACGAAGGCGTTACCTTGTTTCTCAAGAATGTCGACGCGCTGCCTGTGATGATGCAGGCTCGCCTGCTGCGTCTGCTGCAGGAAAAATCCGTTTCACATCCGCAGACGCATGCCGCCAAAAAAATTGTTCTGCGCGTACTGGCCACAACACAAAAAAATTTGGAACACGAGGTTGCCGCCGGAAAATTTCGACGCGATTTATATTACCGCCTCACGATCGAGGAATTCACGTTGCCGCCGCTGCGCGAGCGGAAGGATGATTTCCAGCATTTTGCTCATCACTTTTTGCAGAAATATGCGGCGACAGCCGGGGAGCCGCCGGCGCGAGTCACGTCTCGCGCCCTGGCCGCCTTGCGGGATTACC
The DNA here is from genome assembly GCA_003576975.1 of Candidatus Zhuqueibacterota bacterium. Classification (GTDB taxonomy): domain Bacteria; phylum Zhuqueibacterota; class Zhuqueibacteria; order Zhuqueibacterales; family Zhuqueibacteraceae; genus Coneutiohabitans. Next base: position 22,543 of record QEVD01000071.1, read on the forward strand.
AATGGCCGGGAAACCTGCATGAATTCAAACAAGTCATCTGGCACTCCGCATTGAATCGTTCGCACATCGCTACGGTTGATGAAATTATTTGGCCGAATGGCCATAATGAAAAGGCAAAGCTGCCGGCAACCCATGCTCTGGCCGACGCTTCTGCGAGCACAGCCAGCGCTGCCATTCCGGAGAATGAATTCTTCGCTGCGACGGTTTCGACAGCAACAGCGTCGGATCATCGCAAGAACAATCACCCGCAATTCGTATAACCTTGTGATTTGGGCGCTGGCTTCGATGCCGCGTTCTCTAAAGCAACTCCAAGTAAGGAGGCACCTATGGATTTCGAAAAACTGCATCTGAAGGAACATCTTCGCATCATTTACAAACATCGCCAAATCGTATTACTCAGCATTGCTGCTGTTGTCCTTCCTCTTCTGCTTCTGCTTCTGTTTTCCAAACCGGAGTATCATGCGACGATTGCGGTGGGCGTAACGGACGATGCGGTTACGAGCATGATGAGCTCGGATATCGATGTTAGTCCCGACTTAACGGTTGGCAACTACATGGATATCTTCACGAGTCAAAGCTTTATCTATCGCGTGGTAAAAGCGGAAGCTCAAAACCATCCAAATTCCAAACTGGCGCAAAAAATCCGGGAGGCGCAAGGCGACTCGGCGGCGACCGCAGAAGAATATCGCAAGGCGATGATTGCCCTGCTCGAACACATGGAAACCGACCACCGCGGCGGCAACGTCATTCGCGTCACCGTAAAATTGGGCGATGCCCAGGAAGCGTTTAGCTGGACGAAAACCATCGGCGAGGAGTTCCGGCGGCTCAATCTTGAGATCATTCAAAATCGCATCGACGAGTTGAATCGTTTCTATCAAGATCAACTCAGCCGTTCCTACCAACGCGTGATCGAGGCCGAACAGCGCCTAACAGAGTTTCAACGCACGCGCGGCATCGCCACCAAGACGCGCGAGGCCGATCGCATCAGCGAACGTATCGACAATTTTGAAAATCAGATCGTCGACCTTGCCAGCCAGCAAGAACTCGAGCAGCTCAAAGAGAAAGCGCCGGCATTGGCCATGATGGAATCCCAAATCCCGCGCATCGAAGAACTCAAACGCCGCTTGCTGACGCTGCAAAGCCAACTGTTGGGGCAATCCGCAGTGTACACCGAGAAACATCCCAAAGTGCAAAGCCTCAAACGCGACGTCGATGCGACGATACAAGAACTGCGCAGCTTTGCAGGAAGCACATACTCTCCCGACTCTCTCAAGCCCAGTGATCCCGCCCTGATCTGGCACGATTTGCACGTCGAGCATTTGTTGGCGGAAGTCGAGTACAACTTGTCGGGGGAATATAGTAATCGCATTTTTAACCAAACGCCGGAAGAAGAGCAAGAGCTTCTGAAGCTGAATCGTGAGGTGCAAGCCGCGCAAGATGCCTATCAGGGCATGCTGCGCACCAATGAGAAAATTCAAAGCCTGCAGGCTGAGAAAGCGCTGAACGTCAGCATCATTGAACCGGCGCAACACCCGCTCAAGCCCGTGCCGCGCCGCCGCGTTTTTAAAATGATCATGGGTGCGATCATCAGCTTGATGCTGGGCGTGGGCCTGGCTTATTTGCGTGAGGCGATCGACCGTTCCGTCAAAACCAGGGAAGATGTCGAGAAAAAACTGGGTATCCCCGTGTTGGGGTTTATCGGCGACGGCGCTGCCGACCGGAGTTCCAGCACAAATCTTGCTGAAAAACTCGTTGTTCTGGAAGAGCCGGGCTCGGATCTCGCCGAAAATTTTCGCGCCTTGCGCGTCAACACAGACCTGGCATTGGCCGAAGGGCGGCGGGGACAAATCGTGATGGTCACAAGTCCGGGCATCGGCGAAGGCAAATCCACCATCGCCACAAACTTGGCGGCGAGTTATACGCTCTACGGTAAGCGCACACTTTTGCTCGACACGGACATTTATCATCCGACGGCTCATTTGCGGCTGGGATTGCAGCACGATGCCGGATTGTCCAACTGGCTGGCCGGAGAAATTCGTCCGGAAAATATGCGCAACAGCGTCACCTTCAATGGCTCAGCGCTGGACTTCATCCAAACCGGCACGCGCCACGTCACGTTTCAAAAACTCTCCATCAGTTCGAAAATGCAATCCCTGTTCGCTTCGTTGCGCGAGCAGTATGACATCATTATCATCGATGCGCCGCCGATTATCCCAATTTCAGACCCGCTGTTGCTCATGCCCGATGTCGATCTTGTCGTTTTGGTGGTGGAATCCGGGAGGACGCCGATGGATGTGGCGCGCCAGGCAATCGTGATGCTCAAACGCGCAAAAGCGCCTGCGGTTGGCGCGGTACTCAATCGTTTGCGCGTCGAAGAGGAGTATGGCCCGGAAAGCTATCAGCATAAATCATATCTGCAGGGGCGTCGCGCCTTACTCCCCGAGCGCGTTTCTTAAAGGGTATGATGATGGCAGGCGCGCAAAAATCACAGCTCAATCAAATTTATCCGGGGCTTGTCGCGGTGTTGGCGCTGAGTGTGGCCTTGTTGGTGGCGCAATTCTCGGCGGGCATTGCTGCGGGCTTGGTGCTCGGAGGAATCCTGGCGATTGCCGGCATGGCGCACTATGAAGTGCTGGTACATGCGTTGATCGTTCTTTTGCCATTGCAGTCTGCGTTGCCTTACAGCTATCAAAGCCTGCAAACGTTCAACCCCTTCAACGCGCTGGCCAGTGTGATATTTGCGCTGTGGTTCGTCAATGCCATCATTAAGCGCAAACAATTGTTGCACGGCAGCGCCATGAATTTTGCGCTGGTTCTGTTTTCGTTGATCTGCCTGGCAGCGTTGTTTCAAACCGGCACGGCCGGCGGCACAGCTTTCATGGAAGATCAAATCAACCCGCTCAAGCGCTGGCTCAGCCCCATGCTGCTGTTTTTTCCGATTGCCAATGCCGATTTCAGCCGCCGGGCGATCAAGCGCATGATCACGACGGTGCTCATTATGTGCGGCGTTGTGACGCTGTGGACGGTCAAAGATTTGATCGCGCTTGGCTGGGCGGAAATTTCGGAAGAAAACCGCATCGGCGGCCCGTTCGGGTTTGGCGGCGAAAATGATCTGGCGGCATTCTTTGTATACTATCCGATTCTGACTCTCAGTATCGGCCTGCTTGAAACACGCCTGCATCGCCGGATTCCATTGCTGGGCATT
>QEVD01000666.1 GCA_003576975.1 Candidatus Zhuqueibacterota bacterium
CGCGGCCGCGCAATTGCCGGTCAATGCGCCGCGATTCGTGCCGCTCCGTGCCGATAATGTGCAAACCGCATGGCACATTATCATAACATTTGTATTCTTCCAGATGCGGACAGGCTTCTTGATTGGACTGTGGCCTTACCAACGCGCAATTGGAGTGAACCACAACGCCCCGGCCCAGTTTGATATCCGTACCGCGTCCGGCCATGTTGGTGGCAATGGTCACCGCGCCCGGCTCGCCCGCGCGCGAAATGATTTCCGCTTCCTGTTGATGGTACTTCGCATTCAGCACTTGATGCGGCACGCCCTTGCGCTTGAGCATGCGCCGCTTGAGCATGCGCGATAGAGTTTCTGAAACCTCCACACTGATCGTTCCCACCAGCACCGGGCGTTTTTTCGCGTGCAGCTCCGTGATTTCTTCAATCACCGCGTTATACTTCTCGCGCCGGGTTTTATAGATTTGATCTTCATGATCGATGCGCCGAATTTTTTCGTTGGTCGGAATCACGACAACGTCCAGCTTATAAATATCGCCGAACTCCATCGCTTCCGTTTCCGCCGTGCCCGTCATGCCCGCCAGCTTGTGATACATGCGAAAATAGTTTTGCAGCGTGATCGTGGCCAGCGTTTGGGTCTCTTCACCAACGCGCACATTTTCCTTGGCTTCAATTGCTTGATGCAAACCGTCGGAATAGCGCCGCCCCGGCATCAAACGGCCGGTGAATTCGTCGACGATCAACACCTTGCCCTCGTTCACCACATACTCGACATCGCGCTCATAAAGCGAATAAGCGCGTAAAAGCTGCGAAATGCTGTGCACGCGATCGCTTTTGTCGGCATATTCCTGTTGCAGCTTGGCCTTTAGCTCTTCCTTTTGCGGCACGGGCAATTCGTCGTCCTGATTGATCTCATGAATTTTCTCGCCCAGGTCCGGCAGGGTAAACATTTCCGGCTCGTTGGGAGAAAGAAATTCACGGCCCTTTTCCGTAAGATCGATGGTGTGATGTTTTTCATCGATGGCAAAATAAAGCTCATCATCAATCTCCGGCATGCGCTTGTCGCGCAGAAAATCGCTTTCCACGTGACGGATGAGTTTTTTCGTGCCGGCTTCCTGCAACGCTTTCATGAAGCGTTTGTTCTTGGGCGCGCCACGCTCGGCGCGCAACAACTTGATGCCAGCCTCATATTCCTGATCCTTATCCCCGCTCACGAGCAGCTTTTCCGCTTCATTGACGAGTTGCGTGACGAGTTGATTCTGCGCTTGCACGATTCGTTCGACGCGCGGTTTCATGGCGGCGTATTGATCGTTGCCGGCGTGCTCCACCTGGCCGGAGATGATGAGCGGCGTGCGCGCTTCGTCGATCAACACCGAATCGACTTCGTCGACGATGGCAAAGTAATGGCCGCGCTGCACCTGGTCTTCCGGCCGGATCGCCATGTTGTCGCGCAAATAATCAAAGCCGAATTCGTTGTTGGTTCCGTAGGTGATGTCGGCGCGATAGGCTTCCTGGCGCTGCGGCGGATTCATCTGATTGGTAATGAAAGCCGGGCGCAGACCGAGAAATTTAAAAATTTCTCCCATCCATTCGCAGTCACGTTGCGCGAGATAGTCGTTCACCGTGACAAGATGAGCGCCTTTGCCGGCCAGCGCATTGAGATAGAGCGGCATCGTTGCCACCAAGGTCTTGCCTTCGCCCGTTGCCATCTCCGAGATTTTACCCTGGTGCAACACAACCGCGCCGATGAGCTGGACATCGAACGGCACCATGTTCCATTCAATTTCCTGCCCAACGACTTTCCAGCGTTTGCCGCACAACCTCCGGCATGCTTCCTTCACCAAGGCGAAGGCTTCGGGCAAAATCTCGTCCATCGTTTCTTTGATGGCCCGGCGCTCTTCTTCCTCGGCCTCTGCCAGGCGGTTGCGAATTTGCTCCATCGACATGTTGTCGATCGTTTCGGTCGCTTCTTCTCCAGCAATGTCGCGACCGTTGTCGGAAGCTGTTACCTCTTCGCGGCGCAACAGTAAATTCAATTGCGCGATCTCTGCGACGACCTCCCCTGTCGCTTCTTTGATTTTTTGACGCAATCCCTCCGAGCGGGCGCGCAGTTCGTCATCGCTGAAATCGCGCAACGTCGGATAAATGCGATTGATCTCTTCGACGATCGGTAGAATGCGTTTGATGTCGCGTTCGTGCTTATTGCCAAACAGTTTTGCTATCAGATTCATGAAACTCGACTCGCTGATTCGTTTGTCCTAAATCAAATCCACCATTCTTGGTGCAGGTTTAATCGTTGGCCGGGATTAACCCAACCCTTCGGTTTCAAATTTTATGACTGTTGCTACTTCTATTTTCGTTTTGCGAAAGCCCATCATCGCGGCACGTCCCGCTTTGGCCCGTCGCTCA
>QEVD01000667.1 GCA_003576975.1 Candidatus Zhuqueibacterota bacterium
AACGAATGCACGGCCTGCCACAACGATGTGCATGATGGCACGCTCGGCAAGGACTGCGAACGTTGTCACACCGTGCAGGGGTGGTTGGAGATGTCAAAAATTTCGGCTGTGCATCAAGCCTCGCGCTTTCCGTTGTTGGGGCGACATCAGCATGTGGGATGCGACAATTGTCACGCCCAGCAAGGCACAACGCAGTTTGTCAATCTGCCGTTGCAATGCGGCGTTTGCCATCAGGCGGATTATCAGGCAACAACCAACCCCAATCACCAGCTCGCTGGTTTCTCGACACGTTGCGAACAATGCCATAGCAGTGCGATTACCGGCTGGGCGCTTTCCGGTGCGGGAAATCTCGGCGGCTTTGATCACAGCCGAACGAGTTTTCCCTTGTTGGGCGCCCATCAAACGGTTGATTGCGGGCAATGTCACGTGAACGGCCGCTTTGCCGGCACTGCGAAAGATTGTTTCTCGTGCCATCAGACTGATTTTCAAAACACCACGAATCCCAATCATGTGACCGGCAACTTCTCGCAGAACTGCCAGGTTTGCCATTCGAACAACGCCTGGTCGCCGGCGAATTTTGATCATAACCTTACAGCATTCCCTCTGAGTGGTGCGCATTCGGCGGTGGACTGTGCGCGGTGCCACGTGAATGGCCGCTTCGCCGGTACGTCCAAAGATTGCTTCTCGTGCCACCAAACTGATTTTCAGAATACCACAAATCCGAATCACGTGACCGCGGGCTTTCCGCAAGAGTGCAATATCTGTCACACGAACAACGCCTGGCAACCTTCAACGTTTGACCATGGCCGTACCGCTTTTCCGCTCGTTGGCGCGCACTCGGCGGCAACCTGCGAGCAATGTCACGTGAACGGCCGCTTTGCCGGCACTGCAAAAGATTGTTTCTCATGCCATCAGACTGATTTCCAGAATACCACGAATCCGAATCACGTGACCGCCGGCTTTCCGCAAGAGTGCAGTACATGCCACACGAACAATGCCTGGCAACCGGCGAATTTCGATCACAATCGCTCCCGCTTCCCGCTCACCGGCGCGCATCTGGCGGTCGCATGCAATCAATGCCACGTGAACAATCAGTACGCCGGCACGTCGATGGATTGTTTTTCGTGCCATCAAACTGCCTATGAGCGCACGACCAATCCCAATCATGTCGCAGCGAATTTTTCCCAGGATTGCGCTTCATGCCACACGACTGCGGCGTGGCAACCGTCTACGTTTGATCACAGTCGCACGCGTTTCCCGTTGCTGGGCGCGCATGTGACCACGACGTGCACCCAATGCCACGTGAACAACCGGTATGCCGGTACACCCACGGATTGTTTTGCTTGCCATCAGGCGGATTTCCAGCGGCCGACGAATCCCAACCATGTGACGCTGAATTTCGCGCACGATTGCACCGCCTGCCATACCCTGAACGCCTGGCTGCCGGCGACGTTCGATCATGACAGCCAGTATTTCAGAATCTACTCCGGTAAACATCGCGAGAAATGGCAAAGCTGCGCGACTTGTCATGTGAACGCAACCAACTACCAGTTTTTTGAATGCATTAATTGCCACGAACATGACAAAACGCGCATGGACGACAAACACAGAAATCGCCAAGATTATCAATACAACAGTCAGGCGTGCTATCGTTGCCATCCCAGAGTATGATGCCGCACGGGCATAAACACAAAAAAGGTCACGGATGATAAAATCGAGTTGGCGAGACATGCTGAGAGCGATGATGCTGGCGGGGATGATGCTGGCACCGCAGGCGTTGGCGCAGAGCACGGGAACCGAACTGCCGCTGAATGAAAAGGAAGCGCACCGCGAATTTCGCGTGCGCTATGTCACGCTTGATGCGGTCTACTTCAACGGCGGCACGGTGCTAGGCGTGCGGCCCGGCGACAAGGTTTGGGTGATGCGCAATGGTCAGAAGATCGTGCTTCTGGAAGTCAAACATGTTTCTCAGCATTCTGCCAGTTGTATGATTGACAGGGAGCGCGCGCCCGGCGGGAATTTCCCCGACATCACAGTGAATGACGCGATTCTGTGGACAATCCCCATGCAGGAGTATTTGAAGCGCACACGCCCGCCGCAAGAGACGCCGGCAAATCGTCCCATCGCGCCGGGGCAGAAACAAAACCGCACGGCCTCTTCCCAAAACCGCACGGCCTCTTCCGCGCCCAAACGTTACCCCGCCAAACGCCGCGTGCTGAACAACGAGATTAACGGCCAGCTCAGCCTGCAATCATTCGGTCAAAAAGACCGGAGTACGCAACCGTTCAACTTTGTGGAATCTGCGGCGCATCTGCGGTTGAATGTTGAGCGTCTAGGTGGTTCACCCTTGCGCTTGACGGCGCGCATGCGTTCTTCGCAGAATTTCCGGCAACTCGGCGCGGGGGGATTGCAGCAGCAAGCGGCCGTGCATCGCGTCTATGAAATTGCGCTCGCATTTGATTCTCCGGCGTCACGCCTCGATTTTGCATTGGGCCGCATGCTGCGTCATGACATGCGCGGCCTCGGCTATCTCGACGGCATCACGCTCGGCTATCGCTTCAACGACAGGTGGAAAGCCGGAGTGTTTGCCGGCGCGCAGCCAGATTTGTATCGCTATGAGTTTCGCGCCGACGAAAAAAAGTACGGCGCTTTTTTTCAAATGAAAACCCCGGCCGGCAAAAGCACAGAACTGACGCTGGCCGCCACCGGTATCGGCCAGTACATGGGCGGAGAGGTTAGCCGGGAATATCTGGCCGCACAAGCCGATGTCAGTTGGTCGCGACAACTCTATCTCACGCAGTATTGCGAGATCGATTGGAATCGGAATTGGCGCAACACGAACAACGTTGGCACCCTGGCGCTGAGCAATGCCTATTTCAATGCCACCTATTATCCGCAACCGCGGCTTTCATTCGGCCTTTCATATGATGCGCGGCGCTTGATCCGCACCTGGGAGACGCGCACGTTGGCCGATAGTTTGTTCGATCAAAGCCTGCGGCA
>QEVD01000072.1 GCA_003576975.1 Candidatus Zhuqueibacterota bacterium
GAGGCCATCAACCGCTTGACGCAAGCAGGCGCCGCAGCATTTGTGCTCGACTTGCGCTACAATCCCGGTGGCTTTTTGCCGGCATGTCAAGACATTGCTGGAATGTTTTTGGGTGAAGTAAAAATTGCCAATCTCATCAGTCGCAGCAATGATTTTTCCGAACTGCAAGCGCAGGGCGAGCGCTTAACGGACAAGCCGCTTGCCGTATTGGTGAATGCAGGCACAGCCAGCGCTGCCGAAGTATTAGCCGGCGCCTTGCAAGAAAGCCGGCGCGCGCACATCGTCGGCACACGAACCTTTGGCAAAGGTCTGGTTCATAACGCGCAACAACTGGCGGACAGCTCAGGGCTCATGATCACCATCGCACGCGCGCAAACCGTCAAAGGCCGGGATATTTTGACGGAAGGCATCATGCCCGACGAAATCGTTGCTGCGCTGGAAGAGTTGTTGAAGCAACCCTGGCCGCCCGCGGCAGCACCGGCCGGCGATCGGCCTTATCATCACGCCGTCGAAAAACTGCTGCAAAAAAAGAAACTGTTCATTGCGATTTTCTCGCTTGGCCCCGCCTGGCAGAAGGACAAACCCGCGCACGAGCAGGCGCATTTCAAAGAGCATAGCGCCAACCTTCAACGGCTGCGGGCTGAGAAAAAAATCCTGCTGGGCGCACGATATGCCGACAAGGGCATGATCATTCTGTCCGCGGCAGATGAGCCGGAAGCGCGCGCGTGGCTGGAGAGTGATCCCATGGTTGTCAACAGCGTTTTCACGCTCGCGCTGCATCCCTTCCAGCCTTTTTACTCCGGCAGCATCGAAAAAGAATAATGTTGAACGGAAATGCTGCCTCCCTCGTCATTTCATCAACAAGGAGAGCGCATGGCCGCATATGTTGCCGTTGAAATCATCGTGAAAGACGCGGAAACTTACGAACGCTACAAACAACTTGCGCCGCCCTCGATTGCAGCATACGGCGGCCGTTATCTCGTGCGCGGCGGCAAAACCGAAACGCCCGAAGGTTCATGGCTTCCTTCGCGCTTTGTGATTCTCGAGTTTCCCAACGCACAACAAGCGCGCGCCTGGTGGGAATCGTCTGAGTACGCGTCTGCCAAAGCCTTGCGGCAGAAATGCGCAGGCACGGAGATGATTCTTGTTGAGGGGGTTTGACGTAGCCCAGACTTCCGGTCGGCAAACCAAGCAGGCCGGATGCCTGCACTAAAAATTTTCAGAGTCGTGATAGTTGTCTCAGGGTAAACAATGTGAATCGAATGGCCGGCCTCTTGTGTGCGATCAGCAGCAGCGTTGCTTTCGCCTCGGCGTTGGCTCAACCAACGCCTGCACAACGCGAAGCGAATGAGATATTTCCACAATGGTCGCATGATAGAAAAAAAATCGCGTTCACTTCCGATCGCGACGGCGATCCGGAAATTTATGTGATGCATGCCGACGGCTCGAATCCGATTCGGTTGACGCATGCAAAGGGCAGAGACGCGCATCCGTACTTCTCACGCGACGGCCGGCGCATCGTTTTTCAATCGCCGCGCGCCAACGGCGAGGACACGAACATCTATGTGATGCACGCCGACGGCTCGAACCTCGTGCAGCTCACAAATCTGAAAGGGTTTGCCGGCGTGCCGGTGTATTCGCCGGATGAAAAGATTATCGTGTTTCAATGGCGTGAGAGCAACAATTGGGAAGACGGCAAGAAATGGCGCATCTGCACGATAAGCGCCGATGGCAGCAACTTTCGCGTGATAACTTCAGGCGAAGCGAACGATCAAGTGCCGAACTGGTCGCGCGACGGCAAGCGGCTGATCTTTTTTTCTGACAGAACAGGCAAAAATCAAATCTACACAATGAAGCCCGATGGCACAGATGTGCTGCGGCTCATTACGACGGAATTCAATGACAATGCGGCCTCGTGGTCGCCGGATAATAAAAAGATCGCGTTCACTTCGGATCGCGATGGCAACAGCGAAATCTATGTGATGGATGCCAACGGCAAAAACGTGCGCCGCCTGACCAACACGCCCGACACGGAACGCTCCGCCTCATGGTCGCCGGACGGCAAGCGCATCGCATTCTCATCAGATGGAGAAGCCTCTCGCGAGATTTACCTCATGAACGCCGATGGCTCAAATCTAAAGTGCTTGACTTGTGCATCGAATTAGAGGATTGTGGCCATTGAAAACTTTATTGCGTTTCGTCTTTATTGTCTTGTTGTGCGTGCTCTGCATGGGCGTGACGAAAAGCCGCGTGCTTGCGAATGTGCCGGACAAAGCCGGCGCACTGGAAGTCACTTATCTCGCCAACGAAGGTTTCATGATTGCAGGCGGCGGCAAGAAAGTGTTGGTTGATGCGCTGTTTCGCGAGGGCGTCGCAGGTTATGCCGTAATTTCACCCACGACGCGCGAGTTGTTGGAGCAAGCGCGTGCGCCGTTTGACAATGTGGATGCCGCCTTCGCCACGCATTTTCATGCCGATCATTTCGATGCCGAGGCCGTTCTTGCCCACCTCAAAAACAATCCGCAATCATTTTTCTTTTCCACAAATCAAGCGGCAGACAAACTGCGGGCAACCGGCCGATTCGAGGCCATCAAAACGCGCGTGAACGCGGCGTTGCCCAAAGAGGGCGAACGTTTCCACTACGAGCATCGCGACTTGCGCGTGCAACTGCTCAACCTCCATCATGGTCGCACCCGGCCGATTGAAAATCTTGGTTTCATCGTCGAAATCGGCGGCAAACGAATTTTGCATATCGGCGATTCCGTTGCCGAAGCCGCGGTGTTTCAAAAGTACGAGGTGGCCAAAGAGAGCATTGATGTGGCGTTTCTGCCCTTCTGGTATTTTTTCAACGACGATTTTAAGCGGGCCGTGCGCGAACAGATTCGGCCGCGTCACATCGTGGTGATGCACATTGAGCTGGATTCCTTCAGAAACGGTAGTTGGCAAAAAAAGTGGGCGCAGATCAAAACCGAATTTCCCAACGCAGTTTATTTTGCGCAAGAATTGGAAAAGAAAAATTTTGACTGAGACAGATATGCCCAAACAATTCTTGCAAACAGTATGTTTCGTGTTGACGCTTTCAAGCGCGGTGCTTGCGCAAACGCAAGCGCCTGACGCGGCCACTTGGGTCGCGGAGATCGGATCGCGATATGCTCGCGCCTCGAACCTCTCATATGCCGACACGAGCAATCACAGAGCCAAGCTCGACGTTTTGTGGCCGCGCACAGCGAGCGCAACGGCGCCCGTCCCGACTGTGATTTATATTCACGGCGGCGGTTGGATGGGCGGCGACAAAGCCGGCGCGATTTTGGAGCTGCTGCCGTATTTGGAAATGGGTTGGGCCGCGGTGAATGTGGAATATCGAGGCGGGCCTGCCACGGCTCCGGCAGCCGTTGAAGATTGTCGCTGTGCGTTGCGATGGGTCATTCGCAACGCAGCGAAATACCACTTCGATGTCAACAAGCTGGTCGTGACCGGTGAGTCGGCTGGTTCGCATTTGGCGCTAACCACCGGGATGCTGCCCGCGTCTGCCGGTTTGGATGGCGCATGTTCCGGCACCGAAGAGTTGAAAGTCGCCGCCATCATCAATTGGTACGGCGTTACGGATGTCGTTGATGTGTTCGAGGGCGCGAATCAACGGCCTTTTGCTGTGAACTGGTTGAGCGGTCTGCCCAATGCTAAAGAACTTGCGCAACGGGTTTCGCCGCTGCAATACGTGCGGCCCGGATTGCCGCCGATTCTGACCATTCATGGCGATGCCGATTGGGTTGCGCCTTATAATCAAGCCGTGCGCTTGCACAAAGCGCTCGATGAGGCCAAAGTCCCGAATCAATTGCTGACGATTCCCGGCGGCGCTCACGGCGGTTTCAAACGCGAAGAGCTTATCAGAATTTACGCGACGATTCGTGAGTTTTTGCAGAAGCACGGGATTGCGAAATAAATGGCGATGAGGGACAAAATTCAGCTTGTCCACGATCTCAGCCCAAAGCGAGTTTTATTTCTATGATGGTTTGGGCGGCGTGCTGAGCGATACCTTGAAAAAGGATGGTCAGGCAAAGAAACAACTGTTATGAAAGCTCCCTTGGCACTGGCTACGGTTTTAGCACTGTGGATTTGCAGTGCGGTCACTCAACCGAGAATGGCGTCTTCCGCTGAACCAGCAGCATCGTCACAGGCGGTCGAGAAATCAGGCTCCCCGGAGCATATGGTTTACGATGCCCAATCGCGCCGGGTAGTCCTGCTGACTGCCTCCAACAAATCGGGACGGCAAGAATTATGGAATTGGGATGGCAAGCAATGGACGTTCATTCCCAGTTCAGGCCCTGAGGCCCGAGAACTAGGCGGCGCCGCCTATGATGCGCAGCGAAAAAGAATCGTTTTGTACGGCGGGATGGGGCTTAAACCCAGCGCCGATCGCAAAGCCGATACCTGGGAATGGGATGGAAAAAACTGGCACCAGATGACCGACACTCACGTCGGCACGCGCGATCATCACGCGATGGCCTATGATGAAGCGCGTGGCAAGACCGTGCTGTTTGGTGGAGCCAAATCGAGCGAACTTCTGGAAACTGCTACTTGGGAGTGGAATGGCGACAAGTGGAAACAAGTGGCGACGCAGGGACCAGGCGGGCGCGCCCATTTCGCGATGGTTTATGACAGCAAGCGCAAGCAGGTCGTGCTCTTCGGCGGTATGGATCAACGCAATAAGGTTCATAACGACACTTGGGCTTGGGATGGCATGACCTGGCAAAAGCTCAGTGCGGAGGGGCCGCCACCGCGCTACCGTCACCGCATGACCTTTGATAGCGACGCAGGCGTCATCATTCTGTTCGGAGGTCTTCCCGCCGGCCGATCCGATACATCCTTTGAGGACACCTGGATTTGGGATGGTCAGCAATGGAAAGAAATCAAAACGGCGGGACCAACAAAACGCAATTCGCACGTAATGGCGTATGACCCTGTTCGCCGCCGGACCGTGCTTTACGGCGGCGGCTTTTGGGACGGCAAAGTTGGGACGATTTATGACGACACTTGGGAATGGGATGGCAAACAGTGGACGCAGATCAAGTAGGAGTGTTTGCAATGAAGCTGAGGCATGGAAAACATTTATCAGAAAGAAGGAATCACTATGCCGGCCTACGTTGTCGTTGAAATCACCGTGAACGACGCGAAAACTTACGAGCGCTACAAGCAGCTCGCGCCGCCCTCGATTGCGGCTTATGGCGGCCGCTATCTCGTGCGCGGCGGCAAAACGGATACACTCGAAGGTTCTTGGAAACCGCCGCGTTTTGTGATTCTCGAATTTCCAACCGCGCAGCAAGCGCGCGCCTGGTGGGAATCTCCCGAGTATGCGCCTGCCAAAGCGCTGCGGCAGGAATGCGCCGGAACGGAGATGATCCTCGTTGAAGGCGTTTAGCAGTTGACAGAAAAATATATAGCAGAAAAATTTTTGGCTTTTGTAGCCTTTCGTTATTTTTTATGGAGAAACTGATGCGAATTACAAAGCATGCCTTCGTGAAAATCCCCTTTGTTGTTTTGTGCATGTTGCTCGTTTTTATACACACAACGTTAGTCTCAGCACAGCCGAAAAAACCGCTGTCGCTGGAAGATTTTTTCGCTTCCTCGAAATTTGCCGGCAATGCTTTTCAGGGCGGACAATGGGCGGAGAAAGGGCCGATCATCACGTTCGTCAAACCCGATGGCGCAGGCGGAACGGATTTGATCAGCTTCGATCTCGAACGCGATCAACAAACCGTTTTAGTCGAAGGCGCGAAGTTGCACGCCGAGGACGTGAATCGCCGCATCGCGATTCAGAATTATGCGTTCAGTGCGGACCGCACCCGCTTGTTGATTTACACCGACTCCGCACCGGTGTGGCGTTATCCCACCAAAGGCTTTTATTATTTGTATGATTTCGCCGCGCAAAAACTCGCGCCGATCAGTTCGCGCGAAAAAGGTTATCAACTGTTTGCCAAACTCAGCACGAACGGCAAACATGTGGCTTTTGTGCGTGACCGCAATCTGTTCGCGGTGGAATTGGCGAGCATGAAAGAAACGCAACTCACGTTCGACGGCGCCGAGGGCACGATCATCAACGGCACGACGGATTGGGTTTATGAAGAAGAGTTCGGCTTGCGCGACGGTTGGGCATGGAGTCCCGATGGCCGTTATCTCACTTTTGTACAACTCGATGAATCAAAGACGAGTGATTTCGTGATGGCGGATTTGCAAGGCGAGCGGCCCGAACTCAAACGCTTTCGCTTTCCGCGCGCGGGCGAAGCGAACAGCGAAATTCGCGTCGGCGTAATCGACATCGCCACCGGCAAGCCGCAATATTTCGCCACCGGCAATTGGCACGAAGACAATGAGGCGCATGAATACATTCCGCGCATGGGATGGACGCCGGCAATCAACGGCAAACATTACGTGTGGATGCTGCGCATGAATCGCGAGCAGAATCACGTGTCGTTGCTGCACGGCGATCCGGCAAACGTACAACTCAAAACAATTTTTGATGATAAAGAAAGCACGTGGGTCGAGCCGTTCGATCCGTTCGGCGGCAATCCCAAACTCGTTTATCTCGAAGACGGCAAGCACGTGCTTTATCAAAGCGAGCGCGACGGCTACAATCATTTGTATCTTTACAAAACCGAAGGCGGGCCGGCGCAACAAATCACGCGCGGTGCGTGGGAAGTCACCGCGTTTCATGGTTATGATGCCAAGAGCAAGCAATTTTATTTCAGCGCGAACGCCGAGGCGCCGCGTGAGACGCAT
The DNA here is from genome assembly GCA_003576975.1 of Candidatus Zhuqueibacterota bacterium. Classification (GTDB taxonomy): domain Bacteria; phylum Zhuqueibacterota; class Zhuqueibacteria; order Zhuqueibacterales; family Zhuqueibacteraceae; genus Coneutiohabitans. The sequence goes on from QEVD01000072.1 coordinate 6,775, forward strand.
TTGTATCGCGTCGCGTTCGATCCGAATAAATCTTCGCGCGCGACCGCGCCGGTGAAGATCACCAAAGAACGCGGCACGCACAATATCAATTGGTCGAAAGATTGGCGCTATTTCATCGACACCTATTCCAATCGCCACACACCCGCGGTGACGCGCTTGCACAAAGCCGAGGGTGCGTTGGTGAAATTTCTCGAAGACAATGCTGCGTTGATGCGCACGGTTGCGGAGCACGATTTTCCGCAAGCGGAATTTATCACCCTGCCCGGCGCGGACAATAACACGCTGCACGCTTATCTCATCAAGCCCACGAACTTCGATCCTTCGCGCAATTATCCTTTGCTCATGTACACATATGGCGGCCCGGCAGCGCAGAACGTCACGGATTCATGGGACGGTTTCTTCGGATACTTTCATGCGTATTTGGCGCAACAACACCAAGTCATTGTCGCGTGCGTTGATAATCGCGGCGCAGCGGGCTACGGCAAAGCGTTCGAAAGCGCGGTTCACAAGAACATGGGAACAGTCGAAGCGCGCGATCAAATCGCTGCGGCAAAATATTTCGGCGCGTTGCCTTATGTGGATGAAAAGCGCATCGGCATTTGGGGATGGAGTTACGGCGGCTACAACACGCTGATGGCCATGACGAAATATGACGGCCCGCAAGTGTTCAAACTCGGTATCGCCATCGCGCCCGGCGGCGATTGGGACATGTACGATACGATCTACACCGAGCGTTACATGTCAACACCACAGAAGAATGCTGCGGGATACAAAGAAGCCTCGCCGCTGAATTTCGTTGCGAAATTGCGCGATGAGCAGGAATTGCTCATCGTGCACGGCGATCAAGATGACAACGTGCATTTCATCAACACGCTGCACCTGCTGCGAGAATTGCAAAAGAACAAAAAGCGTTTTCAGTTCATGCTCTACCCCGGCGGCAATCACAGCCTGCAAGGCACCGGCAACCCGTTTGTGTTTTTGCACCTGTTCAAAACGTTGACGGAGTTTGTGCAGGAGAATTTGTGAGGAGCTTTCAAGACAGACTGCAACTCAAAGCTTTTTGTAAGCGGATTCAGCGAATATAGCGGATGAGCATCGAACGCTTTATCCGCTATATTCGTAAAATCCGCTTTCTAAAAATCTTTTACTTTGAAAAAGTCGGCATGTATGAAAAGCAATTTTCTCAACAAAGGGTGCATGATAATTTCGGCTGCGCTTTTCGTATTCGCGCACTCATCCCTCGCCCAAGATTGGCCGCAATGGCTCGGTCCAACGCGTAACGGCCTCGTGCCTGCCGCGCATGCGCCCAAGTCGTGGCCGGATTCACTGCGCCGCGTGTGGCGCGTGGAGATCGGTGAAGGCTACTCCTCCCCTATCGTTGCGAATGGCCGCGTGTTCGTTCACAGCCGCCGCGATCCGGAAGAACTTGTTAGCGCGCTCGAACTCACGAGCGGAAAAATTTTGTGGCAACAAAAATATCCGGCAACGTTTGAAAAAAATCGCTATGCAACAAAGATGGCCAAAGGTCCGAATGCAACTCCGCTCGTAGCGGGCAATCTTCTCTTCACGCTCGGCGTGACCGGCGTGCTCACGGCATGGGAGGTTGCAACCGGCCGTCAACTTTGGCGCAATGATTTTTCCAAAACGGTGGAGACATCGAAACTCTTTTGCGGAACCTCTGCCTCGCCGCTGTTGCTCGATAGTCGCATCGTCGTGCAAATCGGCAGCGACATTCACGGCGGAAAAATTTTATCACTCGATCCCGCAAACGGCGCAACGAAATGGGAATGGAACGGACACGGCCCTGGTTACGCCTCGCCGGTCGTGTTCGACATTGCAGGCACAGCGCAAATCGTGACGATGACGGACAGCTCGATCGTTGGCCTCGATGCAAAAACCGGCAAGCAACTTTGGTACGTGCCGTTTCTCGATGAATGGCATGAGAATATCGCAACGCCCGTGTGGACCGGCTCACACCTCATCGTTTCCGGCACGCGCCAGGGCACGCATGCGTATTCGCTTGAACAAAGCAACGGCCAATGGCGCGCAAACGAAGTGTGGAAAAATTCCGAAGTGGCGATGTACATGAGCTCGCCGGTATTGGGCGATGGCTTGATCTACGGCCACTCCGTACGGCAAAAAGGCCAGTTCGTTGCGCTCAATCCAAAAAACGGCGCGCTGCATTGGGCAACAACCGGACGCGAGGGCTGGCATGCCTCGGTGTTGCTCACACCGCAACACGTGGTTTATCTCACCAATGGCGCGCAACTCATCGTTGCGCGGCGCAATACCGCGGCGTTTGAACTCGAGCGGCGTTATCATGTTGCCGAGGGCGAAACATTTGCGATGCCCGTGCTGCTGGGTGCGGACATACTCGTGCGCGATGTCACGGGATTGATTCGATTGACGGCGGTGCAGTAATTTTTTGAGCAGCTAAAAAAATGAAAGTCTTGTGCTTTGTGAATGCGTAGCCGTACAAGTGATTGATATGAAAAAAACGTTGCAGGAATTGCCGTGGCTTGCGCCCTCGTTGTTTTGGGATTTGCGATTCGCCCAAGCCCGCAAAATGTAAATGCCTGCAATTCAACCGAGGCCAATGCTTTCGATTTTCAAATCGGCGTTTTGGCAATAAATCGACGGCAATCAAATTCATGAAGTCAAAAAGTATTGTACGGGTTCGGGCTTTTAGAGAGAATCGTCGAGCAAGCGAAGAAGATCAAGTTCGGTTTTAGTGATGCCGTAAAAGTTTATTGCAATGATCGCCTGCTCTATGGCAGCAGAAATAATTTTTTATCGCGCGACTATCGTTTTCCCGGAACAATCGGCCTGTTTGGTGAAATCTATTTCCCACTCGAAGCAGGCGACAACGAACTGCTCATGGCCATCACGGAAATTTTCGGCGGCTGGGGCCTCGAAGCGCAGCTCGAAGGCATGATGACATCACGATCATGGAATAGCTCTAATGCGCATAACAAACATTCGAAATTTGCCTGCATGTTTGCTTATGACATTGCTGGGCTTCGCCGCATGCGGCAAGCGCGCAACACCGGCTCTCGCCTCAACGCCGAGCCTCGCAGCGGTCGCTGCCAATCACGCGAGTGCAGCGGCTGATTCCGCACGCATTGATTTCATCCAACACATTCTTCCCATCGTATCGCAATGCCAGCCTTGCCATTTCGAAGGTGGAAAGATGTATGCGCAGCTTCCCTTTGATGATCCGGAAACCATTCGCAAGCTCGGCACCCACCTCTTCAGCCGCATCAAGGGTGAAAAAGAGCAAGCCGTGTTGCGTGCAGATCTCGCGCAAAAAGCAGATTCGACACAACATGCTTCATCGGGAGAAGCACACGAGGTTGTGCCGTACTAACGCTGAAGTTACTATCCGCGCAAAACTTGTTAGGCATTTCATGATTTCTACAATCAAGGTGCCTTTCAACAGAAAGGATGCAAAATTATGTTAAGCCATCATCTACTGACTTCCTATCGCAATCTTCGCAAACACAAAATTTATACGGCCATCAATATCGGTGGCCTGGCCGTTGGATTGGGAAGCTGTTTGTTGATTGCCAACTTTCTGAGCCATGAATTGTCATTCGATCGTTTTCATCAAGCATCACAGAATATCTACAGAATCAACACCATCTTTACCGATAACTCCGGGACGATCACCAAAATGGCGAATACACCGCCGGCGCTGGTGCCTGGTATCAGGGGTGCATTCCCCGAGATCAAAACCTCTACCCAATTGCGATACGCGCAGCGCGCGCTGCTGGAAAATGGCGAACGGCGTTTCTATGAAAACCATGGATTTTATGCCGACTCTTTGTTCCTCGAAATTTTTAGCTTCCCATTGCAAGCTGGTAATCAAAACACGGCGCTCGATCAGCCTAATTCGGTTGTGCTCACCCAGGAAATGGCCACGAAATATTTTGGGAAAGAGGGTCCCATGGGGAAAATCCTCACCATGAATAATGACGTTCCCTTAAAGGTGACCGGTATTCTGGAAGCAATACCGAGCACTTCACATCTGCAATTCGATTTTCTCGCGTCATTTTCCACTTATCAAGTCCCTGCGGGCTATCTCTCCGATTTATCCAGTTGGAGTTGGGTGGGATTTCTCAGTTATGTGTTATTGCACGATGGTGCAAACCCCATTGCGCTTCAGGATAAACTCGATCAACTGTATCGGGAAAAGAATCCGGGAGATGATACTCCATATCGAAATTATGTTCAACCCCTGGAGGATATCTACCTGGGCTCTGCTGATTTAGTAGACGATTTGGCAAGCGGCCTGCAGGCGGGAAATCGCTTCACGATTTATACGCTGGGGATCGTTGCGCTGCTGATCCTGCTCATCGCGAGTTTTAACTTCATGAATCTCTCCATTGCCGTTGCAGTGAGCCGCGGCAAGGAAGTGGGTTTGAGAAAAATATTAGGAGCAGAGAAGGGCAGCTTGGTGGCGCAATTGTTGACTGAGTCTGTGGTGTTGGGCTGCATCAGCCTTGTGCTCGCCTATCTGTTCAGCTTGTTCGCCTTCGAATATTTCCAAGATCTCCTGGAGTGGAATTTCACCATTGACTGGACGCAGTTTTTGCAGTCACTGCCTTTTGCAATAGCCGTCACGTTTTTGATCGGAATCGCGGCTGGCCTTTATCCTGCTTTCTTGCTCTCAAGCCACAAAACCGTGGCCGCGTTGAAGCAACATGCAAAAAACAGTATGAGCACTGGTTCCAATTTAAGAAGAATTCTGATCGCCGTGCAGTTCTGTATTTCCTTTGCACTCATTGCGGCAACCCTCGTCATCACCAGGCAGTTTGCCCATCTCTCAAATCAGAAGCTTGGGTTCGACAAGGAAAATGTCGTGGTGATCAAGCTGCTTCGTCAGGACATGACGCGGTATTATGAGACGTTTAAAGATAGGCTCTTACAAAATAGTCATATCATCAGCGTCAGCCGCGGCGAGCGAACGATGGGCGAGCCCTGGCCGGTCAATATGATACTGGTCGACGGACGAGATGAGTCCGAGAGCAAGCAAATGCGGGGGAACCAGGTCGGATACAATTTCCTCGAGACGATGGGGATCAAGTTAAAAGAGGGCCGATCATTTTCCCAAGCGTTTGGCAGTGATCCGACTGCAAGCATCATGATCAACGAAAAAACCGTTGAATATTTGGGCCTGAAGGATCCCATTGGCAAAAAAGTGCATTACTTCTCCTCTGCCGGCCCACGCACCATTATTGGCGTGGTTGAAGATTTCAACTTTTTATCGCTCCACCATGAAATCGCCCCCATGGCTTTGATCATGCCGTTTGTCGATATCGAATATCTTTTCGTGCGTGTCGGCCCCGGGAATATTGCAGAGAAAATCGCTGCGGTGCAAAACATTTGGGAGCAAACCAATCCGGGCGTGCCCTTGGAATACCGTTTTATGGATGATCATTTAAACCAACTTTACAATAATGAGCAGAAACTTTCTTATTTGATTAGCGGCTTTGCGGGATTGACCATCGTGCTTGCTTGTCTGGGCCTATATGGATTGATTGCTTTCACTTTAAACCAGCGCAGAAAAGAGATGGGCATCCGGAAAGTTCTTGGCGCTTCGATTTTTTCCTTGCTGATGCGGTTTTCACGCCAATATGTTTTTCTCATCGGCGTTGCTTCCGTGATCGCGGTTCCGGCCATCCAATACGTGCTCAACCACTGGCTGGAGAGCTTTGCCTATCGGATTGAAATAAGTTGGTGGATATACATCCTGTCGATGTTGGCTTTGATCGTCATCGCACTTTTTACAATAAGTCATCAGGCCATAAGTGCGGCATTGGTCAATCCGGTGAATGTCTTGAGGGAAGAATGAGTTTTCAAATCTTATTTGATAAACAATCTACACAATGATCAAAAAACTTTTCGCACTCAACCTGTTTTACTGCGTGTGCGCAATGGCGCAATCGCCCGTTCTGTGGAACGGCATGCCGCGTGGCGCATACGAGGTCGGCTTCACATTCAAGCGGCAATATGATCATACCCGGCCATTTCAAGATGAACTTGACGAAAACGGCAAGATCGTGGAGAATCGCGCGCGCCCGATACAAATGTTTGTTTGGTATCCTGCTGTGCGCAGTGCGAATTCACAACATTTGCGCTATGAAGAATATTTGCTGTTGAATGATACCGAGTCCGAGCCGTGGCGCTGGACGGATGCGCAAGAACAGGCGCTGCGGCAAAAAGATAGCGAAGAAAAGCAGATATCCGGCGCAAGCTGGGAAGCCATACTCGCGCTAGAAATGGCGGCAGTGAAAGATGCCAAAACAGCCACAGGGAAATTTCCATTGGTGATTTTTGGAATGGGCGGCGGCACGGGCGGGCATGTTTATTCCGTGTTATGCGAATACCTGGCGAGTCACGGCTACGTTGCTGTGGCGCTGACGGCATTGCCGCTGAAAAAGGGTGAACGCTGGCCGTTTGATACGAGCGGCATTGAAGTACAAATGCGCGATTTGGAATTTGTGATCAAACATGTTTCTCGTTTGCCCTTCGTCAATGCCGATAAAATGGCGTTGGCGAGCTGGAGCGTCGGCGGCGTTACACAAGCCCTCTTGCAAATGCGTGACAACGACGTCGATGCCTTGCTCAGCCTGGATGCCGCGACGGGTTACGAGTACGGTCGCGATTTGTTGAAGAAATCAGCCCTCCTCAATTTTAAAAAGATGAATGTGCCCTACCTGCACATGCACGGCGAAGGGCCGGTGCGCTACAACGTGCCGAAAAATTTTGAGTATTATGACAGCTTATCGGTTGCTGATGCGTACTTGCTAACTTTCAAGCAATTGGGCCATGCGGATTTCTTGCCGTGTTATGGCGTCGTTCCACACAGCATTCTTAAGACCGAGCGTTCGGCGGCAGTGATTGCCGGCTTCAATGTCGCCAGCCAATACGTATTGAATTTTTTGGATGCCTATTTGAGACGCGAGCGCAGCGCGCTGGAGTTCCTACAGCAAACCCCCAAATCACTCGGCTTTGACGAAGTACTAAGCGAAATCAAAATGAAACTGCGAAAGTGACGCGACATGAAACCAAGAGTGAACATGCTCTGGCGGCTTCACGGCCTTGCGATCATGGTGTTGTTCGGCTGGTGGAACGAAACGCATGCACAAGCAGCGGAACGTCACGCCCAAGCTATCGCCACGAGCCGCGCGGCCGTCCGCGCGATGATGCAAAGTTCAAAAGCTCCCGGCATGAGCGTGGCCGTTGCAATGAATGGTGAAATTGTTTGGAGCGAGGCTTTCGGCTTTGCCGATCTCGAAAAAAAAGTGCGTGCGACCACGGAAACACGTTTCGGCTTGGGGAGTGTTTCGAAATCCTTCACGGGCGTGCTGGCCGCGCGGCTGATGGAAGAAGGACTCGTCGATCTTGATGCGCCCATAGAACAATATCTGCCGCAGTTTCCTTACAAAAACATGTCCGCGCGCTTGATCATCGCCCATCTCAGCGGCTTGAATGACGAGTACAACAATGCGCATTATTACGATACCCGGCGCTTGACAACTGGCGCAGCTTTGCAAGAAATTCTCGCCACAAACACATTACAACATCCGCCGCGCGCGCGGTTCGCGTACACCACCAGCAACTACACCATCGTTGCTGCGATTGTCGAGCAAGCAAGTGGGGTTGATTTTTCAGCGGCAATGGCGCAATATGTTTTGCAACCGCTGGGGTTGCTTCATACCTCGTTTAATGATCCGGCGTCGCGGCCCGCACAAACTGCAAAATTCTATGTAAAAAATTTCTTTCGCGTAGCCGAAGCCCCAGCGTTTGATCCGGGCTTCAAATTGGCGGGCGCGGGCTTGCTCTCGACGGCTGCGGACGTCGCGAGACTTGGCGCTGCTTTGTTGTGCGATGGTTTTCTCAAACCGGACACACGCGCTGAAATTTTTCGCGGCCTGAAAACTTCCACAGGCGAGGAGACGAATTACGCTTTGGGTTGGTATATCGAAAAAGACGATAACTGCCGGCGAATCTATCAACACGGCGGCGGCGGCCCCGGTATGGCCGCTCATATTCGTCTTTACCCCCAAGAAAATGTTGTAGTCGCGATTCTTTCGAATTTGACAGGCGCGCCAGTAGATGGAAAAGTCGCGGAACAGGTGAGCGCGGCGTTTCTCGACCTCAATCAATAGTGCATGACGAAGATCCACAAAATGAGCGTTGCCGCGCTGTCAATACTACACTGATTTTCAGACAAGCTGAAAATCGAAGCTTTTCGAGCAGCTTTGAAAGCTTCGTCCGCCGAAGTAGAACTGCCACAGAGAGAAAATTTTTTTTCTGCGGGATTTCATTTCAGTGGACGAAACACTTTCAGAATTTTGTTCTGACTTTGAAAATCTAATCGCATATAAGGAAAACTATGCCACGATCTCTTCTCGCGTTGCTGTGCGTTTGCGTTGTTGAAGTTGCGTCCGCACAAAATTGGCCTTCATTTCGCGGCCCGGATGCCGCCGGCGTTGCTGAGAGCAAATCGCTTCCCACCAACTGGAATGCTGAAACGCCCGCCAACATTCGCTGGAAAACGCGCATTCTTGGATTGGGACATGCCAGCCCGATTATTTGGGGCAATCGCGTTTTCATTGCAACCGCAGTGAGTGGCGATTCATCGGCGTTTCAAACACAAACGCGCAGTAATGCGCCGCTGCCGGAGAGTGCACCGCACAGTTGGCGGCTTCTTTGTTTGGATAAAAACAATGGCAAAATTATTTGGGAGAAAACAGCGCACGAGGGTGCGCCACGCGTGAAGCGACATCTCAAAGCGAGCCAGGCGAACTCAACGCCGGCGACCGACGGCAAATATGTCGTGGCGCTGCTTGCTTCCGAAGGCTTGTATTGTTTTGATATACAGGGCAAGCTGCTCTGGAAGCAGGATCTCGGGGTGCTTGATCCCGGTTTGCATAGTGATGCCGCAGTGCAATGGGGCTACGCCAGCTCGCCGATCATTTATA
>QEVD01000668.1 GCA_003576975.1 Candidatus Zhuqueibacterota bacterium
GCACCGCGTTTCCGTGCGGGAAGCGCGCGATATCATCGACAATGCTGCCGGACTGGCGGCGCGCTACGGCACGCGCGTGATCGACGTGTTCGAGCGGCCTGAAGTCAAAAAAATATTTCTGCATGATAATTGGACGCCGCGGCAGCGCACACATCAACTGCGCACGCTGCTCTACCGCGAGCGTTATCCGCAACTGAGCAGCCTGGAAGAACGCTTTGACGAGCTGGCAAAAACCCTGGCCGGCGGCAAACGCCTGGACATCCGGCCGCCGAAGGACTTTGAGGGTGATGATCTCACTATTTCCTTCCGCGCCAATACTTCGGAAGAGGTGACGACCATTCTCAAAACCATGAATGAGGCAGAACGCAGAGGGCTTTGGGAAAAGCTGTTCGCGCTGTTGCAGGGAGAAAACAAAGTGGAAGATGATTTCTGAGCTTGTCGCTGGCTGAGCTTGTCACATGCTGAACCTGCCGCTGGCTGAGCCTGTCGAAGCCAGCACCCTTCGGCAAGCTCAGGGTGCGGTAATCAAAAAATATCAATAACCATGAAAATCTGCGTTGCACAAACAAGGCCGATCAAAGGCGACAAACAAAGCAACATCGATAATCACAAGAAACTGATTGATCTGGCTGTTACCCATGGCGCTGACACAATTATCTTTCCGGAATTGTCGATAACGGGCTATGAACCCGAATTGGCAAAAGATTTAGCGACGACTCCCGGCGATCGCCGGTTTGACGATTTCCAAATGATGGCCGGCGCGCGGCAAATAACGATTGGAATCGGAGTCCCGATAAAAAATGAGAGAGGGATTTGCATCAGCATGCTTATTTTTCAGCCGGGCCAAGCGCGGCAAACGTATTCCAAAAAATATCTACACGCTGATGAAGAAGAGTTTTTTGTGAGCGGGCAAAACACGAGCGTCGTAATCGGCAACAACACCAAAATCGCGCTGGCGATTTGTTATGAATTATCCGTGCCCGAGCATGCGGAAAATGCTTTTAGAAACGGCGCTGAAGTTTATCTGGCAAGTGTGGCGAAATCGGCAGAGGGCATTGACAAAGCCGTCGCAAGCTTGTCCGGGATTGCGCGCAAATACAGCATGACGGCATTGATGTCAAACTGTATCGGCCCGAGCGGCGGATTTGAAAGCGCGGGGCGATCGGCGATTTGGAACAACCAAGGCATACTGCTGGGGCAATTGAACGGCGCGCGTGAGGGAATACTCATGCTCGACACGGACACGCAAGAAATCATTGCAAAGACGATATAAAAAATTGCTCACGCTCGGATGTCATACGGCTACAGAGCACGATTCGGAGCAAATGACAAGAATCTGGCCATGAATCTCAAACCGCGTCCCCATCATCACATTTATATCGAAATTTTGCGGCGCATGTCGCCGGAACAGCGCTTGAAAAAGGCGATTGAATTGTCAGAACTTTCAAAAGACCTGTTTCGGCAAGGCCTGCGACAGCGTTTCCCGGATTTGTCAGAAGAAGAGTTTCATAAATTATTTCTAAAGCGTCTCGAGTTATGTCACAACAGAAACTATTGATCAAAGTTGTCGGTGAATTAAGGCGCTTGCAAATGCCACAAGGCGCTCAAAGTTAGAATAAAATTCTGAAAGTTTATGGCAGAATGATTTGCCGGCAGAACGATTCAAAATAATTCGCCGATAAATCATCCTGCCAAAGTTTTTTCGGCGATGCTCGGCGACTTCGGCGCATTTCGGTGAAAAACTTTATCGCCGATGGTCACCGAGTTTCGCCGAACAGGTATTTTCTGCTTCGCAGAAGTTTTGATTTGCAGCTTGCCTGCAAATCAGGGTAGATGTTAACTGACTCGTTTGTATCGCGAGCGACAGCAACGCAATGGAACTCAAAAAAAATGCGAAACACCTCAAAACTCTTGGCGAGTTTCTATGTGCTTCGCATCTTTCAGGGGGAGTTTAAAATGTACTGCAGTCAAACGGCTTTATGCCATGGCCATGCAGGGCGTGGCGTTGTCCGGCTCTTGCTTGAAAAGCTGAACGATTTCGCGCGTCGAGCTGGCTGACAGAAGTTGCTCGCGGAAGGCGCTGTTGTGCAGCAGCCGGCAGAGCTGGGAGAGCAGTTGCAAATAAAGATTGGGCGCGTTT
>QEVD01000669.1 GCA_003576975.1 Candidatus Zhuqueibacterota bacterium
CGTCGTTACAGCTTTGCGCAGCGATGGCTTTTTCATGCAAACGCCGAGTGAGCGCAGCGACAACGATGACATGACTTCCGACGGCATTTTTGTTTATACCAATGCCGCGCCGATGGTTGCAGTTGGTGATTTGGTTCATGTCACCGGCCAGGTGATTGAATTTTTCGAGTTCACGCAGTTCGACAACGTTTCCACTATCGCTGTCATTTCTTCCGGCAATGCTCTGCCTCCCGCTATCTCACTCGATGGCCTCACACCTTCGCCGGATCAACCGCAATCGGCAATCGAATTCGAACGGTTCGAAAGCATGCGGGTTGAAATTGCTGAGGGCACCGTCACCGGCCCCAATCAATCATTCGGCAGCGATCCAGTTGCGGAAGTTTTTATCGTCGCAGGAAATGCCCGCGTCTTCCGCGAGCCAGGCATTGCGTTTCCCGGCTTGAGCGGGTTGCCGGTGTGGGATGGCAATCCTGAAATTTTCGAGCTTGATCCTGATCGACTCGGTCAACCGAATGTGGAGATTCCCGCCGGTTCAAGCTTCAGCGCGACGGGCGTGCTGGCGTACGAGTTCGGCAATTATGAGTTGTGGCCGGTGCAATATTCGATCAGTCCCGCCGCCTTGCCGCGCGCCGTGCGTACACGCGCGCCCGGTGAAGCCACGATTGCCACCTTGAATGCCCGTCTTTTGTATGATGATATTGACGATCCCGCTCTCGCAGAGCCGGTTCCAACGGCGCCGGAATATTCCGCCAAGCTGTACAAACTCTCAAAGTACATTCGCGACTTGCTGCATGCGCCGGATATTCTCGCCCTTCAAGAAGTCGAGAACCTTGGCACGCTGCAAGCGCTCGCCGATCAAATCAATAATGATGATGGAACCATCGTTTACACGGCGCATCTCGTCGAGGGCAATGACATTTCCGGTATAGATGTCGGCTTCCTGGTGCGCAATTCGGTTACCGTCAATTCACTCACCCAGCTCGGTGCAAGCGAAACCCTGTCGCTTGACGGATCTTTGTTGCACGATCGTCCGCCGTTGCTGCTCGAAGCCGTTTTGTCCAATAGCCACGCTGTTTCGGTCTTGAATCTTCATTTGCGTTCTTTAACCGATATTGAGGACGCAACCGAAGGCCCGCGCGTGCGCCAAAAACGCCACGAACAGGCGATGTCGGTTTCAAACATGGTGCAGAATCTGCAAACCGGCGATCCCGGCATCCATCTCATGGTCACCGGTGATTTTAATGCTTTTCAATTCACCGACGGTTACGCCGACGTTCTTGGCCAAATTTTGGGAACACCGGCAGATGCTTCGCAAGCATTGCTTCCCGGCAGTGATCATGTAAATCCGGATTTGATCAACCAAGTTCTGATGTTGCCCGAAGACGAGCAGTATTCTTTCATTTACGAGGGCAGCGCACAAGCGCTGGATCATATGCTGGCATCGCAAGCATTGCAGCCATTCGTAAGTGATATTGCCTATGCGCGGGGCAATGCGGACGCGCCGGCAGGCTTGGCTTCGGATGCTTCAACTGCCTTGCGCGCTTCGGATCACGATGGTCTCGTGTTGTATATTCGCGCTGCTCTCTCAGCAGATGCCGGCGAAAACAAGATCATTTGCGCAGGCGGCTCCGTCACTATCGGCGGCTCGCCTGCTGCGACAGGCGGCGCGGGCGGCCCGTACACGTTCAGTTGGTCGCCGAGTGAAGGTTTGAGCGATGCGACAATTGCCAATCCGACTGCGTCTCCGCAATTGACGACGACATATGCGTTGACCGTCGTCGAGCCGGCTACCGGCTTGATGGCGACAGATGAAGTCACCGTCACCGTTTCCTCGGATCTCGCCGTGACTTTCGATCCAATTGGGGAATTTTGCGCGAACTCGCCTGCGATTGATCTCTCGAATTTCGTTTCACCCGAGGGCGGAACATTTTCCGGCCCGGGCATCAGCGGGAATATGTTTGATCCAACGGAAACAGGCCCGGGCATGCACACGATTGTCTATACCGTCAGCACCGGCGGTTGTGGAGGAAGCTCGACTCAGGAAATCATCGTGAAGCAACTGCCGGTGGTAAATGCTGGAGAAAATCGTGCGGTATGCTTTGGCGAAACCGTCACACTGGGCGGAAGCCCCACCGCT
>QEVD01000073.1 GCA_003576975.1 Candidatus Zhuqueibacterota bacterium
AACTCAAAATCATCATCGGTGATGCCGAGCTGATCCATGATATTTCGAATCGGATTCAGCGTCGCGCGTTGCGCGATTTCAAGGTTGGTGAGCATGGGGGTTCCTTAGTGATGAAATCTTAGCTATTGCGGCAAACATTTTCAAACCGAGAATTGACGCGAATAAACGCTAATCTTTCATTCGCGCCTATTCGCGCTCATTCGCGATTACTCTTGTTGTTTTCTTACAGTGTCAATCCATTTCTGGTTCTGCCACCGGCTCGGAGACATGATATTCCCGCAGCACGGCATCAAAATCAGCGCCGCCCTCCTGCTTTGCGAGTTGGGTCAGCCGCAGCAAACGTTCTTGATAGGTTTGCATAGGTTTGCGCTTGCTTGCGATAAATCACGCCCAGCGAAATTTTGCCGATTTCATTACTGACCTGCCAGGCCTGGTCGAGCGAGGCCGGATCATATTCTGCCGGCAAATCGACAGCCAGATCGCGAATAATATCGAATTGATCCTTTCCAACAAACGTTACGCACGGGCTTAGGATCTGCACAAACGCAAAGCCGGGATGCTGAATTGCTTGCACGATGAGATCGACGCATTGCTTGACATTGCTGGAAAAACCCCGCGCAATGAATGATACCTCGTAGCTCAGCGCCAGCTTGACGGGGTTGATGGCCTCTTCGATAATGCCGTAGGGCGTAGATTTTGTTTCGTGATCACCGCCGGTGGTGGGCGAGGTTTGGCCCTTGGTCATGCCGTAAATGCCGTTGTCCATCATGATGTACGTCATATCGATGTTGCGCCGCGCCGTGTGCGGAAAATGCCCGCCGCCGATGCTCAGGCCGTCGCCGTCGCCCGCCACCGCAATCACAGTGGTTTCCGGACGCGCCAGCTTCACGCCTTGCGCCACCGGCAGGGCGCGGCCATGAATGCTGTTGAAGCCGTAAGTTTTGACATATCCCGGCAAGCGGCTGGAACACCCGATGCCGGAGACGATCGCAACTTCTTCGAGCGGAAGTTGCAAGCGGCCCAGCGCCTGATAAATCGCATTCAACACGCCAAAATCGCCGCAGCCCGGGCACCAAACCGGTTTTACTCCGCTGCGATAGTCTGTTGCAGTGTAGTTTCCCATAACGAATCAACCTCTTGAATGGCGTCCAAAATTTCTTGCACGGTGAACAGCGCCGCGCCCGTGTGTTTATGCACGCGCGTGCTATGCGGCAGCGCAAGTTGACTTTTTAAATAGCTGTAAAATTGGCCGTCGGCTAATTCCACGATTAACAAACCCTCGAGTTGATCGAGAAAGGCTTGCACCGGGGCCACCGGCAGCGGCGCCAATTGCCGCAACACCAACGCTGCGACTTTGTGCCCTTCGGCCTGGAGCTTGGTGACGGCCTCTTGCACCACGCCCGTGGTCGAACCCCACGCCAGAATGCCGATATCCGGATCGTGATCGCCGCAGCGCCAGAGCAAATTCGACTCATCTTGCAGGATGACTTGATTTTTTTTCGCGCGCTTGTGCGTCATTTTTTCATCCAGCTCGGCGTTGGAGGTCGGCCTGCCGGTTTCGTCGTGCTCGATGCCGGCAGCGGTGTACATGCCGCCTTTTATACCGGGAGCGGAAATCGGCGACACGCCCGTTTCCGTCATTTTGAAGCGTTGATACGGCTGCAACTCTTCGCCGGAAGCAAATTGGCGCGTGACGATCTTCGCTTTAAGCGCTTCGAAATTCACTTTTGGAATAACTTCCAAGCGTTGTCCGAGAAACTGGTCGCTTAACACCAGCACCGGCACTTGATATTTTTCCGCCAGATAAAACGCATGCACCGCAATCGCAATCGCATCCGCGGCATCCGTTGGGGCCAATACCACGCGCGGCAGGTTGCCATGCCCGCCGAACACCGCGTGAAACAAATCCGCCTGCGTGGTTTTGGTGGGGATGCCGGTGCTCGGGCCGGCGCGCTGCACGTCGATGATGACCAGCGGCAGTTCCGCCATTGCCGCCAGGCCGATCGCTTCCGTCATGAGAGAAAGTCCCGGTCCGGAGGTGGCGGTCATGGCTTTTTTTCCGGCGAAGGAAGCGCCAATGGCCATGGTGACCGCGGCAATTTCGTCTTCGGTTTGAATGAACACGCCGTCGAATTTGGGCAACTCCGCTGCCATCCATTCCATGACTTCGCTGGCAGGCGTGATGGGATATCCTGCAAAAAATTTCACGCCGGCGAAAAGCGAGCCGATGGCAATCGCTTCATTGCCGGTGAACACGAGCTTAGCTTCGTGATTCTTGACTTTCCAATCGTAACGCGGCCGGGTGTTTTCCACTTGCGCCAGTTGCACGCCTGCGCTAAAAGCAGCGAGATTGCCCCGCAGCACTGCCTCGCTTTTTTTGGCAAAGCGCTGCTGAATCGCTTTTTCAAAACCGCTTTGCGGCAAATCAAACCAACCGGAGAGAAATCCCAAAGCGACCAAATTTTTGGCGAGCGCCGCGCTGGTTTCTTTTTTGGAAGTGGCGCTGAACGGCACGGCAACAAACCGCGCTTTGGCGGGAAACGTCAAACGCTCGGGCGGGGCGTCTTCACTGTCATGAAAAATCACGGCGCGCTCGCGCAGGCGTACTTCGCCGGCAAAACGATGATAATTGTTCCAGCTCAACACCACCAGCGCATCGAGGTGATCGCCTTGTGATAACACGGGCGACTTGCGCAAGCGAATTTGCGCCAGGCTCTCGCCGCCGCGAATTTGCGGGCCGTAGCTCTTGATCATCATGCTGTACAAACCATCTTGCGAAGTGGCATGCACGAGAATTTCGCCCGCGCTCACCACGCCTTCACCGCCGCTGCCGACAATCGCCAGCGTTAAATCTTCTTCGTACATGCGTTGGCCTCCACATCGTGAATCGTAAAAAACGTGACACTCTGCCGTGTCACAAAAATTTCAGAATCTCCGCACCCGGATCGGGCTATGGAGATTGGGATTTAATTGCACATTGCATTTCAAAGATCTCGCACACTCAGGTATGCCATTTAAACAACATACCCATTTCCTGCAACCGCGAATGAACGCGAATGTACACTAATATTTTCCTAATTCGCGTTCATTAGCGGTTTGAGATATGAGAAAGTTGTTTAATTCTGATTCCTCAGGAATCAAAATCCGCCAACTCGCGCTCGAATCGTACTTCGTAGCGCTCGGTTGCGGCAGCAGATTTTGCGGGCTTAACCGGCGCATTAATCTTGAGCGGCTGGACGCGGCGCAGGTAGCGCCACACGATGAACGGCCGGCAAAATATAGACGAGAATATTAAAGCCTGATGCGGTGGGCTTCGCCAGGATGCGTTCGCCATAGGCTTCCACAAAAGCGGCAATGATCTGATCCTTGCTATGGCCCTTTTGCAGCGCCGATCGGATGTAGTCTTTGATCTCTTGCGCCGCTTCAGAACGATGGACATCCGCCGTTTGCGACCAACAGCATGGCGTGATCAACTCATGCGCGATGGCATTCACTTCAGCCTCACTGACGGGCCGCAGCGTTGGGTCAAGAAATGGCTGCGTCGTATCCGCTGCACGTTCCTGCGCCACAACCGCAACAGCGCTCAGAAAGATCAAAGCCAGAGCAGAAAAAACCGCGAGTGATTTATTCATGACAGAGAATCCTAAATGCTTTTTGTTGACCAAAATGACACCTTTGGCGTAAACTTCCACAAACTTCATGCCGCTGGCCAATCGTGACTATTTTTAGTATTAACAATGTTTATCACCACTGGGGCAGGCTTGTCTCATTATTAAACCTAAGAATGAAATGGGGAGATTTCTCAAGAATCGGAAGGGAAATGCGGATTGGACATTCAATTGGCCGCGGCTTGCGTGGTCACAAATAGTTATTCATGGGAGAAATGATTGTGAGCGCCCTTTTGTGACAGCTACTCATTTTACTATGCTGAGATATTCAGGCTCCTTCTTTGGAAATCGTGCAAATTGCTTCAACACTGAAAAATCTGGGCTCTTAGACGGATAAAATGCTTCGTCCGAGGTTGAAGCCTTCCTGCCAGAAACAAGGCCTGCGGCCAGTCCTACAGTTCCGAACACAGTTCCGGCCAGGGCTGCTTTGGTTTCGGCGGACATCGAAATACAGGTCGAGATAAAACCATACCCTTCACTGGAAGAACGCTCACATGGCCGATCGTCGCCGGTTATGAATCCAAGAGCAACCCCAATTCCAGCGCCGATCAGAAATCCCAACCCGGCACTTTTCAGGACTTTGGATTCACCTTTGACGATTGCGATTCGGATGTCCTGGTTCATAATCACAATAGCAGCCTGCGATTTTTCGCGGACATCATTTCCCTGGACTGTGTCAGTAGACTGGACTGTGTCAGTAGAAATGACTAATGCACTATCCCGCACGGACAAGAGACGTCCGGCAATTTCCGGTTGATTGTGAAGAAGCAGGATAATCTTCGCCCCCCTGCGCGAGCTTCTTTTGGGATTTGATTGAGGCGACGCCTCGTTCAGAGCGCCAGGAACATTGCTGTGGCTCTCTGCCGGCATGGCATCGTTTTCCCGCATTTTAGCGCTGCAAGATGAACAGTTGCCGGCATACAGTTCAACAAGCCCAGATGAACTTGTTGCGGCTCGATCATTTGCTCCGTGATTAAGGGTTGCATATTGGGAAGCGCATGCGTTCAGCAGAAAAATCATGATCAGCACGAGATAGTTGAACAACTTACGCTGAGAAGAAATCGTGTTGCGAGTATTCATGATTTGATCCTCGACATTTGATAGAACGTGCTTATCGCTTGCGCGCCTACTTCATAACATACCAAAAAAACTTTGCCCGTTGAGCGCCGAAAGATGCTTGTAAATCTGCACTTCCACAATAGTGTGCAAGTCCGTATAAATATTCATACTCGTGCAAAAGTTCTTAATAGAAAGACAATCAATAGCCAGAGGCTTTCTCAAAATCTCGATCTTGCGAAAACCGGCACACCGAGGCTTAAAGACACCGAACGGCCATTAAATTCTCAATATAGTAATTTCAATAAGTTACACTAACACAATGGAGTTAAAAAAACGGCCATCAAGGTCACACGGCTGGCACAGGCTTTGAAAAAACAATTTTGGATCTGCGAAAGAATTGTGCAGGACTCTCCCCTGATGCTCATATTAATTCTAGCGAGGGCTACGTTATGATCTTTTATATGAAGAAGTTGACGTTCCTGTTCGTAGCCACTGTTTTGCTTTTTTCCATTGCCATTGCGCAAGAGAAAAAAGCCGGTGACGAGGCGTTGGGCACAAGGAAATATTCCGACTTTGAAAAGCCGCAAGCTTGCGGCAGCTCGTGCCACGTCGATTTCTACCAGCAGTGGACGCAGGCCATGATGTCCCAGGCATACACGCACCATTGGGATGAAATCGAATACTTCAAGCTTGCGGTGCCGCATGCCGAGAAAGATGAGAAAGTCGCAGGCGTCAAAGCCGGTTGCAACGGCTGCCACAGTCCTATCGCGTTTCTCGCGGGAGATGTGCCGCCGCCCAAACCGGAGATGAACAGCCGGGCGAATGAATCGGTATCCTGTGACGTTTGCCACACGATTACCGGCTTCAAAGGCGACACGCCCTACAATTTCAACTACATTTCCGAACCGGGGCGCGTGAAATACGGGCCGCGGCCCGGCGCCGTGTCACCGGCGCACGAAACCCGCGTTTCGGAGTTTCTCAAAACCGCGGAGTTCTGCGGCACCTGCCACAATGAGAAATCGCCTTATGACATTTGGGTGAAGTCGACCCACTTGGAATGGAAGGAAGGGCCGTACGCGCAGGAGGGCGTACGCTGCCAGGATTGCCACATGACCTACGCGCCCGGCCATAACGCCTCCATGGGCCCGGCGCTGCCGAATGTGGCGCAGCATCTCTTTCACGGCGCGCATGATCCCGGCAAAGTGCGCGGCACCGTCGAGCTGCGGGTGCATCCCGATGTGCGCGAACTGGAGCCGGGCGAGCGCATGAAGATTACCGTGGCGCTGTTCAATCAGAAAACCGGCCACAAATTCCCCACCGGCTCCGTGGAAGATCGCATCGTGTGGCTGCACGTGGAAGCAACGGATGCCAAAGGCAATGTTTATCATTTGCCGGTGGATAAGAAAGGCTTCGCCGGCGAGGAATACACCATTGCCGCTAACACGCTGGCATATCAAGACATGGGCATCGCGCTCAATGATCCGAATTTTGCCGGCATTCAGCGCGACGGTGTGCCGGTGGGCGATCGCATTTTCCGGATGCCGTATTTCGATCCCCAAGGCCGCATGACAATTCAACAATGGAACACAGCCTCGCTGGGAATCGACTATCGCCTGGGGCCGCGCGAAACCAAGCTGGAGACGTTTACATGGACGGTGCCCGCCACCGCCGCGCCGGGAAAGATGGTGATCAAAGCAGTCTTGAACTATCAGAAACTGGTGAAACCGGTGGCAGAGTTTCTCGAAGTGCCCCGGGAAGAGGCTGAGATCGTCGCGGTCAACGATCATGCAACAACGATTACTGTGTTGCCCTGAGTCGGAATGATCAACAACACAACATTTCACCGCAAAGAGGCAAAGCGCGCAAAGACTTTGTTGACGTTCTTCGCGTCTCGCGGTTTAGACTTCGCAATTTTTCAATGATTAGGCAGATGAAATGACGAGGAAATATTATGAGAACACCGACAATCGCTCTGCTACTTGGTTGCCTTATGTTTGCTATACTCAGCGAGCAGAGTTATGCCACGATTCCCGCCTTCGCGCGTAAGTATGACATGTCCTGCAACGTTTGCCACTCACCCGTGCCAAAACTCAAGCCCTACGGCGATGAGTTCGCGGGCAACGGTTTTCGCTTGCCGGACAAAGAGCCGCCGCGCTTCACCCGTGAAACTGGCGACGACAAACTGCTGCTCATGCGCGAGCTGCCGCTGGCCTTGCGTTTGGATGCTTCGGCCACTTATGAAACCGAACGCACGCCCGAGCAGGATTTTGCCACTCCGGTTATTTTGAAAATCCTGTCCGGCGGCTTGATCACGAAAGACGTTTCGTATTATCTCTATTTTCTCTTCAACGAACGCGGCAAAGTCGCCGGGGTTGAGGATGCGCTTTTGTATTTTTCCAACGTTGCCAAAACCGGCTTCGATCTTACCGTCGGGCAGTATCAAGTATCGGATCCCATGTTCAAACGCGAAGCGCGCCCGACTTTCGAAGACTATGTCATCTTCAAAGCCAAGCCGGGATTGAGCAAAGCCGATCTGACTTATGATCGCGGGGTGACGCTGGGCTATGCCCTGCCCACTGAAACCGATGTCGTGCTGTCGGTGCTCAACGGCAACGGCATTGGCGAAGCCGAACCGACGTTTGATAGCGATCCTTACAAGAATTTTTTTCTGCGGCTGGCGCAACCGGTGGATTCGACTTTGCAACTGGGCGGATTCGGTTATCTCGGCAAGGAGAGGGAATTCGGCAACCTCAATGATTTTTACATGGCCGGAGCAGACGTCAAACTGGAGGCGGGAAAATTCGAGCTGGCGGGTCAATATCTCTATCGCAGCGATAAGAATCCATTTTTTCTTGATACCGGCGCCCAACGCTTGAAGACGCAAGGCGGTTTCGCGCAATTGATGTATGCCCCCCAACTCGATCGCAGCGATTGGTATATCTTCTTGCTCTACAACCGCATCGCTTCAGATTTGGACGAACTGAAATACCACACCGCTACCGGAAATTTTTCTTATTTGATTGCACGCAATCTCAAATTGATGACGGAATACACCTACGACATTGAGTATGAGCGTCATCGTTTCACGGTGGGATTTGTCACGGCGTTTTGATTTTGAGAGGATTGTGTAGGGGCGACTCGGCGAGTCGCCCCTACAACAGTTATTTCATTTTGGTTGGCCGTAACTTCAGCTTGGGTTGATCACCCAGCAATTTTTCCCATTCACCATAAACTGAATTGGGCAAAATAAACCAATCCACGCCCCAATGCGCGGCCGCGGAATCGACGATGGCACAACGCTGTTCGATCTCGGATAATTGTGTCTCTCGCGTTTTACCGCCGGCAAATGCATCGAAAGATGTACAAAATCGAGTTGGAAAAATTGTCATTGCGAAAAAAGCCCACGGTCGGAAGCCCCGCACCCGTAAAGTGGCGCCGTTGCTGCAAAAACGCTAATGCCCCCACGATAATTGCGCGGTAAAAGCATTGTTTGCGTAATCGTAATAAGAATCGTTGGAGAGGTTGCGGATATAGTCATACGCCAATCCTATCGAAAATCCCAGCAACGCAGTCTTTTTTTCCAACTGCGCTGAAAATCCCCGCCGGTTGTCCGCTCTCGCATTGGCGATCTGATTGCCAGCCAGATCATAAGCCGGGCGTTCGGAATAATTTCTCTCTTGCAGGCTGCCGGAAATTTTCATAACCATCCCCGCCGGCAGCAGTTGCGTCAGCATCACGTTCACTTGCGGGCCTTCGTAGCCGTAGTGATCATCAAACAACTCGTCATCCGAGATGACGCCATATTCAGAAGAAAGATAGCGAGATTCTTTTTGCAAATTGAGCTGATATTGCGCCGTCAGACTCAATCCTGTGCCGGCTACAAGCCCTTGCCCCAAGCGGGCGATGCCGGCAAACTGCATCACCTTTGGCCGTGAAGCGGCGATCATACCACCGCCATATCCTCGCCCTCTCGGCATGCCTGCGGGTTCCTCGAAATTCGCCGAGGTGTAAATTTTTGCGCCGAGATCGGCTTCCAAAATGAGCGTGGTTTTGGTGGTGAAGGATTGCGTCAATTGCGCAAAACTGTAATGCTCGGCGTAATTGAAATCGTTCAGCTCGTCAAAGCTCAAATAGCGGAAACTGTAACTAAAACGGCCGAGCGTGCGTTCGGCCAGATAATGCTTGAAGCTCGCATAGGCCGAAACCTGCTGATGGTCGTAGAACGTGTAGCTCTCGCGATTGCGGCGCAGGCTGTAAGTGAAGCCGGCATTGAGCTGGGTTTGCTGATCTTCTCCAAACAGACGCGAGTGAACCAAGCCCATGGCATGATATTGAAATGCGCGTTCCCGCACTTGCTCGAAATAGCTATAGGCGCCGGAATAAAACAACTGCGTGTTGCGTGTCTCGTTTTCCCACTCGCGCGCCGCTTGCAGCGAAAACAGCGCGACGTTGTCCGAGATGCCGAGATGGTTGTTGTTCACATTGTCATCGTACATCGTCATGACGCGTGCGCCAAAGCTGAATTGCGCCCACGCCACCGTGAAACCAAGCAAGAAGCTTAGCAATGCAAGGAACATGATCCGTTTCATGGCTTTCCTCGCTGTTGTCTTTGCTTGCCGTGCCCGCCAGCGTCATTGCCTGATTTTATGCTTCCGCCTTGCCCGCGCTGAAATCCAAGGCCCGCTTCACGTCCATCGCAAATTCCATCGCCGTCGGCATCGACGAACTTATCGCGGCTGTGGCCTCTTCCGTTACCCGGCATTTCCCGCCTGTCGTCAATGCCGTTGCCGTTCTCGTCACGGAATCTGCCCTTCCGGGAGTTCTGCTTTGCGCCGGCTTTCGCCGACGAGTCCGCCGCGGTTTTTTGCTCGATGCCCGGCTTGGAAGTATCGGCCTTCATTTCCTTCTCGAACCTCGTTACCGACGTATCTTTGGCGGCTTGTCCCCAAGCTGGGGAAAAAAGAAAAAGCATCACCACGGCGATTTTGCTGATTAATTTCATCTTCTCATCTCCAGGCAAAAATGCCCGCGACTGTTTCGGGCATTTGCTTTGTGAGGCAGTGATCAACGCCAGCCGCATCCCTAAAAATTCATCGTCCGGACGCTTCCGCGCGTCCGGACGATCATTCTGACTTCGGTTACTGACGACCGCGACGCACGACTTTGCCTTTTGGGCCCGCGCCGTCACACACACCAGTCCCGTTGCCACTGCCTGGGCCGTAACCGCTGCCGTCACGCGGGCCGATGCCTTTGTTGCCGGCGCCATCACCCGGGCCATACCCGCCGCGCTTGCCGTTCATGAATTTCGAGCCACCATTCGATTTGCCGAATTGGCGTCCGGTGCCATCTTGCGGCTTGACAAAATCCGGATCGTCACAGTTCGGAATGCCGTCGCCGTCATTATCGAACGGGCCATACGAATGGAACTGGCCTTTGCCGAATGGCGCGCCAGCGGTTTGCGCATTCGCTTCATCCGTGGCAGCGAAACTGAACAGCGCCACGAGCGCGAACGCCATTGCGAGAGACAGAATGCGTTTCATGATAACCTCTTTGAATGTTGTTTTGGTTTACTGCACTCCTGATTGATTTTGACTTCTGCCTCCTGCCCATTCAATTGGCGTGCCAAAATAATTGCCCATTCAATCATAGCGCTTTGTTTATGGAAACATGAGAGTTGTGTTCACTGGCGGGACGCGCCCCATTTTTTGTTCATCGGAACTCAATCTCTGAATCTCGGCAGAAACGTCGAAGGCTTCGGCAAATTTGTCGAATCGGCGAGATTTTTTTTGAGTGAGACGCAAATTTTTACAAGGCTAATCGGTGGGCGCCTTGACTGAATTTCTCGAAAGAGGAAGGCAAGCAAAAAACCTTTACTTCATTCCCCACTTTTGCAGGCGATAGCGCAAATTTCTTTCCGAAAGACCCAGCCGTTCCGCGGCTTTGGATTGATTGCCGTGAGTTTCACGCAACGCATCGAAAATCATCTCTTTTTCCAAGGCGTCAACGCGCTCGGAGAGCGTCATGGGAATGGCGGGCGAAGCGGCCCGCTCGCTGGAAAGATTTCTCAGCGGCAGCGGCAGCTCGGCGGTGGTGATGACTTCACCGCGCGCGAGCACGACGGCGCGCTCGACGAGGTTCTGCAGCTCGCGCATGTTGCCGGGATAATCATGGCGCAACAAAATGTCCATCGCTTCCTTCGAAATGGTTAGCGGCTTTCTTTTATTTTCGCCGGCGTATTTTTGCAGAAAATATTCCAGCGCCGGGGCAATATCCTCGCGCCGTTGGCGCAGCGGCGGAATGTCGATACTCACCACATTCAAGCGATAAAACAAATCCTCGCGGAACGAGCCGTCTTTGATTTTCTCTTCCAAATTGCGGTTGGTGGCGGCGATGACGCGGACATCAACTTGCATGGTCTGCGTTCCGCCGACGCGCTCGAACTGCTCCTCCTGTAAAACGCGCAGCAGCTTCACTTGCGTTGACATTGGCACGTCGCCAATCTCGTCGAGAAAAATCGTGCCGCCGTCCGCCAGCTCGAAACGGCCGCGCCGTTGCTTGTCAGCGCCGGTGAAAGCGCCGCGCTCGTGGCCGAACAATTCACTCGCCAGCAAATTTTCATTCAACGCCGCGCAATTCACTGCGATGAAGGGCTTGTCTTTGCGCGGACTGCTGAAGTGAATCGCCTTGGCAATCAGCTCTTTTCCGGTGCCGCTCTCGCCGCGAATCAGCACCGTCGCTTTGCTCTCGGCAACACGGCCGGCCATGTTCAGCACTTCTTCCATCGCCGCGGATTGCGAGATGATGCCGGTGAATTTAAATTTCTCGGCCAACTGCTGTTTGAGCAACTGATTTTCGGAAAGCAGGCGCCGGCGCTCGCCAACGCGCTGGATGAGCAGATCCAATTCTTCGAGCTCGATCGGCTTGGTGAGATAATCATACGCGCCTTCGCGCATCGCGGCTACAGCCCCTTCGATGGTGCCGAACGCGGTCATAATCACCACGGTGGTTTCCGGAGTCAACGCACGAATCTCTTTGAGCAGCTCGAAGCCGGATTTATCCGGCATTTTGAGATCGGTGAGCACAAGGTCGACGACTTCCTGCCTCGCGCGCGTCAGCGCTTCGGTGGCAGAGGCGGCCTCCAAAACCGTGTGGTGTTTTTTCTTCAAATAACCGGCGAGAACTTCTCGCTGGCCGGCTTCGTCGTCGACGAGGAGAATGGTTTGCGCATTCATCGGGCAAATGGTCTAAAACTTTGCGTTTGTTTGCTTTCCCAATTATTTCCCATTGCTGGCTATCGCATTAAGCTCCGCGACGACTTCGTCAATTTGCCTGTCGGAAAATCCTTTTTCTTTCGCCGCTTCTGCCAGCGTTCCCCAAATCGGCTCACCGCAGGCGATGCACTTGATGCCTTTCTCCATCAGATAGCCGACAGATTTTGGCAGGTCACGAACCAAGTCTTCAATTGAAACATCTTTGTGAATCATCGTCGTTGGCTCTAAATCTTTTTACATCAATAACACTCATACCCATGCAGTCTGGTGATCGTCGCCGCTCTCACATAATTTGATGATAGCCTCTCTTGACAAGTTACAATGCCCTAAGGCCAAAATCAGCCGGCTGGCACAGCGATTTGCTTGTCGTCAAGAGGGATAGTGATATTAAACCGCGTTCCTTTCCCTTCTTCACTTTTCACCTCAATTGTGCCCTGATGCTGTAAAACAATCTGCTGGGTGATGGCAAGCCCCATGCCGGTGCCGTCGGGTTTGGTGGTGTAATACAAATTGAAAATTTTGTCGAGCCGGTCTTTGGGAATGCCGCTGCCGGTATCTTGCACCACGATTGTCACAGCCCCGTTGCTGGCCGTGCAGGAAAGTGTATTGATTCCTCCAGCCGGCGTTGCGTCAAGCGCGTTTTGCAGCAAATTGAGAATCGCCTGTGTCATCTGCTCGCGATCCAGGCGCAGCTCAACATCGCAGTCTATTTTGGTTTGGAAATGAATGCCCTTGGCTCTGGCCTGGCTCTCGAATAACGTCACCACTTGATTGATAAACTGTTTGAGCGCAATTCGGTTCAAGTTTAGCTGCGGTGGCCGCGCAAAACGCAGGAATTGTTGAATGATGTGGTTCACGCGCCGCACTTCCGATTTCAGCACAGAAGCGAGGGATTGATATTCTTGCACGCCCTCGCGGGGCTGAAATTCCTTTTCGAAACGCTGCGTAATCATCGAAATGGCATTGAGCGGGTTGCGAATCTCGTGTGCGACGCCCGAGGCCAGCTCGCCCATCGCCAGCAGCTTTTCGCGCCGCCGCATCTGCTCTTCCATTCGCCGCACTTCGGTCAAATCCTTGATCACCGCGGTTGCTGATTCGATTTCGTTTTTTTTATCGTAAGTCAGCGAAGTGCTGACGGAAAGAATGCGCTGCCGGTTGTTGCCGAGATCGTAGGTTGTTTCAAGGTCTCGCGCTGCTTCGCGTTGCAATAAACTGTCGAGCAGAACGGCGTGGCTGTTTCCGAAAATCTCGGCGTACTTCTTCCCCACCGCCTTTTCGGCAGAAATGCCGAAGATTTGTTCCGCGCTTTTGTTGAACAGCGTTACGGTTTGATGGCGGTCAATGGTGATAACGGCGTCGGCCATGTTTTGCAGAATATCGCCGGTATAGGTTTTGATGCGCTGATATTCGTGCGAGACGGTTTGGAGGTTTTGATTCACCAAGATGAATGTGAGCAACACCGCGCCGATGGTGATGAGCAGCAATGACATGATTCCCAGCCGCCGCTGCATGCGCGCGGTGAGCGCGTGCATTTCATCCATCGACAGGCCGAGGCGGAACAAGCCTTCGCACTCACCGTGTACGACGAAAGCCTTTGACACCTCGAACACTTCTTTGTCTTTGAAACCGGCCACGCGGGTGAACGCCGAATCGCTTTGCAGCACGTATGCCAAAAATTCGTCTCCCTCGATGCTGCCAAGCTCTTCGACGCCTTTGCTGGCGGCAATGATGCCTTGCTCGTCTTGCAGCGCGATGTATTCCACGCCGCTGTTGTCTCCGAGATCTTGCAGCAGCTTCCCGATGCCGATGCGCTTTCTGAATTCGAGGAAATAGTGGGCGTCAAGGTTCAAAACGATGGCCCCGCCGCCGGGCCGCAAGCGTTTGACGGCGACGGCGTATCGCTGGCCTTCCTCAAAACGCGCCGCCTTCAAGCCGATGACGAGCTGGCTGGCTTTTCCCTCGAGTATGGGCTGGAAAAAATCTTTCGGCTCGTATTTCGCCGGCAGGCCGGCGTGCTCGATATGCGGCAGATAACTGCTGAGCACTTTTTCGCCGCGCGCATTGAAGATGTTGATGCGGAAAATATTGTTCGTCGCAGCAAATTGTTCGAGTTGGCGGGAGGAAAGCACAGCGACGCTGTCGAGACGGGCGATAAGATACGCATTGTTCAACAGCCGTTCAGTGAGCAGTTGCTCGATCTCCTGACTCGATAGAATGGTATTGATGCTGCTCTGTTCGATCGCTTCGATGAGCGAGGTGGCCTCTTCCGTCATCAGATGCGACAACTCGCGGCGGCTCTGCACCAGCTCGACAACTGCCGAGGTGACCATCAGCAACGTCACCACCACAGTAGCGGCAATCACATAACGCGGTTGAATTGGTAAGGCGCGTTTCACGACAGGCACAGACTCCAGTGCATTATCTTTAAAATAGAATGTTTACTGTCTCGATTGTTCACGGAATAATTATTTTCCTGCCAGCTTCATTCTTGTCGCGCGCAACTTCAGCCGGGGTTGATCACCCAGCAATTTTTCCCATTCACCATAAACCGGATTGGGCAAAATAAACCAATCCACGCCCCAATGCGCGGCCGCGGAATCGACGATGGCACAACGCTGTTCGATCTCGGATAATTGTGTCTCAGCCGCAAAAGAGCGAAGCCTCGCAACCGCGAAAGCCTCGGAAAAATCGCGCAGATTGTCGCCAATGTGAAGCAGAATGTTGTAGCGCAGTGCAGCCTCTTCACGCCTCGCCGACTTGTCTGAAGAAGCGCCCTTCTTCTTCAACAAAAGCCGGGCGTTGATGTTGTCGATATTAATTCCCAATTGCCGCAGCGCCGTGATGGTCGATGGCCGGTTTGTTTCGGAACGATTCGAGATATAAACAACCGTGACACCGTTGCGCTCGGCTTTAGCGATGAACTCTTTCGCGCCCGGCACCAACGTCACGTCATCCGGATAATCCTTTTCATACCTCTCCCACAGGGCTTCGGTGTATTCCAAATTATTCAGATACAAAAACGTTTGAAACGCAGAATTATCCAAAACCGTTTCGTCGAGATCCATCACGACCGCGGGCTTGGGAAAAGGCAATGACGCAGCTTGCAAAATCGCTTGAAGCCGCTGCTCGGCGCTGGCGTAAGTTTGCAGGCAGCTCGCGCGATATTCGGCCGCGGTTTGCATATACAGATTGCTGCCCATCCGCCACGCCATCGGGAACGGCAGGTCTTTTTTCTGCGCGATGGCTTCGCCAATCCAAATGGCCCGCAGAATTGAGGGTCCGGTGAGCGCGCCCAGAATAAAGCAAAGCGCGGCAACAACGATGATGAAGCTGGCCGGCTTTGCCACGACAAAGCGGCCTGCCGCCTGACGAAAAAAAGTACTACGCCCAGCATTTGACATGATATTGGCTCTCACTCATTTCACGATTGCACAACAACGATTGCACAACAATTGTATTCTGCACGAAATTTTGATGTGGGAGTCGCCGCATCTGACCAGCCTTCGACAGTTACAAACCCTTCAACAAACGCCGCAACTCGCGTGCATGCCCGGCTTCATCGGCGGCCATCTCCTCCAACTTCATTTTCAATTCCACTTCCCCCAGCTCTTCCGCCATTTTGGCGTGTTTAGTGTAATTTTCAACATCACTCAGCTCCATTTTGAGATCCAGTTCGAGCATGGCCTTGATGTTTTCCGGTTTGTCGAATGCCTTGGGCATGGTGGACGGCTCGCCGCCGAGATCGACGATGACATCGGTGAGAAACGCGGCGTGCCCAAGTTCATCCTGGGATTCGTGTTGAAAGATTTCACGAAGCTCGGCGCCAAGCAGGCCGAAGGATTTGCCGGATTGATAGGTGTAACGGATGATCGTTCCCCATTCAGCGGCCAAGTCTTCGTTGAGCGCTTTGATCAACTCTTGTTTGGACATGACAACCTCCTTTTCCATGAACCTGATTTTCGAATATCTTGCGTTGCTTCTTAAGCTTCATGCAACGAAGCAACAATCGTTTCTCCGGCGCGCACTTGTGCTTGCAAGCTTACTCTTATTTCCGCACGCAACGGCAGAAAAACTTCGAGTCGTGAACCGAACTTAATCATGCCGAAACGTTCGCCCCGCAGCATGTGCTGGCCTTCGCGCAGATAACAAACGACGCGCCGCGCGAGAATTCCAGCAATTTGCTTAACCAGTATTTTACCCTGCGGTGATGAGATACCGATAATGACTTGCTCATTCTCCAAAGAGGCCTTCGGCAATGAGGCGATATGAAATCGGCCGCGGTGATAATGCAAGTATTCCACCACGCCCTCCACCGGCGCGCGATTGACGTGAACGTTCCACACCGACATGAAAATGCTCACTCGCCGCGCGCGGCCATGAAGGAACTGGCTTTCATCAACCTCATCGATGCCGATAACACGGCCGTCAGCCGGTGAAATGACAACGTCTTGCTCGCGCGGCGTCTGGCGCTCCGGGTCACGAAAGAAGAAAATGCAAAACGCGGAAAATAGCCAAAGCACAACGCTCGCGCTCCAGCCCATTCCTCCACCCTCCAGTTTCAGAGAAACGAGGGTAAACATGAGGGCCACGAGCATCAACGGCAAAACGATTTTGTAGCCTTCGCGGTGCATGAATAGACCAAAGATTCGGCGCCGATAAAAGCGCACGCATGAAATTTTTACTGAGGAAGAGCTTTTCAGCTATTCATATTTTATTTTCCGACTTGCGGCTGGCGCTTGCAATCTTTGCGACAACTGCTTGCGCAAATTCTTCCGCGGCCTCCGGCCCATTCGCAGTGATGATGTGGCCATCGCTCTCCACTGAGTTGCCGGTGTAGCTCGCGCCTTTCCATTTCAAAAAATTTGCAGCGGAAGGATACGCCGTGGCGCGTTTTCCCGCCAGGAGTCCGGCGTTCGCCAACGTTACCGGCGCCAAACAAATGGCGCTCACCACTTTCCCGGCCCGGTTCGTTTCTCGTACCAAATCATGAACGATATCATTATGCCAATATTTGCTGGAACCAACGCCGCCCACCAGCAGAACGGCGTCAAAGTCTTCTGCATTCAAGCCATCCATCACAGCATCCGGGGTGACGAGAGCGCCAAGCATTCCTTTAGCAGGCGCAAGCGAAACAGACGCGACGACGACGCGGGCGCCGGCATTCTCAAGAATTGCCCGTGGCGTTTGATACTCTTCATCACGAAAGTTGCGGGGCGGAAGAATGAAAAGAATCTTCCTGCCCGGCAATTCGATCGTTGCCATTTTCACAAATATTTTTTGGACTTGGCAAATTTCTCCAACTCCTCGCGAAAATTCGGATGCGCGATGCTGATCATCGCTTTGGCGCGTTCCTGCAGACTGCTGCCGTGCAAATAAGCAATGCCGTATTCCGTTACGACGTAGTGCACATCACCGCGGCTGGTCACGACGCCCGCGCCTTCGTTCAAATGCGGCACGATGCGGGAAAGCTGGCCGTTCTTGGCCGTTGACGACAACGCGATGATGGGTTTGCCGCCCTTGGCGCGCGCGGCGCCGCGCGTGAAATCAACCTGGCCGCCGAAGCCCGAATAAATCGAATAGCCAATGCTATCCGAGCAAACCTGGCCGGTTAGATCCACTTCCAGCGCGGAATTGATGGAAACCATATTATCGTTGCGCGCCACCACAAAGGGATCGTTGGTATAGTCCACCTGATGCAGCTCAAACAGCGGATTGTTGTGACTGTATTCGTAAAGCCGCTCGCTGCCCAAAAGAAAGGTGGCAATCACTTTGCCCGGATGCAGGCTCTTGTAGGCATTGGTCACGATACCCTCTTCGATGGCCCGCATGACGCCATCAGACACCATTTCGGTGTGAATGCCCAAATCTTTCTTGCCTTTCAACAACGCCAGCACGGCGTCCGGAATGCCGCCGATGCCAAGTTGCAGTGTGGCACGATCATCGATGAGTGTCGTGATATGCTGCGCGATTTGGTTTTCGACGTCAGAAAACGGCTTGGGCGCCAGCGTGGGCAGAGGTTCTGAGACTTCGACAATTTTACTGAGCCGGGATACATGCAAGAAACAATCGCCCAGGACGCGAGGCATTCGATCATTCACCTGAGCAATGACGACTTTTGCGGTTTCGGCCGCCGCTTTCGTCGCGATCGTTTCCACGCCGAGCGAAACGAAACCATGCTCATCCGGCAATGAGGTATGAATGACTGCCACATCCAATTGCACCTGTGTGCGAAAGAGTCCGGGAATTTCGTATAGAAAAATCGGATAATAATCGGCGCGCCCTTCATTGACCGCCGCGCGATCGGCCGGCCCGACAAAAAGTGATTTGAGCCGGAAGCGGCCGCGCATGTCCGGCTTGCTCAACGGATTTTCGCCGAGCATCAACAAGGTAAACACACCGACGTCCTTCAAATCATCCTTGCGTTGCGCCAGCGCGTTGAGAAGAACATACGGCGCTGCGGCATTGCCGGAAATGGAAATCTTGTCGCCGCTTTTTATCGGGGCCACGGCTTCTTCGGCTTTTACCAGCTTGCTTCTATAATCTTCTATCCATCTCATTTTAACATCGTCTCCTTTCGGCTCGAGCTATTGGCGATCGTTGAGAGAAAGCAATGAATCAATATTCCGGTATTCGCACTCAATCAAACTTGCGACGGCTTGCTGCGTGCACTGGCCTTGAAACGTATAAACCCCTTTGCGCAGCGGGGACATGCCATGCAATGTTTTTTCCAACCCGTCATCGGCAACTTCAAGCACCCACGGTAACACGGAATTATTCAGCGCATGCGAAGCCGTTCGCGC
>QEVD01000670.1 GCA_003576975.1 Candidatus Zhuqueibacterota bacterium
AACGATTGCTGATAATACTCGATTGCCTTGTCCCATTCGCCTTTATCTCCGTATACCATGCCGAGATTATTGAGGGCTTGCGCCATACCCTGCGCATCGCCGAGACGCTCCATGGTTTGTAACG
Source organism: Candidatus Zhuqueibacterota bacterium (assembly GCA_003576975.1). Taxonomy (GTDB): domain Bacteria; phylum Zhuqueibacterota; class Zhuqueibacteria; order Zhuqueibacterales; family Zhuqueibacteraceae; genus Coneutiohabitans. The sequence continues at coordinate 125 of QEVD01000670.1, forward strand.
CGTTCTGATAGAACTCGATCGCCTTGTCCCATTCGCCTTTGTTTGCATACACCATGCCGAGATTGTTGAATGTCTGAGCCATACCAAACGCATCGCCGAGGCGCTCTTTGGCGGTTAACGATTGCTGATAATACTCGAGCGCTTTGTCCCATTCACCTTTTTGGAAATACGCCAAGCCGAGATTGTTAAGGAGTTGTCCAAAAATAACTTGAGCAGCTTGTGATATGCTTACCTCACATTCCTTGACGTGAGGCAAGCCAAATGTCGAAAGCAAAACATCGTGTGCCGCATCGGTGCGGTTGTGAAATCTGCCGCCAGCAGCCCTATAGCCGAGTCGCAAAACACCATAAGGCGCTCAATCGAGTGCTCGCCGCGTGCGATGAGAAAACCCGGCGGCGTGTAGTTGGCGTCTTGGCCCAGCAATGGGGGCCCGATTGCATTTCACGCTTGCGACGCATCACTGGTTTGAGTCGCAACACGATTCAGCGCGGCAAATTCGAAATCGAACATCCTGTGTCCGCATCTTCACGCCGCATTCGTCAACCGGGCGCTGGGCGCCAACGGGTCGAAAAAAACAACCCGGCCTCTTTGAGGCGCTAGACAAACTGCTGGCAGATGCAACGGCTGGTGATCCGATTACCGGTTTGAAGTGGACGCGCAAGACCCTTGCGAATCTGACGCGTGAACTCCAAAAGAAATTTCAGGTTGGGCATTCGACCGTCGCACGCCTGTTACAGGGCAAAGGGATTGCGCTGCGGAGCAATTGCAAACGGTTGAGTCCGCGCCAAGAGGCCCAACGCGATCGTCAGTTTCGCTACATCGCACGCCGCCGCGGCCAGTTTGCGAAGGCAAAATTGCCAATCATAAGCGTAGATACAAAGAAAAAAGAACTGCTTGGCACATTCAAAAATGCCGGTCGGACATGGCGGCGCACTCCGCTCGCTGTGTTCGAGACCGACTTTCCCCACGATGCGAAAGGGAAAGCGATTCCCTACGGCATTTATGATCTGGCACACAACGAAGGGTATGTCGTAGTGGGGCAGTCCCATGAAACGCCTGCGTTCGCGGTTGCCGCCATTCGGACGTGGTGGTTGGACGTCGGTCAGCTGCAGTATCGCGGCAAGCATGAAATACTCATTCTGGCCGATGGCGGCGGTGCGAATGGTCATCGGTGTTGGCTGTGGAAATGGCGCTTGCAACAACTCGCTGACGAATTCCGCTTGACGATTACGGTAGCGCACTATCCGGTCGGCGCCTCAAAGTGGAATCCGATTGAACACCGCTTGTTCTGCCAGATCAGCAGCAACTGGGCGGGACAACCGCTGGTCAGTTTTGAGACGGTGTTAAAGTTTATTCGCACCACGCGCACAGCCACGGGACTACGTTGTCAGGCATACTTCGATCGCAGGAAATACAAAACGGGCTTGAAAATTACGCGCGAACAAAAGCAACAGATCAACTTGCAGCCGCATCGTACGCTGCCGCAATATAACTACACGATTCGACCGCACATCTCCAAGTAGCAAGACTGCTCAAGTTATTTTTGGACGAATCCTAAGGTATTTTCTGCAACTCGTACATAAAGGTTATGGAAAGTTATATCTTGGGCGTATTTTATCGTGAATTGAACTTCGGTAAGCATGAAACTCTATCACAATGAACAAAAGGCAGAACGTGAACTCACCGCTTTTTCCAAAAAATATCATTCAGGTTGTCGTTATCTACGCAAATTGGCTTCTTGGCGGTCCCCCACCAAAAACGCGCGTCTCGAAATCGAATGATTCGCCTAACGCGAATGCCGCGCACAATCATCAATCCAATTCACGTGAACCGCAACAACCCCGCGCCATCCCCACTAACATCGAAACGCGCATCGGCGAGGCGACGGAAATCGGCGCGGCGCTCGAAATCGGGATTCGTGACCTCGTTGACCATATCGCGCCCGGCGGGATGCAGATATATGCCGATTGCATCGAGATCGTGGGCGAGGCGTGGGTGCGCGTT
>QEVD01000671.1 GCA_003576975.1 Candidatus Zhuqueibacterota bacterium
CCGCAGACACGCTGCGCTTGCTCTTTCATTATGACGGCGACATGTTGCAACGCCATGAAAACGGCTCGCTTTTTCTCAAAGATCCGGTATTCTGGGTGCCGCGCCTGGGTTACTTGAATCGCGCACATTACAGCATCGTATTTAAATGCCCGCCGCGCATGCGCGTCTTGACGGGCGGCCGCCTGGTGCGCGACTGGCAGGAAGGCGGATTTCATTTGAGTTTTTATAGATCATTCTTGCCCGCCAAAGCGGCAACGTTCTGTTTGGGAAATTTTTCTGCGGATACGCTTCTCGCTTCCCCAGAATTGGGCTTGCCGCAAATTGAAATCTATAGCATGGCGCGACGGGCCTTGCCTGATCGCAAACGTGTGGCAAAAGATTTGGCAAACAGCTTGTATTTTTTTCAAAACCATTTGGGCGATTTTCCCTTGCCCGTGCTGCGTGTTGTCGAATCGCCGACGATGCACAGCCAGGGATTTCCCGGCTTCGTTACGCTTTCCTGGCTGGGCTTTGCCGGCCACGTCACCGGGCCGACGGAAGCGCTGCGCAGTCACGAGGTGGCGCATCAATGGTTTGGCAATTTGCTCGGGTGGGCAACGTATCACGATCAATGGCTCAGCGAAGCCTTTGCGGAATATCTTGGCGCGCTTTATGTCGAATGGGTGCTGCGCGAGGACAAGCGTTTTGACGAGATGTTGCAGGCGTGGAACAATGACTTGCTCAATCGCGGCAACGTCGGTGTGAGCATCGGCATGCAGCGCTTCGGCTTTAGCAAGCAAGCCTTGCGCAAATCCGAAGGCGAGAAGGCGGGACCGGTTTGGATGGGCGTTCGTCTCGGCCAAAAAGAGCCGCTGGATTACTACATGCAAACTTATGAAAAAGGCGCATACGTTTTACACATGCTGCGCTGGCTGCTGCGTGATTTGGGCACGGACAGCGATCACCGGTTTTGGGCTTTACTGGCTGATTTTCTCCGACGCTATCAAGCCGCCGAGCCGGCCTCCGCTGATTTTCAAAAAATTGCTGAGCGCCATTATGGTGCATCGCTGGATTGGTTTTTTCAACAATGGATTTTTGCAACCGACATTCCAACGTACACCTGGAGCTATACGATTTTACCCGCGGCGCTCGAACAGCCCACCTCCCCCGTCGGTTTGCCGGTCGCGAGCTTTGGCGTCGAGCCACGTCAAGACGCCCAACTCGTTCGGGTACAGGTACGGCAGGAAAATGTGCCGCCGCATTTCGAAATGCCCATCCCCATAACCGTTGAATATACCGATGGCGTAAGAGATACCAGGCGAGTGTTGGTCAGTCATGAAGGGGGTGTGTTGGAGTTTCCTGCTTATCCTGCCCAGGTCACACGCGTGCTGTTCAACACCGGCAATGCCGTGCTTTGCCGTATCACGAACAACTAATAAGAAGCATACCACCGCGCCCGGGCGGTCTCGCACGTTAATAATCCGGATTCGCCCACCAGCGGCTTTTGTTATAGACCCCAAACACCTGTCCGGTAAGTTGCCAGCCATCGAAGGGCGTGTTGCGTGATTTCGAGTAGAACTTCGCTTTGTCCACCACCCACTTTTTCTCGATTGAAAACAGCGTGAGATTGGCAGGCCGGCCTTCTTTGATTTGCGCTTGCGGCAACTGCAAAATCCGTCGCGGCGCAACCGTGACTTTTTCAACCGCTTTGGCAAGCGCGAGCTTCTTGGTCAACACCAGCCGGCTAATGATCAAACCCAGCGCGGTTTCCAAGCCAAGAATACCGAACGGCGCGGCACCGTATTCGACATTTTTTTCTTCAGAGGAATGCGGAGCATGGTCCGTGGCAATGACTTCAATCGTGTTGTCCTGCAATCCGGCAATCACGGCATCAACATCATCCCCGGCGCGCAACGGCGGATTCATTTTGGTGTTCGTTTCAAATCCGATAACCGCATCATGAGAAAGGCAAAAATGATGCGGTGTGACTTCGCAGGTGACCTGCACCCCGCGCGCCTTGGCCCAGCGCACCAGGTCAATCGCGCGCTTCGAGGAAATATGCGCGATGTGCACGCGCACACCGAGGTATTCCGCCAGCAATATATCGCGCGCGACAATGATGTCTTCCGCAACTGCCGGCATGCCGGG
>QEVD01000074.1 GCA_003576975.1 Candidatus Zhuqueibacterota bacterium
CCCATCGGGTGACAGTCGGCTTCAGACGACTTGCGCTTCTTAACCTGCGATTTCAATCGCAGGCGGGGGTGGACGCAAACAACGCGCAAAATTCAGGTAGTCCAGATTCGAATAATCATAACTTGCCCATCCCAAAACGCGCATTTTCTGATAATGTTCCTGCGAGGCTTGGCTGTTGCATAAAAAACAAGGCAACCTCCCGTCCCCCTTCTCTTCCCAAAAGAGAGCGCGGGTAAATGCGTGCAGCAAACACCCGCCACCAAAACCCATCTACAAACGAAAGGCTGCCCGCGAGCGAGCAGCCTTTCTGAAAACAGGATAACCAATGTCAGTCGAATGCCGGCATAGAAACAATACAAATACCGTTCACTTAGTAGTCCTGCCCCTTGTGGGGCACTGTTGGAAGATTGAAATTTTTTGCTTTGGCATCGGCCCACAAGGGGCCGGGACTACGAACAAAATGCTAAGTGAACGGTATTAAGCTTAGAAGCCGAGCTTCCGAGCTTCAACGAGAACACGTTGTTGCTGTTGAAGAGATCGACCGAGCGATAAGCATAATCGACAGTGATGTCCAAGCCTTCGGTGATGTAGGTCAAACCAAAACCCAACGTCGGTCCAAAGATTTGTTCATCCGTCGGGCCCTTGTCGGAAAGCTCGTAGCCGGCGCGGCCCGCCAACTTCAGGTTTTCCATCGAATAGCCCAACTCGCCGCCAAAACGATAGCCGTCAAGCGCCAAGTTGTTGTTAGCATACGTGGTGTTCAGGGAGTAGGAGACATTTTCCGCGAACTTGTTTTCATAGGCAAAGCCGATTTCGACGGAGGTGGGCAATTCCCAACTCGCCGCTTCCGAGCTGTAATACTGGGTGGGGCGCAGGCCGTCAGCGACATCCGCGAGGCGGAGCAAGCCCGGGCCGTCAAAACTGACTTGCGGACCGACGTTCTTCAACGCGACGCCGAGGTTCACGCCGTTGAAGCCGGCCACGCCGCGGTATTGCACGCCAAAATCCATGGCAATGCCTTTACCCGAGACGCGATGCAAGTTTTCGGAGATCAACTTTACCGTACCACCAGCAGTGATGGCATCGGTGAACGCGCGTGCATAGCTGAATCCCAACGTGACAAAAGAGGGATTGAAAGTCCTGCCCGCAACGCCTTCCGGGTCGTCGGTGGTGGTCATCGGAATCTCGCCGAAATCCAGCGCTTTGATGCTGAGACCGACGGTGCCAAAACCGCCGAAATTGATACCGACAGCGCCGTAATTGACATTGATGTCAGCGATATACGACATGTGGCTGACCGTGCCTTCAGCAGCGCCGGTGAGGCGGCCAAGGCCGGCCGGATTGTAATGCAATGCATCGATGCCGGAGGTGGTTCCGATGCTGGAACCGCCCATGGCCAAGTCACGCGCGCCGACCGGAATCAATAATTCGGGGGCCGCCGCGGTGCCAATGCGCTTGTTCTGGACATCCGGCGTTTGGGCGAGCAAGCTGCCCGAGAGGGCAGCCAGCGCCAAACAAACCGTTAAAAATGAAAGCAGACGTTTATTCGTCATGACTTTTTCTCCTTGTTCAGGGTTACCGTGGTCAAATGATCAAGTTAGCTTAGAAGTTTTCCAAGACTTCGCCTTCTTGGATAACCGCCAACTTGAGCACTTGCGCGTGGCCGATTTCCGGTATTTCGATATGCGCGATGTACATACCGCTGGCAACCGGGAGATTGCTGAAGTTCAACAGATTCCAGCGGGCAAACTGGCTGGCGTCGTTTTTCTCGATGCGATTCACCAACTGGCCGGCTAGGTTGAAGATACGGATCGTCACCGGCGAATTCGGCGGCAAGTTGTTGAACGTGACGAAACGCGACAACCGGCTGGTTTCCTGCGGGTTGAAGGCATAATACGGATTCGGGAAAACGCCGATGGTCTTCGCACTCGCTAACGCAAGATCTTGAGAAGCATCCGGCGCCGGCAAAGTGAACGTGAACACGTCAGCCGCGGTGTTGGGCTTGTTGGAGATGTGCGTGAACACATCGGTGTCCGTCCAGTTCGCCGTGCTGCGGCGCACCCAGGACGCATAGTACATCACCGGCTGGGGTCCGGCAATAATCTCAGCTTGATACGCCGGATTCGGTGTTTCGCTATAATCTGCATCCATGATCCACAGCCATTCACGCGGGCCGTCTGCAGCGGTATTGCTGACCGTGTTAATCAACGGCGGCCAGTATTTGCCGTCGACAGAGCCGTTAGCGGCGTTGTTTTCCAGGAAAGCAACCGCCAAACGTCGCGGCGCAGCCGGGTTTTCAATATCATAAACCGCCAGCGGCACGCTCTTGGTAAAATCTTGATACGAATAGCTGCCGCCAGTATTGATGATGAATGGCGCGAACTCCGGTCTCGCCGGTGCGGAACCAAAGCCGCGGCCATGGCGATACGCATACGAAACATTGGGATGATTGGGATCAAAGCTGGCGTCTGCCGCATTCACGTTGGCAAAGCGGATTTCGATGTTTTTGGTCTGATCCGCAGAAACAAACAGAGTGCCGTCGCCGAAAACCGAACGCGGCGAAGCATAGCCGAATGAAGTGCCAAAGCCCTCGAAACCGAATTCGCCACCGACCCAGGTCAAGAACCGAGTCGCGGCCGGCGTCCAACTCCACTCTTTCAAGCCCGGAGGCGGACCAGAAACCACCAAGAAGAGACCGTTGACGATGTTGTAGTTCGTATCTCCGCTTTGGTTGCTCTGATTGCCCATGACCACGGCGCCACCTTTTTCTTGCAGACTCCACACCGTTGCGCCCTGCGCATCCGTTGCGAATCTGACTTCATAGGTTTTGCCGTTGCTCACGCGAGGATCGATCACGATCGGATATACCACACCATCGCTGATCTTGTCGCCGACAGTGGTGTGGGCAACTTGCAACGTGTCGCCAAACGAGGTTTTATACTTCGTTCCAAAAGGTACTTTCGGCCGGGCAATGCGAACCTGAACATCCGATTCCAATGCCGCCGGCAGATAGCCCGGAATGGTGGAAACGCTGTAGGAGGTAACCGCAAAATAATACTCTTCACCGTTATTCAGCTTGTCAACATCCTTGACATAATCGCGGGAGAGGCGGAAATAACGGCGGAGGCCGCTGTTCGAACCGAATTGCAGCGCTTGTTCGAGAATCTGGCCGGAGCGCGCATCGAAGTCTTCACCCAAGACGACCGCAGGATCCGAGGGCAAATCGAAGGTGGCAATACGAACACCTTCTGACAAACGAGAGGTCGGGCTGGGCAACTGATAAATGTTGTAGCCTTCAAATTTGAAGTTACCCGGCTCGTTGACGGTGTTTTCGGTGCTGTTCACCCGGTTGAGGTTGCTGCCCCATTCCAGGATGATTTCGCCGTTGAGTTCCGTGACCTGCACATCCGGCGGCGCTGGTGACCTCGGCACTTGGAACAAGGCATCATAGGTATTTTGCGCGAAGCGGTCATTAAACTTCATAACCGAAACGCTGGAGAGACGGTCAGAACCCAAACCGGCAACATGCGCCACCACAACTTCCTGCGTGTCGCCCGGGGCCATGCTGAACGGACCGGTGATGACCAGCAAGCGGCGGTCGCCGGAAACAAAGGAGTAGTTGAAGCCTTGACCATCAACATGGCCGTTACCCGTTACCGGGTTGCCCGCCAGCGGGAATGGTCCGGCCTCGACGCCCGGAGGATGGGCATAACGTACATCCGGGCCATCCAGCGGAGCATAGCCGCGCAACATCTTGTACCAGCGAATGGTGTTTGTGCCGTAACCTCCACCTGGATCGGTATAGGGGCTGCCAGCAGAGAAATACGAAAAACCCGACATACCCAGATTTCTGTAGCCGTCTTTGTACTTCAAATCAAAAACCGCGCGGTCGCCGGGGGATTCGACGATCGGGCCCTGCAAGAAGTCATAACCGGCTGCAGGCGGGGCCAGGTTGAAGCGACGATACTCAGAGTCAAGCGCATTGGCGTTGTAGACAAAGCCCATGCTGAGCGTGGTATCGCAGCCGAGCAAATCGTCGCCGGCGTTGCCCAAGTCCGGATCGGACCATTGGCAAACGTACATACTGTCGAGATAAAAAGCGCCTTTGCTGCCGGCGGCATCAATCTCAACACCGCCTTTGTTGATGAAACGCCATTTACGGAAGAAGATATTGCCGAGCGCGTCTGAACGTTTGTAGCCCCACATCGTCATTTGGATTTCCAAACCGGTAGGCTCGGAACCGAAACGGCCAACGGAGGTGGATTTGTTCAGATCATTGAACACGCACCACAACACTTGGTCTGCCGGCGAATTGGGGTCAGAGCCGGCAACGCCAGGCTCGTCATAATTGCCGGAGATCAATTCTGCCGAGGTGAAAGTTGCGCTGAACGGCGGCGGAGCTTGATAGCCGGGCTGGCCGTTTCTTTCGACGTAGGGCGCGCCCAAATCCACCGGCCATTCGTTCCAATCCTTCAAATAGCGATCGACGATGGCTTGCACCTGAGCATTGGTCACAGAGGAGACGCCGATTTCATTGGATTCTGCCGCGTCGCGCCTGGCTTCATCGGAGAAACTGCCGTTGGCATTGTAGAACGCTGTGGTCCAGTCGCGGCGAATACGATAGATGCGCGCGCGCGGGTCAGCCGGGTCAACCGGAACTGCGGTTGCGCCCTGGCCAATCACCCAGCCTTCACGCTGCCCGGTGGCGTAAGTTGTGCCGCCGACGCGAATGTTCTGGGAGAACGGTGCGGAAACAGTTTTGGCTGCATCGACATATGCGCGCGAGCCGAACACCATACCGTCTTGGTAAATCGACCAAGCCGTGCCGCGCGGAAAGAAGGTACCATTATCACCGAGGGGGGAGTGGTTGGCTTGGCCGTCACGGCGGTGCCATGACCACAAGTTATTGATATTCAAGATTTGATAGCGATCCGGCTCATAGGCAGTTTTTGCCAACGAGCGCTCGCCCTTGCCTTTCTCATGCGCCGGGCGCTCGGCCAGGGCCAGTGTCCCAACCAGCACCAGGGCGAGAAACGTCCACAAGGTAAGGGAAAATTTCTTCATCGTATATAGCTCCGAGATTTGGTTCAAATTCTTTACCGGCCGGCCGCATGCGCGACCGGCCGTTCGGAAATTTTAGAAGAACTCCAACATCAAGCCCAGGCGAAACTCGCGCGGCGAGCCGAAAATATCGTCGCCAGTAGCCAGGAAGTAACCCCAACGGTTGTCGAGGTTGATGGCTTTGTAGAAATCGCTGTAATAGGGCGTCGCGACATACTGGCCAGCCAACGCGCTCTTCAACCAACCGTCATCGTTGGAGGTGCCGGTGGTTTCATACACGTTGATGATGCTCTTGGTGTTGAACAGGTTGAGGATGTTGGCGTAGAAACGCGCATTGACTTTGCCGAGACCAACGACTTTGTCAAGCGTCAAGTCAACATTGGCGTTCCACGGCGTGCTGGAGCTGTTGACCGGTTCAACCGGATTACGCGTGCGGGGATCGATCGTGGCGCGCACACCAACGTTCCAGGGATTGGCCTGGCCCAGAACCTGGGGTTCGAGGATCTTGGTGTAGTTATGGCCGCTGTTATAGTTGACCAATGCGCTGATGCCAACGCCCTGGAGAATCGGGCCGCCATCATTTTGCGCAAAACGATAGTCGATCGACATCGTGCCGCGATGGGTTTGATTGTAGTTCAAGCGGTAGATCAACGTGGGATACGTCGCCAGGGTGGCGTCGCTCACCGAAACGCGGGTCGAACGCGAATCCGAGCCGGTGCCGCGCGTGTCGGAAATGGTATGGCTGACCTTCGCCGCCAAACGCTTGGTGCGGCGCAATTCCAACGTCAACTCCAGACCTTTGGAGGTGGCGAAGTCGTTGTTGATCCAGCCAGCGATAATCGGGGTGCCGGCCGCTTGTGCGCCGGTGCCGTCAGCCACCACGCGGTCCAAGCGGAGCAGGTCTTGCATGTCTTTGTAGAAAGTCGTGATCGTCAACGCAAAGTTGTCGGTCAACGATTGGCGAATGCCCAACTCATACTGCTCGGTGCGCTCGGGCTGGGCGGTGAAACCGACATATTGGCCGAAGAAGCCGTACAAAGAGCGCGTTTCCGGGATGACGTCGCGGCTCAAGGTTCTGATGCCGCCACGATACAGATCGTTCAAGTTCGGCATTTGCACATACTTGCCGTATTGCGCGTAGAACACGGTGCGATCAGTTACCGGGAAAGCAAAGTTGATGCGCGGCAACAGATAGTCGTTAGCCTCGGTTTCAATCACCGAATTTTCGTCAATCCAGAGATTCGTTTTGTCGTAGGTCGGATTGGAGACATTATCCGGCTGCAAAACCTTGGCATCCAGGCGCTCGTAACGCACGCCCAAGTTGATGATAAGATCGCGATATTCGAGTTTCGATTGGACATAAGCCGAGGCGAAAAGCGGATTGCGCGGGCCATTGATACCGCTGTCCGATTTATTCACGCCATCGATATCAAAACCATAGGTTTGGATATTGCCGGCCTTGGAAAGCTCGACGCGCCGGACGTAGTCATCCGTAAACGAACGATTGGTGGTGCCATCGATGCCGTACAAAAAGTCCATGTAACCGCGAATATCATTAACCGAATAGGCGCGCATGGTCCAACGATCAGCGCGTCCACCAAACTTCAATTCAAAATTCTTGGTGACCTGGCTGGTAAAATCCAAAGCAGCGCCCAGGCTCTGTTGTTCATCTTTGGCATAGGTGTTAACCGTGCCATTAGCCGCTCTCACTTCGAAATTCAAGATTGTGCTGTGCAGATAGGGACCTTGAAACACATTGAGTTGCCGGGTCGTGTTGTTGCGACCCCAGTTCGAGGTGTCCAGGCCGGCGGCAGCCCATTCTCTCACGTCACCATATTTCGTCCACTCATCGCCGAAATCCGGATCAAAGTCGCGACTGTTGCGGGCGGAATAGCTGACGTTGACTTCATAGAAGGTTTTGGGGTTCAGCACATGCGTGCCCTTCAACGCCACCATGCCGGTCTTGATTTCACGGCGCTGTTCACGCTGCCAGAAAATATTGTTCAGCGCATTGTTGAAGGTATTGTAACCCAGCGGCCGGCGATTATAGCCGTAAGTTCCAGTTAAACGGAACTTTAATGCGCTGGACATATCGTAAACCAACGTGCCGTTGAGCGAGTTGTCACGCAACTGATTGTTCGGCAGGAAGTTCTTCTTGAAGGCAATCGGGGCAGGCAGCGGGGAGCCGGCTACTCGACCTTCAAGACCATCATCCGTCAAACCACCCAACTCTGCCAGCGTTTGGCCGGTTGCAGGATCAACAAAGTTATTTGTGTTGAAGGGTTCGATGAAGATGGGAGTACGATTGCGGAAGTAGTTATGCTGGCCGGCCAGGAAGAAGCGGGTTTTGGAGCCGAGCAGCGGGCCGCTCAAGGTCACCGCGGCATTGCGGAAACCGCGGGAGGTGGTGCCCAAAAACTCTTCGCCGGCTTTGGCGAAATCATCGGTGAGGTAGTTGACCGTGGCTTTGAAGCTCGAGCCGCCGGTTTTCACCGTGGTGCGCACGACCGCGGAATTGGCGCCGCCCAACTCAGCCGTGAAGCCGCCGGACTGCAATTGCAGCTCTTCAATGGCCTCGTCGATAACGGTGATGTTTTCTTCGTTGGAATAGGGGTTGGTGGCGGTGGCGCCGTCAACGTAGTAGGCCACTTCGTTGGCGCGGCTGCCGCGCACGTGCAACTCGCCATCTTGGAGCACGGTACCGGCATTCAATGCCAAAATGTTCTGCACACCGCGAACCGGCAGATTTTCAATATCTTCCGCGGTGGTCAGGCGCACCGTGTTGGTGGTGTTGCGCTGAATCAACGGCCGTTCCGCGATGATCTCCATTGCTTCCACGGCGATGGCCGAGCTGGGCAATTGGAAATCTTGCGTGGTAGTCAGATTGGCGCTGACACGCACATTGGCGATACCGACCGTCTGGTAACCAATATAGGTTGCCCGCACGGTGTACACGCCTGGCGGCACGCTCAGGATGACGAAGTCACCGTTGATGTCCGCCGCGGCGCCCAGCGTCGTTCCGTCGAGCACGACGTTTGCGCCGATCAAGGCCTCTCCTGATTCCTTCGCCGTTACCCGGCCACGCACTTTACCGTCTTGCGCGAACAGGAAGCACGGCAGCAGGAGCAGCGAGGCGAGAACAAACATTAACCTACGATGCATACTCTACCTCCTCCAAAATGATGGTTAGTAGATGGGATATGATTGCTTGTTTTCTGGTTTCTGGTTTCTGGTTTCTGGTTGCTGGTTTCTGGTTGCTCGTTTCAGTTTTGCGCCCAATCCGATCACTTAGTAGTCCTGCCCGCTTGTGGGGCACTGTAGAAAGATTGAAATTATTTGCATTAGCATCGGCCCGCAAGGGGCCGGAACTACGAAAGAAATGCCAAGTGAACGGTATTGGTTCTAAGCCACAAGCGATGAGCGACCAGAAAAAAAATAGCCCTCGAACTAATAGCGTAAGCCATTAGCCGAGGGCTACGGGATGCCGAATGCAAAAATTGAAATTGGCGGAACGATAGTATACGTTTCTCATTTCGCAGAACTGGGCGCATCAACAGCCGACGCTTGATTTTTGGCGATCCGTCGGGAGTTATGGTCCTAACCGCTGACTACCTGACTTTGAAAATGAAGTTGAGGTACTTAACGATCAAGTAACTGTCACATCCTGCGAGCTCAGGGCTGAGCAATTTCCTTCGCGATTGCCAGCCTGAGAAGGCGGCAAATTTATTCTCCTGGTAAGTGCTTTTGACTTAACATAAATTATGCCACTGTAAATTTTCGCTAAAATAACGGCTGACTTATCGTGCATTAGTTCATTAAATTAATGACTTAAATAAATATCTTCATCTCTGCCGGCCACACGTTTTTTGCGGCAAAGCGTGCGCTTTTTTGCATAATTCCTGGAAGGCGTTTGCACGAACAATAAAATATTCAGCTTTATGAATAATTCATATCTCAGTTTATCCGTGCCGATCCGTGGCCACTAAAATACTTGTGATTAAACTCTCCCGACCCATTTCCTGCAACCGCTAATTCACGCGAATACGCGCCAATATCTTTCAAATTCTCGTTTATTCGTGGTTTGAAATATTGGAAAATTATTCAGCTCTGATGGGTACAATTGCCAAAAGTTCGTGCGGTAAATATGTCACCCTTCAGGATTTTACCCTGTTCTTTTTGGCTATCTTTCTATAATCATTCATCCCTTCGGGATTTTCCGAACCGAGAATCTCGAGGGGATGGCATGATTATAGTCATTTGGCGTTTTTTCTTTATGAAACCACGAAGTGGTGACATAATTTCGCGGCTCAATGAAAGGGCAATTTTAAAACACCAACTTGGGGGAATTGCTACCAGCTTTGCTCCCCTCGTTTTCCTTAAGGATTGCCATTTAACTTACTCATTTTCTTTAAATCGCTAATCAACGCGAATGGTCGCTAATGCTTTTTAATTCGCGATGATTCGCGTCTATTCGCGGTTGGAGATTGGGAAAGTTATTTAATCGTCGATCCTCATGATACGATCTTTGCCTCCGTCCTTATCTTTGAGTGCAAATTTTATTTGCTCAAGCCGCGGATCAAGCCGGGCAGCTTTTGGACATGAATAATAATTCCGCAATTCAACAGTTTTTGCTTGCTTCTCATTCCTGTGAGTATCATTTTGCCCGCAACTTTTCACGCCCAGCCTGAAAACACTCCGACCTTTGCAGAGGAGGCCTCCATGTCACCGTTGCCGTTTTTTACCCGCCTGTTGTTTTGCCTTGGCATGCTTCTCCCCTTCGTGCTGCCGGCGCAGGAGATCAAGCTTGCCGGCGCCGTGCGCGACCGCAACACCCATCGCGAAATTCGCGGCGTCAATGTTTATTTTAAAGGCACCAAAGTCGGCTCAACCACGGATTTTGCCGGGCGCTTTGCGCTGCCGCTGGCCAACACCACGATGCAAAGCGTCATTGTCTTTCAGCATGTCGGCTATGAACCCATGGAAGTCACCCTGGAAGAGCTGATGAAGCTGCGCTCGGTCTACCTGCAGCCGCGTGTCATCGTCTTGCCGGGCGTCGAAATTGAAGAAGAGGGCCGGCAGCGCCTGGACATTGACACGGATTTGCCGCAGCCGGTTTCGGTGATTGATGCCAAAAGCTTTGAAATTCGCGGCTTCGAAGATGCCGGCGACCTACTGAAAACCGACCAGAGCGTGCAGGTGGAAGAACAGCTCAGCGGCAAGAAAACCATCTCGATCCGCGGCAGCAATCCGGATGAGGTCACCGTACTGTTCAACGGCGTCAAGATGAACAGCGCCTATGACAATATCTTTGACTTGCAGTTGCTGGATTTGGAGGACATCGAGCGCCTGGAAATCATCAAAGGCAGCAATACCGCGCTCTACGGCCCGGATGCCTTTGGCGGCGTCATCAACGCCGTGCCGAAAGTGCAGAAGGATTATTCCGTGCGCTTTCAACAACGCCTGGGCACCTACCGCTCCGGCAACTGGGGTCTGCACTTTTACCGGAATCTCGACAAGCTGCACGCGTCCTACAATTTCAAGCGCGGCGCCTCCAAACGGGATTTTGTCGATGCCGTTGATGACAACAGCGGACTGGAAAACGCGGAGTTGCATCATACCGGCAACTTGACTTATCGTTTCTCCGAAGCCGAAGGCAACCGCCTGAAAAAGGAACTGAGTGCGACATATCTCTACACCGCCCTGGATTATGACAATTTCCGGGATTTCGAGCGCCAAAACGACTTGAATCACATGGTGACGATCAGGTATGCTGCCGAACAATCCCAGCGCAAAGATTTCAATTTGTCGCTGACGCTGCGCCGCCTCGATGAAGCGCGCACCTTGACCAGCGGCGGCACCATTGACAGCGACATCGACGACCGCGCCGTGCAGGTCAATGCCGAAAAGCAGTTCCGGCTGGGCCGCGTCGATTTGCTCACCGCCTATCAGTTTCAGGCCTCAGAACTCGATTATCAAGACGCGCGTGATGTTCCCGGAGAACAGCGCCTGGGCATCGAATCCGCGCAATTTGACCGCCGCCATCATGGCGCGGTTGCCATTGTGAAGCTGCATAACGACGGCGGCTCGGATTTCTTCCAAACCGTGGATGTCGATTTTAGCCTGCGCCATGATCGCGTGCTCGACGATCAAGTCGATTATGTGTTGCGCGGCACGCCGGGGGATCCGAATCCGTTGGTGGTAGCGGGAGCTTTTGATCGCAACGACTGGCGTGAAACCACTTTTAAATTTGCCTTCAGCTTTGACGGCTATCGCAACAATCTCGCGCTCAACGGTTATTTGAATGCCGGATCCAATGTCAAATTTCCGACTCTCTTGCAGCAAACCAGTTCGCCCGCCTTTTTTGCGCCGGAAGAATCGCAGCCGGATTTGAATCCGGAAAAAAATCGCAGCGTGGAGCTCGGCTTCACGATTTCGCGCGATGTGCGCGCGAACACCAGCATCTACGGCTGGCAGATTTCTGGCAATTATTTTCAAAACCACTACGAAAACAAGTTCCGCATCGCAGCAACGCCGGGCGTTCCCGTGCTGTTCTTCGATAACGTGCAGAATGCGCGCATTTCCGGCATCGAGGCCAAGGCCAGCACCTTCTTCTTCCGTAAGAAAGCGACGCTGACCGGCGGCATTTCACGTTATTCGATCTCCGAAAAATCCGCGTTTCCATTCAAATCGGATCTCAAACGCACGCTCACACTCAACCTCGATCATGCCGGCTATTCGTTTCAAGCGTATTGGTTCACCGAAAGCGAGCAATTTGGCTGGCTGCGCCGTCTCAAAAGCGGCGACCAAGCCGGCGGCCAGCCGGTGTTCGGCGAACTGGCGGAAATTGCGCTGCCCGGTTTTTCCAATCTCGATTTGCATTTGAGCAAAACCTTTCAAATGGGCAAGCTCAAGCTTTTTGCCAATGCCACCGGCCGCAATTTGTTGAACAAAAGCGACGAAGTCCTGGAAGGCCTGGCCATTCGCGACCGGCGTTATTACCTGGTCTTCGGCGCGCAGTTTTGAGGCGTTTGCCCTGAATGAGCTTCATAACAAAATCGCCTTATCGATTTGATCACAAGAGGAAACGGATGAAAGCTGCCAACCGATTCAAAATAAATATCCGTTGGCAGCCTTTATCTGTTGCGCCATATTCTAAAAAATGGCTGTCTCCCGGATTTAACCTCGTGAGACGAGGCAATCTCCTGAGACGATTGTCGCTAGTACTTGCCTTCAGTTTGCTGCTGTCAAACTGCCAAAAAAATCCTGCCAATGACAATGAGCTCACCGCCGGCGCTCAAATGAGCGGCCGGGTCTTGTTGAGCGAGGGCGCACCACCCTCAGATGTTTATGTTTGGCTGGACGGCACGAGCTTCGCGACGTACACCGGTCAAAGCGGCGAATTTCAAATAAATTTGCCGCCGGTTGCGCCGAATGTTTTGGTGGGTGCCAGCGTTCACTCGCTTTATTTTTATCTTGCCAACTATCAGCTTTCCTCGGTGGATCTGGCGATACGCGATGGCAAATTTTTGTATTCGCGCGGCGGGCTTAACAGCCGCGGCGAGTTGAACAACACGGTTTCGCTACTCAAACGATTACACATTGAAACCACGGTGACGCCTGCAGAGATTGCAGGCGATTATCAAGGTCCGGTGAATGTGCAGCTTTCATTGTCCGCCGCCGGCGATTCTGTGACCGTGCTTTTTCCGGAGAATGAAAGTCCCGCCCTCTTTTTTAAGCAAAAAGAAACCGGCGCTGTTTTTTCCTATGCTTTGACGGTCAACCCCGCCGCCCGCGATAGCATAAAAATCGGGCAAGAAGCATATCGCCGCAGCATGACTCTCAATTTTACACCGGATTACCTGCCGCAAGGAAGTTACGAAGTCGTGCCGTACTTTCTTATCGTTCCCGAAAAAGTCCTGCCGCCGGGGCTTCTGCCCAGTTTGGGCGATGCGGTGGAAAACTTCAGCGCGAATTTTCTCAAAATTCCGACGAAGCGCACCGGCGGCCAGCTCGTCGTGAAAAGCAGTGAGTAACGCTGCGATTCAGGCCGTGAGGCGCTCAAAGTTAGAATAATCCCGCAGCGGCGAGACTGAAAGTGTTTCGCCCACCGAGATGAAATCCCACAGAAAAGGCTTTTTTCTTTCTGTAGCAGTTCTACTTTTGTGGGCGAAGTTTTCAAAGCTGCTGGAAGAGCCTCGATTTTCAGCTTGCGCGAAAATCGGTGTAGAATGTTTAAGGTTGCAGAGTTACAAAAATCTCGGAAACCTTGTGATGAGAACTCTACATGTTTTCTTGGTGTGGCCCACTCTCGTTCTGCTGGCCGGCTGTCTCGAAAGTCCCTTTGGCGATAATGACATCACCGGCGGAACGCAGGCCATCAACGGGTCGGTCGCCTTGAACAACGGCGCCAGCGCGAAAGATGCATTCGTTTGGCTGGATACGTTCAATGCCGGTACGCGCGCCGACGCGAACGGGGCGTTTCGGTTGATTTTGCCGCCTGCGGCAGGCCAGCCGGGCGGCGGCATCAGCGGCGCGTTCGATCTTTATTTTTATATGGCCAATTGCAGGCTCAATACGGCAAACGTCACCACGCGCAACGGCGTTTTTGTGTATGACGCAGCGGATCTCAACAAAAATGGCGCGCTCAGAGCCAAGATCGTATTAAGCCCGTTTCTCGGCATCACCACCCAGCTCAGTCCTGCCCGTGTCGCACAAAGCGATAGCGCCGAAGCGATCGATCTCCGGGTAACGCTGCAAACTCTGATTGGCGATACGGCCACAGTAATTTTTCCGCAATCCGTCATCGGCACGCTGGGCGCGGTCATTTTCAAATCGACGAACACCGGCGCCACCACGGTGTTTCAGCGCGTCGCCGGCGGCAGCGCGAGAGAAGTGATCATTGTCGGACGCACACCGGTTGTGCGAGGCTTCACCTTTCGCCTCCGCGAAGTGACGCCCCGGCTCGCGCCCGGCACATATGAGGTTGTGCCGTATCTGCTGATCGCGCATGAAAACATACCATCGTTATTACTGCAAACACTCGGGCCAACCACCTCCAGCCTGGGCCCGGATTATCTCAAGATGCCATTTGTCCGCGACGGCGGGCGTTTCGAGATTACAGATTAATGAACGTCCTTTAAATGACTGACGCATTCCGCGAATGAATGCGAATCTGTGCTAAGACTATTTCTAATTCGCGTTTGTTAGCGTGTGCTCGCGATTTCTTGGTCGTGGGAGAGACCCGCTATCACCGGCATTCTTGTGAATTGCGTTGTTGCAATTCGCCGGAATTATTTTTAAATAATGCCTGTCTGGAAACACCACCGCCCGGACGGTTTGAAATGAACAATCCCGGTGGTTATTAGACTTGCACACACTTTAAAGCTAACCGCCCCGGCGGTCTCCCCAGAAGCTGAATATGCCTGCATGAGTAAGATCATCAAAATTCTTTTTCTCGCGGCAAATCCGAAAGATACTACACAATTGCGCCTCGACGAGGAAATGCGCAGTATCGATCTGGCGCTGCGCCAATCCGAGTTTCGCGATCGCTTCGACATCGAGCAGCAGTGGGCCGTGCGCGTAAGCGATTTGCAAAGCCATTTGCTGCGCTATAAGCCCGACATCGTGCATTTCAGCGGGCATGGCAGCGAGGCGCGCGAGATCATTTTGGAGAACAATGCCGGCGAAAGCCAGCCGGTTTCAAGCCGCGCGTTGGGCCAGTTGTTTGCCGTGCTCAAAGACAACATTCGCTGCGTCGTGCTCAATGCCTGCTTCTCGGCGTCGCAGGCCGAGGCTATCGCACAACACATCGATTGCGTCGTCGGCATGTCGCAGGAAATCGGCGATGTCGCCGCGTTGAGTTTTGCTTCTTCGTTCTATCAAGCGCTCGGCTTTGGCAGAGACGTCAAAACGGCGTTTGATTTGGGCTGCTTGCAAATCGACATGGAAAACCTGAACGAGCAGTACACGCCCAAGCTCATCGCGCACAACCACAATCCCAAAACCATCATCTTTGCCAAGCCGGCAACCTTGAGCGGCGAAACCGCCAAGAAACCGGCGGCGATTTCAGGATCGTCGCGCGAATACGCGATTTTGATGACGATCGGTTCAGCGTGTTTATGCTTGATTATTTTGGTGCTTGGCACGATTTGGGCGGTACTCGATGACAAAATCTCAGTTGAAGCGCTGGGCAATATTCAGGCAGCGGGCTTCGGCGGCGGGCTGCTTGGTTTTGGAACGATTTTATATCGCATTATAAAAATGGCTTTGGCCGGAGGTAACAAGTAGATGAACGCGAACGAGACCGGCGGCGCGGAGGCAAAACGCGGCCGCGGCATTTCCATTTTGCTGGTGATTCAATTATTGATTGCCGCCGCGACGGTAGTCGTGATGGTTGTGGTGGGACAAAGAATTAAGCCATTGATCGAACAACGGCGACAACTCGGGGAGGAAATTACGCAACTGCAAAGCCAGCGCGAATACCTCAGATCGACGCTCGATAGCTTGTCAATTAGAATCGACGAATCCCTTAAGAAGATCGAGGATAGAAAATTTGAATCAGCTCAGGTGGCCCTGACCTCGGCTAAAGAGGAAGTGGCGCAAGCCCGCGCCACGGTGCCCGACACGGTGAGAATTCCTGCGCGCATTTTCATTCACATTCGCGGAGAATATCAACGCGAAGCCGCCAAAAAAATTGGGGCACGCTTACAGGCGGCGGGCTACCTCGTGCCCGGCATCGAGCGTTTGGTGGATAAAGGTCCGGAAGCCACCGAATTGCGCTTCCTCCGCAAAGCAGAACAAGAGGAAGCGATGAAAATCGTGGGTTTGCTCAACAAAATGGGGATGCAAGTAAAGCTTGCCGATCATTCGGCCAATTATGAAAACGCCAAAAATGTGCGGCCCGGCACTTACGAGCTTTGGTTCGCGCCCGGGGAATTCGAACAACAATTCAAGAAGACTGCGACCATCGTTGTCAATGCGAATACTAAAATCACGCTTTCAACCTCAAACCGTTCTCCCAACATTTTTGCCACCCGCATTGTGATGATTTGACTTGCCGTCAGCCAGTAAAACAATCCTGCCGATAACCACAAAAACCCCGCGCTGAACATGCCGGTGCGCGCGCTCTGCCAGGCCGAATGTGCGCCCAACAACCCAAATAGAAACGGCACTAGCATAATCCACCACCAGAACGGGGTCGCTAGTTGCAGAATCAACATGACGATAAAACAAATCGCGATTCCTTTCATAACGCGCTCCGCAAAGTTGCTTGACCGGCAATTCGATTAGCGGTGGAGTTCGGTGAGTTCAAATAAAGTATCTCATATGTTTTGCCGGCCACCCAATCCTCAACAAAATTATCATAAAATTGTGAACCCGGGTTGCCCGATTGCCCGCCGGGATAAATACCCCAAGCCTTTACCTGCGGGCCAAACGCCACCACCATACGCCACGACGGGCCGGTCGTCTTAGTTGTCGCGTTCACGCAGGTATAATTGCCGCTGGTGAGCAAGTTGCGCCGGCCCATGCCGGGTATATTCGCCAAATGCAAAATGTCAGTGCCGCGCGTTCTTCCCCATTCCCACGCCGGACCGAGGGGACCCCATTTTTCAGTTAGTTTGCGCAGCGCGGAACGCAAGGATAGTTCCGCCATGTCGCGCAACGTCTCACGCCGGGCCGTATCGCGCATATCAAAATAGCGAGCGTGCGGCTGGCGCAGAATCAAATCTACGGTCACATCGCGGCGCGGCCGCTTGATCGCGCCATAGGCGCTCGCCAATTCATCATTCCACACCAAGTCCATGAAATCCTGCCACCAATACTCAAAGATGCTGGGCGCAATGGCATTCGCGTGATTCTCATAGTTCCACTTCATCAACTCTTCATAAGCGCGCGCCTCGTCCGGAGAAAAGTTTTCCAGTGCCAGTTGCGCCAGCAGAGCCGACAACACATTGCGTGCGTGCAGGTTCATCACATCGTTGTGCAAGGCAATCATATCCTCCGGCGCAATATTTTTCATCTCTGCCAACTTCGCATTGATGCGGCCGCCGCGCTCGAAGATGGCATAATTCGACCCGAGGTAATATGGATAATTCGTATCGACCGGATTCTGGTTGGCCGAGCTGACAAAGCCTCGTGCGGGATTCTTGACATGCGGATTTTGCGCCAGCGGAACCCAGCCTTGCCAATCATAAGCAGGATCACTGCCGTCGCTGAGATATTGCCCTTGCTTTTCCCAGCGTAACGGAAAACGGCCTTGATGCCACAAGGCAATGTCGCCGCTGCTATCCGCAAAAACGAAATTTTGCGCGGGACTGGCATAGAAACTCAAAGCCGAGAGATAATCATCATAGTTGCTCGCACGGTTTAGGTACATGAACGTCGCCAATTCGTTCGAAGAGTCATGCGCCACCCAACGCAGCGCTGCGCCGGAGGGAATATCCCAATCATAAGGCTTTTCAGAATTTCGATAAACCACCGGGCCGTGATGCGTATAAAAAATCGTGTCGCGCACCGTTTCGCCGCCGCGGATCTTGATCTCTTCGACGCGCCGCTGTGTGGCACGCCAAGCGCCGTCATAAAAATACTGCTGCTGCGTGCTGTCTTTAAAAGTAAGATGATACCAATCCATCACATCCGATTCACTATTCGTCACACCCCACGCCACCTGCTGATTGAAGCCGATAATCACAGCCGGAGCGCCGGGCAGGCTGACGCCATAAACATTGACTTCGGGCGACACCAATTGGATTTCATACCAAATTGCCGGCAGATTCAACGTGAGATGAGGGTCATTGCAAAGTATCGGATAGCCGCTGGCCGTACGCGCGCCGGCCATCGCCCAGTTATTGCTGCCTTGCGCGGAAAAGTTCTTGGTCGCGTGCGCTGAATCGCGCAACATCATCTTGAAATCCTGCTGCGGCTTTTTAACGGCATGCGGTGAAAAATCCCAGCGCGTACCAGCCGGAATGATCGGCTCCATAAACGGCGGATAATCCGGATGCAGAACGCGCGTTAATGAATCGCCGAGGGTCGCGCGCGTGCGCGACATGATGATTTCATGATTGCGACTGGTCAGGCGCCACGCCATGAACTTCAGCAAGATCGCCGACTTCAACACGGTCCACGGTTCGGGTTGGTAATCGAGAATCTTATATTCGAACGGCAGGCGTTTGGCCTCCAAGCCGCGAATCCAGGCGTTCACACCGTTGGTGTAGGCCTCCACTGCCAACAAGGTGGCGGGATTGCCGCGCATGGCTTTCACGGCATTCTCAGCGGCGTAAACCATGCCGATGCGACGGCGAAAACGATCATATTCCAGCGCGCGCGCGCCGACAATTTCCGACAGCCGCCCGGCTGCCGCATGCGTTTGAAATTCCATTTGCCAGAGGCGATCGGCGGCCGTGAGATAACCCTGGGCGAAATACAGATCATGATTATTTCGGGCAAAGATGTGCGGCACGCGGCGATCATCCCACAACACGTGCACGGTATCTTGCAGCTCCGGCAAAATGAGATCGGATAAAATCTCGTCGCTTGTTGTGTTATTCTGCCAAAAACCGGCGAAAGGATTCAGAAATTTTCCAAGCGGAGGAATCTGGCCTTGTTTAAAATGAAGCAGATAAAACAAAGCCAGGGTTGCACCCAATGCTGCTAGCGGCTTGAGCCATCGCATGCTTGCTTCTCAATTCGTTTTTCGATTTATGGGAAACGCATTTGCCCGTTCGCGCAAAAGTGGGCGGATAGTATCCAAAACTCTCTGCAAAGTCAAGCTGAAGTTTCCCGCGCGAGAATGAAAAATAAAAAGGCCCGAGTCTCGTGACCCAGGCCTTTTGGCTGTGAGGGGGTGCCATGCTCTGCATGCTGATCATTTCATCAGCATCGTCGATCATCACTGCTTTATATGAAAGCAATTCATGTGCCGCTGATGGTTAAACAGCGATTGCATCACCTGACACAGAAAGCAAATTTTTGTACTCGCATCACTTACGTGAGAGTGAGTTTTGCACAAGGAGATTTTGCAGCAAACGGGGTGAAAACGCAGAGCCGGAAGAAAATACAATCTCGAACGAGGGAATTGCAAATTAGTTGGAAGCAGAAGCTTGTGGACGATAAACCACGACTTCTCGTATCGGAGACGTTAGAACATTATTATTAAACTCGATGCACATGCCGGGCGCGGCGAGAATGTCGAGGCAAATCATGGCCCCGCCCCAGGTGCAGCCATTAATTTTCACGCGATACGGTGAGAGTTGTTGGCGATCGAACCAGCCGCCGGAAACCAAAAACGTGTCCGGTTCAATGACAAGTAGATCATATTCTGAATTCAGCGTGCGCACAATCATGCGATCGGCAAATTCCAAATCGCCTCGTTTGATGCGCTTGAGGCGAGGCATATGTTCGACGAGCTTTTCCAGCGTCACGCCCCAATGCCCGGGCTGTGTTTCGTGCTGTGTTTTTGGATAAAACGCATGTTGTACGTTTCGCTTTAACAATGCCAGAAGGTATCGCAGCATAAAAGAACTCGCGTTTGCCCATTCCATTGAACTACCGTTTGCGAGCGGCTCTTAGAGAAATCAATGTCGCGCAGGAGTGACACCGCGGCGCTTTGAACCGGCGATGCAAGGCAATAATAACAATTTTTGGCCATTACGCAATAATGATTTTTTTGTAACCGAACAAGCATTGAGTGGAGATTTTGGGGAGTTCGATGACGGCGGGATATTAGCGGTAGGTGAGTTGAAATAAGAATTGTCGTTTAAATAACATGACCAAATTTCAAATCGCAAATAGACACAGATAAACGTGAATTTCAAAATCAGGGAATATTCGCGCTCATTCGCGATTTCAAAAATGAGTATGGTATTTAAATGCCCCCAAACAAAAAATGCTGAGAAGCCCAAGCACAATGAAACGGGCGCAAGCAGCGCGCTGAAATCGTTTCACGAACTCTAGCGTCTCAGCAATTTTCCAATCCCTGGGACCAAGAACCGGCGAGAATGCCACCCTTGATCGTCAGTCCTGCGAAATGTCGTTGGAGTCCGGGAAGGAATAATCTTCACCCAGAGCGTCGTTGTGAACGGGGCTACCGTCCCAAATCGGAGAATAGGGGTTATTCACTTCGCCGTAATCGTCATAGGAATCGGGATCATCGTGGCCGCCGGCCTCATAATCCGAATCGTAAGCTTTCGTAATTTTGCCGTTAAAGTCGTTATTCCAACTCATGGTGACAGCCTCCTGCGTTTAAAATTGTTCATAATGCCCAAGCGCCTCACCATCAGCGGGATGGATGAACGCGCCATCTCAATTAGAGGGATGAAGGCGATTTGCCGGAAAGCAAATCACGTTTCCTCGCCGGCGCATGTCATCAGGATAAATCAGCGAATTCCATCATCACAAGAATGCGCATGCTCCCTGAAATCCATTATGTTCGCGCCCATGTCGCCAAGCTTCTACGTTCCCATCCTGGCGTAGAATTGACGAAGGAATCTACCAACATCCGAGCAGTTTTGAAGAAAGAGAATCAGCCAACGAATTTTTTAGAAGGTGTTTGAGGGCAATCTCGTAACGGTTGCGTAACAGAACCACTCTGAAAATTTTTGGCAGCTTTTTTTTCGAGGGCAAAATAAAGAAGCAGGGCGGGAAAATCAAGAATATCAACCACACGAGGATATTTTCATGTCACGATCGTGCGACACGGTTAGCGATTTTGTGACGTTTGCTGGAGATGCAATACTGCCGGTTTTAGCGCGCCGGCAGCGAATGTTCAATCTCCAGGATCTCTTGCGTCGAGTCATCAACAATGATACGCGCTTCTTCTCTTTCGGCGGTCGCAATGTCGAACTTGTGAATGATGCGATTGTTGTCCTTCAAAACTTTCCAGCGTTTGATGCTTCCGGGCACGGCTTGCAAGGCCTTTGTTTCCGCGGCCGCGCGCGCTATCGGACAAATCTCATGCGGCACATTTTCGCCTTCGGCCACGGCCTCACGCAATTCCTCTGTGCGATCGATGATTTCGATGATGCGCGAGGTGGCGGCGTCGACCGTCACGCGTTTGGCCGAGGAATCATTCTGCACAAAAACTTTATACACGAGCCGCCCGAGATCGACGACTTGTTTCACACTTGTCACATAGCTGTTGCTCAACTGCTGGCGCGAAATCTGTTCGGCAACATCCCTGGTCACCGGCGCACCCGGCTTCTCTCCGGCGCAACTCAGCAACAACGCAGACACGAAAAAGAAAACTTGACAGGAATGCTTGGCGGACATAACACCGTATCCCAAACAACTCTCCACCCTCATGTTCGCGCTATAAAGAAAACAACACATGCTGTTATATAGCGGCAAACGAAGCCGCCGCCGGAAAAACATTTCTGCGTATCTCCCAATCATGCACAGCCAAACGACGACACGACCTGATTCATCTTTCCAGCGAAAACCCATTCATTGGTGAGGTGCCGGAGAAGACCGGTTGATTGCTTGGTTGCTGGCGTGTCTGTGAGATGAAACGCGCAGCAGCAAACGTCGCCAGGCCGCAAAGCGCCGCGTTGATGAGCAAGGCGGTTGTAACACCGAATTTTTCAGCGATGAAACCGATTTGCAGGCTGCCCACCGGCATCAAACCACCGAAGCATAACACATAAAATCCCACCACACGGCCGCGCAAATGATCAGGCACGCGCCGTTGCAGCGCGCTGTTGCTGTTGACATTGAACAGGATCAAGCCGAATCCCATAAAGGCCAAAGTTGC
>QEVD01000672.1 GCA_003576975.1 Candidatus Zhuqueibacterota bacterium
GGTCGACGTGCGCTCGGTTGATGAATTCACCGGCAAGATTCTTTCCCCTCCCGGCTTGCCGGAAACCTGCCAGCGCGGCGGCCACATTCCCGGCGCGAAGAATATTCCTTGGGCAACGGCCTGCAACGAAGACGGCACCTTCAAGAGTTTTGATGAATTGCAAGCGTTGTACGGCAGCAAGGGCCTCACGCCGGAAAAAAAAGTGATCGCTTATTGCCGCATCGGCGAGCGCTCGAGCCACACGTGGTTTGTGTTGAAGTATCTGCTCGGTTTCAAGAACGTGAAGAATTACGACGGCTCTTGGACGGAGTGGGGCAATCTCGTCGCCGCGCCGGTGGAACGCGGGGCATAAAGTTTCAGGTAAAAAGCCATGGCAAACGATTAAAGCATAGTTTTGCTCTTAATCGTTTTGCCTATGGGTGCAATTCCCAAAAGTTAGTGCAGTAAATATGTCACCCTCGGGGTTTTATCCTGCTCGTTTTGGCTGTCTTTCTATAATCATGTCATCCCTTCGGGATTCTCGGTTCGGACAATCTCGAAGGGATGACATGGTTATAGTCATTTGGCGTTTTTTCTTCATGAAACCACGAAGTGGTGACATAATTTCGCGGCTCAATGAAAGGGCTATTTTGAAACACCTACTTTTGGGAATGACTTCAGTTTTTCACATTTTATAAGGAACTACCCATCATGAAGAATTTAATTCGTTTGATTTTAATCGTTACGGCGATCGCTACGGTCGCCGGTTTTGCCGCACAAACACAAACAAATTCCCGCGCCGGCGTGCTGGTAACCACTGAATGGGTTGCCCAGCACAAAAGCGACCCGAACGTGGTGATCGTTGAAGTCGATGCGAATATCGCAACGTATCACGAAGGCCACATTCCCGGCGCGCTCGGCTGGGATTGGCAGACGCAGCTCAACGACAACGTTCGCCGCGACATCATCAGCAAAGCCGACCTCGAAGCTTTGTTGAGCAAGAGCGGCATCGGTAACAACACCATGATCATTTTGTATGGCGACAACAACAACTGGTTTGCAGCCTGGGCGTTTTGGCAGTTAAAGATCTACGGCCACAAAGACGTTCGTCTCATGGACGGTGGCCGCAAGAAGTGGGTCACCGAAGGCCGCACGTTGAGCAAAGACAAGCCGGCGCCGAAAACCGCAAGTTACAAAGCCAGCGCACCGGATCAATCATTGCGCGCGTATTTGCCGCAGGTGCAAGCCGCGATGAAAAACGGCGCGGTGTTGGTTGACGTGCGCTCGCCGGAGGAATTTTCCGGCAAGGTTGTCGCGCCCGCCGGACTTCCGGAAACGGCCCAACGGGGCGGCCACATCCCCGGCGCCAAAAACATTCCGTGGGGAAAGGCGTGCAACGAAGACGGCACGTTCAAGAGTCTCGAGGAATTAAAGGCGCTTTACGCAGGCAAAGGTGTCACGCCAGAAAAAGAAGTGATTGCCTACTGCCGCATCGGCGAGCGTTCGAGCCACACGTGGTTTGTGTTGAAATATTTGCTTGGTTTTAAAAATGTGAAGAACTATGATGGTTCGTGGACCGAGTGGGGCAATCTCGTCGGCGTGCCGGTGGAAAGAGGCGACTAAAGTATTGAACAGCGTGCTGAAGGCATGGTGCATGCTAAAGCGCCATGCTGCGGCACGAGGCGCAGAGAAAAATCTCCCCGTGAAAGCTCAAACGCATTGCGGCATGATGATGCAAGCGATAAGAACTTCGAGGCTGTTCCTGCGGCCCTTTACTCCCGCAGATGTGGATGAGATTCATCAATTGTGGAGCGCGCCCGGCGTGAGAAAATATCTCTGGGATGACGAGATTATCCCAAAAGAGACGGCACAAGAAGTTGTTGCCAAGAGTATCGAATTGTTCAATGAAAAAGGCCTGGGACTGTGGGCAGTGACATTCCACAAACAATCGGCCATCATCGGTTTTTGCGGATATTGGTATTTTCACGAGCCGCCCGAGCTGGAAATTCTCTACGGCATTGCTCCTGAACATTGGGGCAATAATCTTGCAACCGAAGCTGCCCGCGCAATGCTACAATACGGATTTCAATATCTGGGATTCGACGAGATCAGCGCCAGCGCCGACGCGCCAAACGCCGCCTCGTTCCGCGTCATGGAAAAGACCGGAATGAAGTTTTTGAAGCGCGAAAGCAAAAACGGGTTGGATACGATTTTCTATGCGATATCAAAAAACGATTTTCGAGTTGATGAATCTGTTCAAATCATTGCGCCTGAGGCTGATAAACAAAAATGATCACTCACAAACAAGCCCCCCAAATCTTCTCTGATCTGGAATTGTCGCGGCGCCTGGAAAGAGCCGAGTCTCATGCCAACGCAAAGTTTGTCGAGGCGAGAGCCAGAGTTTATCCGGAAAGCGGCGCGCAGTGGATCGAAGTGGCGGGAGCTTACGCCATGTTCGACGGCGTTTCGTCGCCTATCACGCAGACGTTTGGCCTCGGGCTATTCGATCCTATCACAATCACCGAGTTGGAGAAGATTGAAGATTTCTTCAAAGAGTGCAACGCGCCGGTGTTTCATGAAGTCAGCCCGCTCGCCGGCCTCGAGCTTGTGGCTTTGCTGAATGAGCGCGGCTATCGTCCCATGGAATTCACCAGCGTGATGTACCGCGCGATCA
>QEVD01000673.1 GCA_003576975.1 Candidatus Zhuqueibacterota bacterium
GCGTAGCCTCATGAAATGCCGGCGACATCTCAGCGCCGGTGGCAGGATTGACAGCATGAAAAGTGATTTTGCCTTTTCCCGATTGCTCGTTGCCGATAAAATTTAGTCCGGTGAGTTCCATATTATTATTTCACGTAAGAAAAGCGCCATGATCTGTCCCGCAAAGGGACAGATGAAAATAGCCCCGCGATTTATCGCGGGGTCAACATGCCAACATATCCTCATAAGTCCCGCAAGGGACGAATGAGAAGTGCGCGTTGATCGTGAGAATTCAATCGTCCCTCGCGGGACTTGTGCAAAACCATGACTTCAAATCCCCGCCATAAATGGCGGGGCTATTTTCACAAGTCCCTTCGGGACTACTTGGTCTTCGCTTAAATCAATGATATGAAGTCAGGCATTACTATTTCACGGTATTTACTAACATGCCTATTGGTTGAATCGTAATGCGAATCTCATCACCGCTTTGCAAGCTAAAATCACTCGGCGGAATAATGCCGGCTCCGGTCATGAGCAAGCTGCCGTGCGGAAAAGAGCATTCCCGATATAAATAGGAAACCAACCCTTCCGGCGTTCTCTTCATTTGTTTAATGTCTACGCTGCCGGTGAAGACCGGCGCGTTGTTTCTTGCAATTTCAAGATGAATGATCGTGTCCGCGGGCAAAGGTTCTTCCGTCACGTAAATGCACGGGCCGAGGGCAGCGCAGCCGTCATACGTCTTGGCTTGCGGCAGATAAAGCGGGTTCTCGCCTTCGATACTTCGCGAGCTCATGTCATTGCCGATGGTGTAACCGACAATCTTGCCGCTGGAGGTGATCATCAAAGTCAGCTCCGGCTCTGGGACATTCCAGTTGGAATCTTGGCGAATTCTCACTTTGCCGCCCGAACCAACGACGCGGTGCGAAGTCGCTTTGAAAAACAATTCGGGACGTTCCGCTTCATAAACGCGCGCGTAGAATTCCCCGCCGCCGGAATTTTTTGACTCTTCTTGGCGGCCAATTTTGCTGCGAATGTACGTGACGCCGCTTGCCCATAATTCCTGAGATTGAATTGGGGCTTCCAAACGGGAGTTCAGAAGTTGTTGGCCGTTCTCTATCGGTTCAACCGCGCGCACGATTGCAGCGAGTTTGCCAAAGAGATTGTCGTCATTGACGAAAGTATCCCAGTTTTCGCCTTCCAACAAATGAAAGCCGTGATCTGTTTCAATGACGACGCCGGTTTTTATTTTGTAGAGTTTCAATTTTAGAATCTTGTTTGTAGTAGACCCTTTAGGGTCACGATGTTCCGGACGATGTGCGCCTAAAGGCGCCACTACGAACATTCACTTTCAAACAATCGCCAGATGAAACAAGAACAAAAATACCGCCGCTGAAACCCCCATGATGAACGTGCCCAGGCTGTGCAGGCGGTAGCCGGTTTTCACGTCCATGCCGGATAACTGCGTGACGACCCAGAAAAAAGAGAATGATCATTTAATGCAAATCCCCTTTCACCACCGCGCCGGATTTTCCTATGAGAATATCCAGATCGGCGCCTTGGTCGGCTTGCTGCACGTGCTCCAAATAGATGCGCACGTAACCTCGGTTTGTATGCGGCGCGGGAGGAAACCACGTGGCTCGGCGTCGCTTCAACTCTTCGTCGGAGACATCAAGATGCAACCTGCGATTGGCAACATCAAGCTCGATGAAGTCGCCGTCTTTTACCAACGCCAGTGTGCCGCCGATGGCGGATTCGGGTGAAATATGCAACACCACCGTTCCGTAAGCCGTGCCGCTCATTCTTCCATCCGAGATGCGGACCATGTCCTTCACACCTTTCTGTATCAATTTCGCGGGAAGATCAACGTTGCCCACTTCGGGCATGCCGGGATAGCCTTTCGGGCCGACGCTCTTCAGCACGATGACGCACGATTCGTCGATATCCAAATTCGGATCGTCAATGCGTGCATGATAATCTTCCATGCTCTCAAACACGACGGCGCGGCCGCGGTGTTTCATGAGTGCCGGCGTTGCCGCCCCCGCAATCGCGAACAAGACCGTCAGCCCGCGCGCGGCCGCCAGGCTGACGCCCGCCAAGCGGAACGCCCACGCCACGGCCACGATCAGACCCGGCGC
>QEVD01000075.1 GCA_003576975.1 Candidatus Zhuqueibacterota bacterium
AGAGCTTGGCAGGCGCATGGATTTCGCAGCGGCGTTTACTTGTGCCGGCTAACCGCCGGCGGTTTTCAGGAGACACGCAAATTGCTGCTCGTGCATTAATTGCATTTGCAAACCTCGTGAAACATCTGTTCAAACGCAGCCCGCCCAAATATTGCTTGACATTCGTGGTCAAGTTTTATATTGTTGCAACGAGTTAGGCGAGTTATGGAAGATAATTTGAACCCTCCGGCTTAACGTCCAGCCGTTTGCGATCTCGCCTGTCGATCATCCACAATTCAACAAATCTTCATTCACCAGCACCCAGCTTAAGGGAGGTGTTCAGATGCGAGTTGTACGTTCAATGATTTTGGTGGCAGCCATTGCCGTTTTGGGCCTGGCGTTCGTGCGCAGCGAAAAGAATGACGTCACGCCGAACAATTCTGAAACCACGATGACGGTTCCCGCCGGCGGTTCCGTGACGGGAACAATAAAATATGCCGGCAAAGCGCCCGCCAAAGCCAAGTTGCCGGTCACAAAAGACACGGAAGTTTGCGGCAAACAAGAACATATTGATGAAAGCCTGGTGGTCGGCGCAAGCGGCGGCATCAAAGACGTGGTGGTATCGATTAAAGGCGTTACAGGCGGCAAACCCTTAACGGCGCTGGGCGCGGATTTCGCCATCGATCAGAAAGGCTGCATGTACAGCCCGCATGTCTCCATTGCACCGGTGAAAACGCCGATCAAGATTCTCAATCCGGACGGCATTTTGCACAATGTTCACAGCTACAGCACGAAGAACAAAGAATTCAACAAATCACAACCGAAATTCTTGAAAGAGATGAAAGTCACGTATGATTTGCCTGAACTCGTGACGCTCAAGTGCGACGTCCACGGTTGGATGAGCGCGAAGCTCGTGGTGGTGGATCATCCCTATTATGCCGTGACTGATGCCAACGGCAACTTCACGATTCCCGACGTTCCACCCGGCTCTTATACCGTTGAATTCTGGCAAGAAAAGCTCGGCACCCAAACGGCGAAAGTTACGGTGGCAGCAGGCGCCGCCGCCAAGGCCGACTTTACCTATCCGGTAGCCGCGGCCAAGTAAACAAAGCCCTCAACAGGTTGATTGAATGGCATATCAACCTTGAAATTCATCAAAGATCAAACCCACTTCCGCCGCGAACATCAACCGCTGCGGGACGTGGGTTTTCTGTTTTGTCGGGGCGAGTATGGCGCGACTCGTATGCGGGCGCCAGCAAGTTGCATTGCAGAGCAACTGAAAATGATCGCGTGCGTTCTCAAACTTTTATTGATTATTGCTGCAAAACATTGCCGATCTTGATGTCTAACTTGGCAATTATGGCAGAAAACGAATGAGAAAATATCATGCAAAGAACAGCCAGGCACACACAGCGGTTAAAGTTATTCATAACAATTTTCATCACTTCAGCATTTACGACCTTCGCGCAAACGCCCGAGAAAGCCATTTGCGCTGTTTGCCGCGTGCTCGAAGGCACGAACGAGCCGGAAAAAGTCGTTGCGACCGCCGATTATCAAGGCCAAAAATATTATTTCTGCGCTAAAAAATGCAAAAACCTCTTTGAGCAGGAACCGGCTTCTTATGTCCTGCCGGAATTTCCCCAGCCCGCACCGAATTTCAGCGTGACGAGTTTGAATGGCGAAACCGTCGCGTTGGAAAACTACAAGGGCAAAATCGTTCTGCTCGATTTCTGGGCAACCTGGTGCAAGCCCTGCGTGCATACCATGCCGAGTTTACAAAAATTGCATGACCAATTTTCAACAAGAAACTTCTCGGTGCTGGGCGTTGCGATCGACGAACAGGGCGAGAAAAAGGTCAAGGCTTTCGTGAAAAAACATCGCTTGACTTACCCAATTTTTTTGGACGCCAAAACGAGTCCGGCCTGGGAGACTTACAAAGTCAAAGTGATTCCTGCGATGTTTCTTATCGATGCCAGCGGACAAATTGTGCAGCAATGGACAGGCGAGCCTGACTTTAAGGAAGTGGAACAGATGGTGGAGAAACTCATCTCAAAAACGAAGGAGCCGTAAGTTCTCGCATGGAACGTAAAAATATTTCCACGGGCACGAAATGGGAGCCGATTGTGGGTTACTCGCGCGCCGTCCGGTTTGGACCTTACATTACGGTATCCGGCACCACCGCAACAACGGAGAACGGAGATCTTGCCGGCATTGGCGACGCATATGCGCAAACCGTACAGACCATCAAAAACATTCAATCTGCCTTGCAAAAAGCCGGCGCGGATTTGAAAGACGTGGTGCGCACACGCATTTATGTCACCAACATCGAGGAGTGGGAAAAAATCGGCAAGGCGCACGGTGAATTCTTCAGCGCGATCCGGCCCGCCACCAGCATGGTGCAAGTCAGCCGCCTGATCATGCCGGAAATGCTGGTTGAAATCGAGGCTGATGCCATTGTGCAATAACGCATAACGCAGCAGTATACGAATTTACTTGCGCTCAAAATATCTTCCTTCGAACAGCAAATAAGAGGTGTGGCCGCCGCTGCCGTAAACGCCGAAACCGTCGATTTGATACTCCCGTCCGGAAGGGGTTTGCACGACTCGCTCTTTGAAGCTTTCAAGGATATTGCCTTCCCCGGTCCGGCGATACCAGAACAGCGTGCTCTCTTCGAAATGGCCATCATGCAACGATTGCTGGCCGTTATCTTTTTTTACTTCGCAATAAAGCATGCCGTCTTTTTCATAGTTTCGTGCGTGAGCATGTACCACCCTGCCATCACGGCCGCGTTCTATAAAGGCGGCATGCTGTTCTCCGCTTTCCCACCAGTAATGTTGCTCGACCGTAATGTGATCCAGCAAGCGGCCCTCATACGAAAAAACTTTGAACACGCCCTGCCATTTTCCAGTGAACGGCGCAAACGCCTCCTGCGCCGCCCGGCTTTGGGCAAAACTAAACGTTGCTGCTAAAAGCGCAGCGTAAAAAACAAGTCCCTTCATGCTTTCACCTAAAATGGAATGGATTTATCTGGTTGCGGCTGTAAATCGGCTTGACACTCTAAACCAACGTTTTGTCAGACGCAAGCCGGGCAAAAGCAGTTGCATTTCGAAGGGGTTTTCTTAAATTCATTCAATCGTTGCCGCTATTGTTTTTTGATTTCAGGCAGTCGAATGCTATCACTTCGCATCGCTTCACAAATCATTTTTACTACACAAAAAACCACTTTTCCCCAACCGTGCAACATTTCAATGCGAGGAAGATCATGCAGCTTCAGGATATCAAAATCATTCCGATAGAAAAACCCG
Source organism: Candidatus Zhuqueibacterota bacterium (assembly GCA_003576975.1). Classification (GTDB taxonomy): domain Bacteria; phylum Zhuqueibacterota; class Zhuqueibacteria; order Zhuqueibacterales; family Zhuqueibacteraceae; genus Coneutiohabitans. Next base: position 3,285 of record QEVD01000075.1, read on the forward strand.
AGGCCATGAATTTCATACTCGGGCAGAGCCATTTTATCAAAACCGTTGAGGATTTGCATGAAACGTTGATTGGCGCGGTTCCCGGCATCAAATTCGGCGTGGCGTTTTGCGAAGCGAGCGGCCCGCGGCTGGTGCGCTGGAGTGGAACCGATCCCGAGTGTATTGAGCTGGCCAAGAAAAACGCCCAGGCGCTGGGCGCGGGTCATAGCTTCATTATTTTTCTTGGCAATGTTTTTCCGATCAACGTTCTCAATGCCGTGAGGAACGTTCCGGAAGTGTGCCGGATTTTCTGCGCCACCGCAAATCCGGCGCAAGTGATCGTGGCGGAAAGCGCGCAAGGCCGCGGCATTCTCGGCGCGATTGACGGTGGTACACCGCTTGGCGTTGAAGACGAAAAGGATATTGCCGAACGAAAAGGGTTGTTGCGCAAATTTGGGTATAAACTCTGAGACGATTATCCGTTCGAACTTGGCAAAACTCGACCACGGCAAAAGCCACGGCCAAGCCGCGGCAGATCAAGCAATGGCTGCCGTGTTTTTATGAACTGTCATGAGGTAAGCTTCAGAACATGGCCGGTAATCCTGCAGAAATTCCTCGACTCTTCCTCGCGGAGGCGCGTTTTCATCTCATACAGCAATATTTGCCCTGGTTGCGCGCTTGCCTGGAGAAACTTTCAGAAGAAGACATTTGGTGGCGGCCAAACGAGAAAAGCAACAGCGCTGGAAATCTGGTGTTGCACTTATGCGGCAACGTCCGCCAGTGGATCATTCATGGCGTGAGCGGCGCGCCGGATGCGCGCAATCGACCGGCAGAATTTTCGGAGAGGCGGCCCATTCCCAAAGCCGCGCTGCTGGCGCAACTCGAAGCCACTCTGGCTGAGGTGGATGTCACGCTGCAACAAGTCGCTGCGGAAGATTTGCCGCAACCGCGCGCCATTCAAGGCTTCGATCAAACCGTGCTGAGCGCGATCTTTCACGTGGTCGAACATTTTTCCTATCACACTGGGCAGATTATCTATCTCACCAAGATGCGCACGGGCGAGGATATGAAGTTTTGGAATGTTTAAACGAGGCCAGCTTTGTCCGGCAACGAACGAGGCCGGCAAGTTATTTTCGCTGGAGGTAAGAGTATGCTGGTTTACATCAAAAAAGATTATGAGGAGATGAGCAAAGCCGGCGCGCAGATTGTCGCGGCGTTGTTGCGCAAAAAACCCAACGGCGTTCTGGGCTTTGCCACCGGCAGTACACCGCTCGGCCTATACCGAGAATTGATTCGCATGCACCAGCGCGAGGGCCTGGATTTCTCGAAGATCACGACATTTAATCTGGACGAATATGTTGGCTTGCCGCCGGAGCATGATCAGAGTTATCATTATTTCATGTGGGAAAACCTGTTCAAGCACATCAACGTCGATCGACGTTTTGTGCATATCCCGATGGGCATGGCGCAAAATATCGAGGCGCATTGTGAATGGTATGAGGAACAGATCGAAAAAGCCGGCGGTATTGATTTGCAAATTTTGGGCATCGGCGCGAACGGCCACATTGCCTTCAACGAGCCAGGCTCCTCGCTCGGCTCGCGCACGCGCATTAAAACCCTAACGGGGACGACGCGCGAAGCCAACGCACGCTTCTTCAAAAATCCGCATGAAGTGCCGAAGTATGCCATCACCATGGGCGTCGGCACGATTATGGACGCGAAGCATGTACTGCTGCTGGCCAACGGCGCAACCAAGGCCGCGGCGATTGCGGCAACGTGCGAAGGTCCGATTACGGCCATGTGGCCTGCGACCATCGTGCAAATGCACCGGCTAGCTACCGTGCTTGTCGATCAAGCCGCAGCGGCAAAACTTAAAATGAAGTACGAAGGCTGAAACGACAAACCACCTTTGTCCATCAGGGTGAGCCATTCTGCCTGCGCTTTCCGGTGAATTCGTTTGAAACCCTGACTCGAATTTTACGAAAACAAACCTTCCGCAATTCGTTTCATTCATCCAAACTCATGAGGAGTGCTATGCAGCTCAAAAAAATCCTGACTGTCGGTCTCGCCGTTTTGCTGGGCTCGAGCGCGCTGTTCGCCGGCGACAAGCCTGCGCTCAAGATTGATTACGAAAAGTACAAGCTCAAGAACGGCCTGGAAGTTATTTTGCACTCGGATAAATCCGATCCGCTGGTCGCGGTCGCGATTTTGTACCATGTCGGCTCGAACCGCGAAGAGAAAGGCCGCACCGGTTTTGCGCATCTTTTTGAGCACATGCTGTTTCAAGAATCCCAGCATGTCGGGCAGGATCAATTTTTCAAAAAGATTCAAGGCGCGGGCGGCACGCTCAATGGCGGTACCTCGTTCGATCGCACGATTTATTTCGAAGTCGTGCCCAAAAACGCGCTCGAAATGTGCCTCTGGCTGGAGTCTGACCGCCTGGGATTTTTGCTGCCCACGGTGACCCAGGAGGCCTTCGTCAACCAGCAGGATGTCGTACAAAACGAAAAGCGCCAGCGCGTGGACAATGTGCCTTACGGCCACAGTTGGTATGTTATGCACAAGCTGCTGTTCCCGGAAAATCATCCCTACAATTGGCAAGTCATCGGTTCGTTTGAAGATTTGTCCAACGCTACGCTGGCGGATGTGCGCAGCTTTTTTCAAAAGTGGTACGGCCCGAACAACGCCACGCTGGTGATTGCGGGCGACTATGATCCGGCACAGGCGAAGCAATGGGTGGAAAAATATTTCGGCGAAATCAAGCCCGCACCGCCTGTGCCCGATCCGCAACCGATGCTCGTTACGCTCGAGCAGACCAAACGCGCATTTCATGAAGATAATTTTGCACGCTCACCCGAGCTGAGCATGGCCTTCCCCACCGTGCAAAATTTCAGCAAAGATTCCTATGCTCTCGACTTGCTTGCCGATCTGCTGTCAGATGGCAAGAAAGCTCCGCTTTATAAAGTGATCGTCGAGGAAAAGAAACTGGCGCCTTCCGTGACGGCCTTTCAAAACAGCCTGGAAATGGCGGGCTATCTGCTGGTTCGGGTACGCGCGTTTCCGGATAAGAGTTTGACGGAGGTGGAGGACGCCATTTTTGAAGCGTTGGGGCGCTTTGAAAAAGAGGGATTCACCGACAAAGATTTGGCACGCATCAAAGCCAAAACCGAAACTAATTTTTATAACAGCATTGCCAGCACGCTGAACAAGGCTTTCCAGCTTGCGAATTATAATGAGTATGCCGGCTCGCCGGATTTCATCACGCAGGATATTCAAAACTCGTTGGCCGTCACCAAAGACGATATCTGGCGCGTTTATAACAACTATGTCAAAGGCAAAAACTTTGCGCTGACCAGTTTTGTGCCAAAAGGCAAACTCGAGTTGGTGGCAAAGAATTCCGAACGCTTCCCGGTGGTGGAAGAAGCCATTGAAGAAGCCGGGGTTGAAAAACCGGCAGCCAGCGCCTCCGCTGCCACGATGGAAAAACTGCCCTCGAGTTTTGATCGCTCGGTTGAGCCACCGAAGGGGCCTGCGCCGGTTGTCACGCTGCCGAAAATCTGGACGCACACCTTCAAAAACGGCTTGCGGGTTTACGGCATCGAGCACAACGAATTGCCGCTGGTGGAGATGTCGCTCACGCTCAAGGGCGGCATGTCGCTCGATGATCCCAACAAAGTCGGCGTGGCGAATTTGATGACGGACATCATGATGGAAGGCACCAAAACCAAAACGCCGGTGGAATTGGAAGAGGCGATCGACGAATTGGGCTCCACCATCAGGATGTTTACCACCGATGAGAATATCGTCATTCAAGCCAACACGCTGTCGTCCAAGCTCGACAAAACCTATGCGCTGTTCGAGGAAATTCTGCTGGAGCCGCGCTGGGATGAGAAAGAATTTGACCGCATCAAACAAGAAACGATTGAAACCATTAACCGCCGCAATGTCGACCCGGCGACGGTGGCGATCAATGTGCATCGCAAACTGATTTATGGCAACGCTCACATTTTTTCCAATCCGACCATGGGCACGGCGGCAACGGTCGAGAAAGTCAGCATCGCGGATTTGAAGAACTTCTACGACAAGAATTATTCGCCCGCCGTGTCACACGTTTCCATCGTCGGCAACATTTCCAAAGAAAACGCGCTCAAGCTTTTTTCGTCATTAGAACAGAAGTGGCCGGCCAAGGAAGTCAAATTCGCCGAGTATCCCACGCCGCCGCCGCTGGAACAAGCGCGTGTGTACTTCGTTGACATGCCCGGCGCCAAACAATCGCAGATTCGCATCGGTTACCTGGCCTTGCCCTATACGCACCCGGATTATTATGCCGCGACGGTGATGAACTACAAACTGGGCGGCAGCTTCAACGGCTTTTTGAATCTAATCTTGCGTGAAGAAAAGGGTTATACTTACGGCGCGCGTTCGACTTTTATTGGCACGCGATTCCCGGGGCCGTTTGTTGCGTACGCCGGCGTGCGCTCCAATGTAACGTTTGAATCGGCGCAAATCTTCAAAGATGAAATCGCCAAGTATCGCAACGGCTTGTCCGATGAAGATTTCATGTTTACGAAAAGCGCGTTGACGCAATCGAACGCATTGAACTTCGAGACGCTCGGCGCCAAGCGCAACATGCTGGATCAAATTGCCGAATACAATTTGCCGTTCGACTATGTCAAACAGCAGGAAAAAATCATTTTCGATATGTCGAAGGAGCAGCATCAAGCGCTGGCGCAGAAGTATCTTGATCCCAACAAGATGATTTATGTCGTGGTCGGCGATGCCGCCACACAATTGGAGGGTTTGAAGCAGTTGGGGCTGGGAGACCCGATTTTGCTGGATAAAGACGGCAATCCCGTCAACTGATTTATGTGCGGACGCCGGACGCGCATTCACGCGCGTCCGGTATTTTGTTTATAAGAGCTACCCCGATTTGCAGACAAGCTGCAAATCAAAGCTTCTGCGAAGCAGCAAAAACTATTCGGCGAAACTCGGTGTCTTCGGTGATCATCGGCGATAAAGCTTTTCTGCCGAAATGCGCCGAAGTCACCGAACATCGCCGAAAAAAACTTTGGCAGGATGATTTATCGACAGAATTATTTCATATCGTTCTGCCGACAAATTAATCTGACATAAACCTTCAGAATTTTGTTCTATGTTTGAATAGGCAATCGTCTTAAACCCATCCTGCTCGCAAGCCAAGAACGCCCCGTTCAAATAGCGCTTGCAAATCGAGCGCAAATTCCCTTAAATCATCTCGTCGTTTTGCCTCAAGAATTTTTGGCGAAAAAGTAACGGCAAGAACGCCGGCCTGACGGTTGTTCGATTACTGACCGGCGCTAAAAAATGATTCTCCGGGCGTTTTGTTCACAACGATTTTTCAGCAAACCCCCGCATCATCAGATTCGCGACGTAAGGACGAGTTCACATGGAAAAAATCGCCATTTGCATCATTGGCGCAGGGCCGGCAGGCATTGCCACGGCGGCTGCGTTGGTGAAGCAACGGCCGGCGTTGCGCGATCAAATTTTACTCATTGAAAAAGCGCAGCACCCGCGTCATAAACTCTGCGGCGGCGGCTTGACGCCCTGGGCCGATCAACTCTTGCGCGAGTTGGCGCTGGAGGCGCCGGCGCCGGATTTTTGCGTCAATCGTGTGCTGTTTTATCTCAACGAGCGTCCGCTCACTTTCGATATTCCGGGCTTGATGCGCACCGTTCGCCGCAACGAGTTTGACGCTGCGTTGGCCGGCTCGCTTCGCCGCAAGGGCGTTCGCATTCTGGAAAATACCGCAGCGCAAAATTTTACCGAGAACGACGAGGGCATACTCATCACAACTTCCGGAGGAGAATTTCTCGCGAAACTGGTGGTGGGTGCTGATGGCGCAAAAAGTCTCGTGCGGCGGCAATTTTTTCGTGAAATGCCCTCGCGCGTCTCGCGTTTGCTCGAAGTGTTGGTGCCGGCCAACAATGGCGCCTCACATGAATTTGAAAATCAAGCGGTGGTTATCGACTTTCGCGCGATGCGGGAGGGGTTGCAAGGATATGTGTGGGATTTTCCATGCTGGGTGAATGGCGCGCCTCATCTCAACGTGGGGTTGTTCGACAGCAGGATTCACGACGGGCAAAAGAATCTGCGTGCGGATCTACCCGCGTTGCTCAACCGGCACCTGGAAACACGCGGATTCAAACCGTCGACCCAACTTATGGGGCATCCTGAGCGCTGGTTTCATCCGGTTGATCGCTTCAGCCGGCCGCGCGTACTCTTGGCAGGCGAGGCTGCCGGCATCGAGCCGTGGTTGGGCGAAGGCATTTCCGCCGCGCTTGCTTATGGTTTTGTCGCAGCCGAAACGATCATGTACGCGCTGGATACGAATGACTTTACGCTCGTGGATTATCAGCAGCGCATCCGGGTTCATCGTCTGGGCAAGTTGCTGCGCCGCAATCGCATCATTGCAAAGGTGTTTTACGGAAAATATTTTCGCGCACTTTTGCCGTCATTCGGCCGCATGCTGCGCGGCTATGTCAGCATCAAGCACCGCCTCAGCGCAAGATAATGGCAGGCGGCCAACAAAAAAAGCCGCGAGCATTCCAAAAATGCTCACGGCTTGTAAGTGAGTGGAGACGGCGGGAATCGAACCCGCGTCCGAAGGCCAGTCAACGAGAACTTCTACATGTTTAGTCGGTTGATCGTTCTCACGCGTGCGACCTCAACGGACAAGGGTCGTCACGCGCCAGCCTGTAGCATCTCGCCTGCGATACCCAGACACAACCGCAAGCCAGCCACTGTTGTGTCGCCCGTGCTCAACCGAGTGGCGCGATGGAGACGAGCGTGCCGCCTAATTAATTAGGCAGCAACAGCATACGCATAGTTGTCTGCGTTTAAATTTGTTGCCCGGATATTTAACGAGGCTCCAGACAACCTCGACATGCCGCTCTCGCTTCCTCGACCCCCGTCGAAGCCATGTCGTCCCCGGGAAGCGTTCATTTAAACGCCCAAACATAAGAAATAGTTGCACGGCAATCAAGTTGATTTTCCCCCGCGCTGCTGCGCCATGAAAAACTCATTGACATTGCCATTGTTTTAGAATATTTTTTCGGGCGTCTGAATAATCATGATCAAAGACGGTAATCGCAAGTTGTTGCCATTCCTGTAAGCGCTTAACCTTTCTCTCTGAGGAGCATCTGATGAAACTGACGAAGCAGCAACGCCAAATGATCATTCGTGAATTGATCGTGTCCAACCGCATCGCGAGCCAGGATGAATTGAGCCGGTTGCTGCGGCGACAGCGCGTGGAAGTGACGCAAGCGACGCTCTCACGCGACTTGCGCGAGATGCGCATCGCGCGCATGCCGGAAGACAACGGCGTGCGCTACGTTTTGCCGGAAGTTGCCGAGGGCAAAAAGCTGCGCCGCGTGGTGCAGGAAGAAATCGTTCAAATTCAGGGTAATGAATGCGTCATTATCATTAAGACGCTGCCCGGCCGCGCGCCCGGCGTCGGCGTTTTTATCGATCATCTCAAGCACCCCGACATTCTCGGCACGGTCGCCGGCAACGACACGTTGTTGGTCGTGCCGCTCAACATGAGCAAAACCCAGGCGGTGATCGATCATCTGCGCACACTGGGCGTTGCTGAACCCAAAACAGAGCCTGACAATGATATGGAGATGTAATCGGCACCACGGATAAACTGAATCAGTTTTACCTGGTCGATAGCTGGCTTTTGGGGTTGACGGTGAGCGCCGGCGCTTAAACGCCAGCCATTTCCTCCAAACCTCCTCCTGCCCGTGCAACGTTGTTGCAAAATTGCATTTCATGTGGGGCCTCCTGCCAAACTTTTTTTACGCGAATCCCCTGGCTAAAGCCTATATAGAAACAATAAAATGTAATGACGGCATACCATAGGGATATGATTGCTCAATCTACGGCTCAACGCGAGAAGTGGCTTTGCCCTTATCCGCATGACGCGGCTCCGCTTCTTCCGGAAATTCCATCAGGCACGAACGGCGCAGTCACAGGCGCTTCTCTTTTTGGCGAAACCTGTACGGACCCCAATTGTTTACAACCGATTTTGCGCTGTGCAGGATGCGGAGGAACAAACCGGACGAGTGCGCGCTTCTGCCGGTATTGCGGCCAAAAACTCGCTTATGAAGAAAATTTTCAAGATATGCTCATGCGGCGTGATGTAGCGCAACACGGAACCAAAAAGAATTATCGTCAAATCACCTTGCCCGGCATCATGCCCGGCGGCGTTACCGCGATCGTGGTTGGTTGGGGATATTTTGCTTTCGCTGCGGCGCAGTGGGGATTGGGCTTGATGGCAAATGCGGTGTTGCATCCGCCGCGCTTATTGCGCCGTTTCCGCAGCTCAAATGACGATCTCGTCACACAGTTGCATGCGGTTTCACATCCGCAGTGGTTCCCGGGCTTTCTCGCGCTGGGGCGGCGTTCGGTATTTTATCTCACTCTCGCGCCGCAACCCCATTGCCGGTGCCTCTTTCGGTTGAAGGAAAGAAATTGGTCCATCGACGGCGCGCTCATTAGCGGCAGTTCCGTTGTCCTCCGGCTGTTTGACCGCGCTGGCAATCGTTTGCGCTGGCTAGCCGTTGCCGGCGATTCGCGCAGCGTGACGCCGCTGCCCTGGCAACATCGCGGTCCGGCGGGCAAAATGATCAAGCTCGCCGCCGAAGATGAGATCCTCTATCACACATCGGAAGAAGTGATTCGCCTGAATGTGCGCACCGGGCTTGAGACGCGCTATCCGGCACCGCCCTGCGGCTACGATATGGCAGCAACGCCGCAGATGCATCCTCGCACCGGTGAAATTTTCCTGCTCGGCGGCGACGATCTCATTTATCGCCAAAATCTGGCCAATGCGGTACCGTTCGCCTTTACCGACCAACCGCGTCCGGCGGCGCATTTGTTTTTTGATCCAGCGGAGCAAGCGCTTTATCTGTTGAGCCGCCAGGGATTAACGGCGCTGGACGACGCAAGCGGCGGAGAAAAATGGTCGTTTGGGCGTAACGCCGATTTTAGCGTGCTGTTGGGCGCTCAGCCGCCGCAGCGCTGGGGCAGTCATTTAATCGCGGCTGTACGCAGTCCGAAATGGCAAGGCGAGCGCATCAGCTTGTTGCCGCTGAAACCAAGCGGCAAGATGATGCCGCTGCCGCCCGCGGTCGCCATTTCGCCTGCGCCGGCATGCACCGCTTCCGGAGTCATCGCACTCCAGCAGCCCGGCGCAACCGCGTCATCGCGGCATGCCGCGCTGCTGCAACTCAACCTGTAGCCTTTGCGACTGTAAACGTGCTTTGTCCAAATTGCAAATCATGGGAAATTACATTGACAACCGCCGCGGATCAATTCTGCTCATGGTGCGGTTGTTCGCTTTTTCAGGTTGACTGTAGCGTCTCACCTGAACTCGTCTATTTTCATCCTGCGGAAGGGGGCTTGCCGGCGATCAGTGTCTTGCTCCAAAACAATGGTCTCTTGCCCGTCACGGTTCTGGATGTTCTTTCCAATCCGCCGGGCTATGTGCATTTCCCCCATTTACCTCTTGCGTCAAATGCCGGCGAGACTACGCCGGCCAAAAGCGCCCGCCCCGCAATTGTGCTGCAAGCCGGCGAAGTGAGAGAATTGCAGGGCAAAATCACGCCGGCCGCATTGCGTGATTTTGAAGGCGCGCATATTCGCTTGAAGCCGAAGCTCGATCCTGCTGTCGCTGTCGCAGAGTGCCGCGTTGCTGTTTTGCCTTTTCCAGAATTTGAATTGCTCACGCCGGCATTGCAATTGTTCGACACACTGTCTTCGCAGTCGCCGATGTTACGCTGCAGTTCCGGCGCGCGCATTCGCTTGCGCCACGGCAGAGCTGATATTCGCGAATTGTCGTGCGATCAACCCGGCGTTAATTTTTTGCCGGACGGCCCTCATCCGATTCCCACCGAATTGGAAGCCGAAAAAAATAACGGCACGCTCTCCTTTCAAGTTGAAGTCGAACGCGCGTTTCTGGCGCCCTATTTAAGAACCGGCCAGCCCATGCTCGCCACCTTGAAACTGGTGTGCAACAATCCGCCGGGAACGTTTGCGCCGTTCAATTCGCCCTTAAAAATCTTCGCCCATCCGGTGCCGCGCCTGGAATTTCCGGATCTGGCGAGTTCGGTTAACGGCAACCTGTTGGAGTTGCAAACCTGGGCATTGACAGACCGCACGCGCACACTCTCGCTGCAAATCAAAAACCCGGGCACGCTGCCGCTTGAAATTTTTGCCATTAAAACCACCGCCACCCTGGAATGCCTGGCGCTGCAAGGCCCGGATTTGCCGATCACGCTTTTGCCCAAACAAAGTGCGGATGTGCAATTTTTGCTTGATACACGCACGATTGCTGATGCTCAGAAAATCACCGGCAAGCTAACGTTTCAATTTCGCGCCGGCCAGGAGACGGAATTCACCGCGCGTCTTGCGCTGGCCATTGATGTGCGCCAACCGCAACCTTATCCCGGCGTATCGGCGCTGGATTTTGGCGCGAGTCATACCTGCCTGGCGGTGGCGGAGCTGGATGACCGGCCCGAGTCGACTCCCCGGCTCGTGCGCATCGCTGGTGAAGCATTCGTGCCCTCGGCCATCATGTATCACGACATAAGCCCGGAGGGCGAGCGCCATTACGATATTGGCCATGCCGCGCTTGTTGCCAGCGCGGGAGTTGACGCCGTGATGCACGTCATTCCGGATTTAAGAAAGCATCTTGGTGTTGAGCATGACTGGGAAATCATTTTACATCATTCCGGCGCCGCCGCGACGCTGCCCGCGCCGGTGATTCTGACAGACTTCATCAAGAAATTCATCTATGAAGCAGAGAACAGTCTGGCCGATGAGTTATACCGCCGCGCGGAGAGCGGACTTGATTTCAGCGCGTGTTTGTTGCAGAATACCTTGGTCACCCATCCCGCAACGTTTACGGATCATCAGAAGCGCGCGCTGTGCGCGGTGCTTGCAAATGCAGGGTTCAATTCTCCGGATGAAACCTGGCTCCAGCCGGCGCCGGTGGTTGCGGGATTTGAAGGCCTGGTCGCACGAGTGCCGCACTGGCAGGCCGAAGCGGAAAATGCAACGCAGCCGCAACTTCATCATGTTCTGACCTATGATCTCGGCGCAAGCGCCACCGGCCTGGCGCTGACGCGCATCGAGTTGCAGCCGGAAGCAAACAAGACGTTCGCAGAAAGCACGGCTGTCATCATGAATCTAAAAACGCTGAGCGTCGACGGCGATCCCAGTTTCGGCGGCGACACGATCACCGTTGCGCTGGCGAAATATTTAATGGAACAAGCCGTGGCGCAACTCGAGCAAAAGCTGGAGCCGCCCGTGGTCGTGCCGTTGTGGAATCGCGCGCTTGAACAACCGCAACTCAAACTTGAAAAAATCGGCTACCTAAACTGGCGGCGGCTGCTGCGCAACGCCGAACATGTGAAATGTCTCTTATCCGAGTCGCCGCCGGATAAGAATTGCAGTTTCAAACCGATGACTTTGCAAGTGGTGACCGACGGCAAAGTGAAAGCCGCAACCATCACCGGCGTCTCCGCCAACAATGAGTTATTGCACAACCTGGTAGCGGCGCATCTCGACGAACATGTTCAGATGCTCAAGAGTTTAGTGCGCAAGCACGGCCTGGAATGCCCGGAAATTTTTCGGCTCACCGGCAAAAGCACGCTGTTGCCGTTTATCCGTGCGCGCTTTGCAGACATCTTCAATCCCAGGAAATGCCGGGTGGTCTATAGCCTCGACGGCAAGCCGGCCAAGACACTGCTTCCGATCAATGGTTTGAAATCGACGGCGGCCGTTGGCGGCGTGCATTATTTGTGTCATCTCAAACGCGGCAATTGGGCGCCCCGGCAGGAGCCAGCGCCGCAGCAAACCGGCATGCGCATCGGTTTGGGAATACGCGGCAACAACAGCCTGCGTTTTTGGGAAGTGATCGGCAAAGGCGGCTTGATCGGCGCCGAGTATGTCGTGCGGCCGTTCGGATTGACGCTGGAGACGACTCTGACGTTTTACGCCAGCGCAAAAGAGGGCGAGATACATTTGCCGCAAGAGGCCCAGCTTATCGCCGCGTGCCGGCTCAATCGTTTCATGCCGGCTTTGCCGGGCGACTTGCGCGACGAGGAGTTGCTGCGTCTGGTGTGCGCCGGTAAATTGCGCGTTCAATTAACGCCCAATCATGAACTTCATGTGTTGTTGCAGGCGCGCGGCCGCGAGTACGTTATTTATCTCACTTTGCAGAAGTGAGAGCAGAAGCTC
>QEVD01000674.1 GCA_003576975.1 Candidatus Zhuqueibacterota bacterium
GGCCGACGTGCTGGTGGACGGCCTGCGCCTGGCCCAAGGCATGACGCGCAAAAATGCGCTCGCCGGTTTGTGGTGGGGCGGAGGCAAGGGCATCATTCCATTGCCGCCCAATCTCAACATGCCGGATGAGCTGCCGCCCGGCCCGGAACGTCGCCGCCTCTTCGAAGCCTATGGCCGTTTCGTGGCGAGCCTGGGCGGCATTTACTACACCGCAGAAGATGTCGGCACCAAAACCGCGGACATGGATGCGCTGCTCAGTCAGAATCGTTTCACGACGTGCATTTCTGAAAAACTCGGCGGCAGCGGCAATCCTTCGCCGTTCACCGCGCAGGGTGTGTTGCGCGGCATGCAGGCGGCGTGGCATTTTCTATTTGATACCGATGATCTCAAAGGCGTGCGCGTGGCGGTGCAGGGCGCAGGCAACGTGGGGCGGCCCCTGATCGAGCTGCTCGATGATCTCGGCGCGCGCGTCTGGATTGCGGATGTGAACGAGCAGGCGATTCAAGCGCTCAAAGCCAAGCGGCCGCGCTTGCAGGTGGTGGGGCCGGATGAAATTTTCGATCTCGAGGCCGACATTCTTGCGCCGTGTGCGCGCGGGGGTGTGATCAATGCGCAAACGATTCCGCGCTTGAAAGTGAAACTGGTATGCGGCGCAGCCAACAATATTTTACTGGAAGAACGCTACGATCCCGAGCGCCTGTGGCGGCGCGGCATCAGCTTCGTGCCGGATTATGTGTGTAACCGCATGGGCATCACCAATTGCTGCGACGAATGGCACGGCTATTTGCAGGATGATATTCGCGTGGCTGCCGAGCGCGTTTATCCCGATACGCTGCGCGTGCTGCGGCATGCGCACAACCTCTTCATTCCGCCAACGCAAGCCGCGAACGAGCTGGCGGATGTTGCGGCCAGCGAGTTGCACCCGATTCTCGGACACCGCGGCCGCCGCATCATCGATCATTTGATTGCTTCGAATTGGGCCGATTCGACAAGCTCACGGCAAGCTGGTTCGACAAGCTCACCACAAGTGGGTTCGGCAGGCTCACCGCAAGCCAGTTCGACCGAGCTAGCTGAAGCCTCTCGGCAGATAATGCGAACGCTTTTCGATCCGCCCATCGACGAGCCGGCGCTTTGCGTCACTTGGGAAAAACAGAATCGCTTTCGCGGCGAGGAGAAAGCCATTGCCGCTGCGCCGGTTTCAGCGATTTCGAGTCCCAATCTTTCCTCATTCATGTCGCCGCTGCTGCTCGACGTGCGGGCGCGTGCGCTTGAAATGTTGACGGAGAAACGGTCGCGGCGCGTGCTCGGCTCGGATCACGGCGGGCTGGCGTTGCAGTTGGCAATCGAGCGGTCACTGCCTTATGAGCGTGAAGAAGTGGGCCGCGCAGATTTCATCGCGAAATGCCGCGATTATTACAATCGCAACGACGCCGCTGTACGCGAACAACTGCAGCAGCTCGGCATCGGTTTCGATCCGCCCGCTTGGCTCAATCCCCTGGCGGAATCCGACAGGCGCGGCGGTGAACGATTGTTTTACCGCCTCAAAGATGCCGGTTTGCTGGTGCGTGAAAAGCGCTGGGCGTATCATTGCCCGCGCTGCGAAACGGTTTTGGTGTCCTCGGATGTCGGCCGCAGCAAACTGAAAATCGATCATCATTACAGCATTCGTTTTCGCACGAAAGCGGGCGCAGTCGAGACTAAAACCCATTTTCCGGAATTGGTTTTGGGCGCAGTGGCGGTGGCGGTCAAAGCCTCCGGGCCGTTTGGCAAATTTGCCGGACAACAGGCGAAGCATCCGGTGAACGGTAATGACGTCCCAATCATCGCTGTTGATGAGCTTGCGGCAGACGCCGTCTTTTTGGTGCCGGCGCACAATCGCAGTGATGATCAAATCGCGCGTGACGCCGGCATTCACGAACGTGTGGTCGTGTTCGATGAAAAAGGCGCGGTGAGCATCGCCGGTTATGCCGAGCTATCGCTCGAGGAAGCGCGCCGCAAAGTACTGGAGCATATTGGCGCAGACGCCACGCAAATTGCCGGACATGAAGCCATTGATGCGCACCGCTGCCAGCGTTGCGAGGCCGTGGTCTATCAGCGTTATTCCGA
>QEVD01000675.1 GCA_003576975.1 Candidatus Zhuqueibacterota bacterium
TCCAAACAATATTCACACTCTCAGCAATAATCTTATCTGGTCGCTTTGCCAAGATCGCACGGGCACGCTTTGGGTTGGCACCTTTTTCGGGGGCATCGACAAGTTCGATCCCGGCCAGGCACGATTCAAACCGTTTACGCCGGAATCGAGCAATGCTCAAGTTCTCAGCGAGCGAAGTATCGGCGGTATCTACTGGGATGAAGCCGGCACACGCTGGATCGGCACGCCCACCGGCCTTGCTCGTTTTGAGCATGCGGTGAAACCGTTCGCCCATCTTTTCAACAAATCGTTCAATAGCCAGGTCAATTGCATCTCTGGCGATTTCTCCCCGCACGGAACGCTGTGGATCGGGACGAACGGAAATGGTTTTTATCGTCTTGATCACAGCACCGGCAAACTCACGCGATTCGTATACGATCCGAATGATCCTCATAGCATCAGCGACAGCCAAATCACTGCAATTCACCAGGACCGCTTCGGCACACTTTGGGTGGGAACCTTGGGCGGACTCAATCGCTTTGATCGCGAAAAAGAACGCTTTGTTCGTTTCCTGCATGATCAAAACGATCCTTACAGCATCTCCACTGATGCCGTTACGGCGATTTGTGAGGATTCTGTTGCGCAGAACACGCTGTGGATCGCAACCGGCGATGGATTGAATCGATTGGATTCCCAGACCGGGAGATTCACCCGTTTTCTTAACGACCCAAAGGATCCCAAGAGCCTGAGCGACAATTTCATTTGGTCGCTGCATGTTGATCACACCGGCAAGCTATGGGTGGGAACAAATGCCGGACTCGATTGCTTTGATACCACCTTCGAGAAATTTGCGCATTATACCACCAAAGACGGGCTTCCGAGTGGTCAGATTATGGGCATTTTGGAGGATGATCGTGGCCGTTTGTGGGTAGGCACCATGAAAGGACTTTCTTACTTTTATCCCGAAACCGGGTCTTTTCGTAGCTATGGTCTTGCTGATGGATTGGCCGCCAACGAGTTTTTGAATATGTCGCATCACAAAAGCGTTGACGGCAAATTATTTTTTTGTCCTTAAAAGGCGTCGCAGCATTCCATCCTGACAGCATCACAGATAATCCCTTCATTCCGCCGATCGTGATCACGGCTTTCAAGCGTTACAACACCGGTGATGCGGAAGGCGTTGCCATCGAAGAGAAAGGCATCTCAGCGAAGAAAGAAGTCACGGTTTCATACCAAGACAATGTGCTGAATTTTGAATTTGCGGCATTGAGTTATCGCAACGTCTTCAAGAATCAGTACGCCTATAAACTCGAAGGCTTCAATGACAATTGGATTCAGCTTGGCACGAAGCATGATGTCACTTTCACCAATCTCGATCCGGGCGAATACACGTTGCGCGTGAAAGGCTCAAACAACGACGGCGTGTGGAATGAAGAGGGCACTTCGCTCAAAATCACCATCACCCCGCCGTGGTGGCAAACGCGCTGGGCATATGCCGGGTATTTCATGCTGTTCGTTGCCGCGCTTTACGGCTTGCGGCGGTTCGAGCTCAACCGCGTGAAACTG
Source organism: Candidatus Zhuqueibacterota bacterium (assembly GCA_003576975.1). GTDB lineage: Bacteria > Zhuqueibacterota > Zhuqueibacteria > Zhuqueibacterales > Zhuqueibacteraceae > Coneutiohabitans. Next base: position 1,546 of record QEVD01000675.1, read on the forward strand.
CATAATGAATTGCGCATGAAAAATTTCGAAGCGGAGAAGCTGCACGAGCTGGATCACATGAAATCGCGCTTCTTTGCCAATATTTCGCACGAATTCCGCACGCCGCTCACACTCATTCTCGGGCCGGTGGAACAAATGCGCGGCAAAGAGTTTAAAGGCAATCTTGACGAAGCCTATGACATGATCCTGCGCAACGGCCGCCGTTTGCAGCGCTTGATCAACCAATTGCTCGATCTCGCGCGCCTCGAGGCTGGGCGCATGTCCTTGCAAGCCCGACCGGAGAATATCGTCAGCTTTCTAAAAGGCCTCGTATTGTCGTTTGCCTCGGCAGCAGAACGCAAGCGCATCGCGTTGAGCATTTCTGCAGAAGAAGAAAATCTCATCGTCTATTTTGACCGCGACAAGTTGGAGAAGATCGTCTCGAATCTGTTGTCGAATGCGTTGAAATTCACGCCGGAAGGCGGGCAAGTGATTGTGGAGTGCGGATTGCAGAATGCGGATTTCGATAGAATACAGAAGGATTTTTCAGCAATCCGGAATCCCCAATCTGCAATCATCAAA
>QEVD01000676.1 GCA_003576975.1 Candidatus Zhuqueibacterota bacterium
CGGCGCGAACGTCACAGTATGATTTCCCGCCGGCATTTCTCCATCCATCAGCGTCGCCACTTCGCGGCCATTCACATCAAACACCTTCAGCGTCACACGACTGTTCACGGGCAATTGAAAACTGATCACGGTGCTGGGGTTGAAGGGATTGGGATAATTCTGCGCCAATGCAAAACCTGCGGGGCGTTCCGCGGGCTTTTCTGTAACTGCGGTCGCGGCGGCAATTTGCTTTTGCAGAAATGCGCCGGCTGGAGAAAGCTGTTTTTGCAGCATCCGCTGAAAACCGGCTTGCTGGCCGCTGCGCAATTTTTGGGAAAAAGACATGTTCCCATGAATGGCGGGATTGTAGGTCAGATAACCGTACAACAGCGTTGGCCAGAAAAACGAGGTGACTCTGACTCTCGAAAAGTGGGAAAGATTCACCAGCGCTTTGATGAAAAGCGTATCGATTGGAACCCAGTAATCGAACATGTCGCGCGAATATATCTCCGCGCTCGTCGCCACCGGATTAGTGATATTGGTCATCTCACCATTGGTGGCTTTGTAGCACCACGCCTCGCCGATGACCAGCTCTTTGTTGTGCGCTTTGGCGAGAGAATCAATTCTAAAAACCACGTCATCGAAGTAGCTGAAATGCGGCGGATAAATGTGATAATCAAGGAAATCGATGCCGGTTTGCGCCAGCTTTTCGAAATAAACAAAATCATCCCACGTGCCCGCGCCGGCGCCAATCTGTGTGTTCTTTTTATTCACATGCCGCAGAAAATACTCGGTATAAGCCGCCATGCTGTCCGCCTGAAAATCCACCGACTGCAACAGATTGATCGTCATGGCTTGCGGCTCCATCTCGACCGTGAGATAGTCGGGCGCCAGCCGGTCGATGATGGTTTGCAGCATTTGCATCTTTTCTGTTTTGTAGCGTGTACTGTTCAAACCAATATAAAAATTCTTCACATCATTGGTCAAATTCGGTTCACCGAAAACCGAATCGACAAATGTAGCCTGGCAACCGAGCAAAATCGTGAAGTGCCGCGCTCGCGCCAACTGCACGACATTTTCATAGAACTGAATGTATTTATCGCGATTGGGAAAACCCTCTACGAACATCGGATATTGAATGGTGAGACCGATCGCGCGCAAGCCGACCATTTCGAATGCCGACAGCATGCTATCAATCGCGGCCAGCAATTGCGACTGCGTCGCGGGATTGATCAATTCATATCCGCGATTGCTGTTGGCGAGCGACAAATCTTCGCTAAAGACGGTGCCGCGTTTTTGCCCGTCCCACCTGCTCAAAATTTGGGCGTTGATGCTCTGCAGTTTGGGCTGCAGTTGATTGAACGCGGTTTGCCAGGTCGCCGGCGCTTGGGCAAAAGCCGCTTGCGCCAGAATGAATGCGAAAAGAAGCGAAGTAAATTTTCTCATGATCATTTCCTGTTTGATGATCCGTGAAAATCCGTATTCCTCCGTGGCCAAAGAAAAAACGCCCGGCAGTGAATCGGATATAACAATCCCTTTGCCAGTTTTATTAAGATTAAACAATGGCGTTAAATGGCAATTATTTCTACGCTGGGATACGCGATGACAAACAGGGGAGAGAAACGTTCTGTACGGATTGGGACAAATCGGCTGGCCGAACAAAGCCACTCATATCAAACGATTCCTGCGTGGTCAGGAGATATTCGCGATCCGTGCGACTGCGTCACCCAGTTGCCGCATGGCAGCTTGCAAGTTCTCCATCGAATTCGCATACGAGAGGCGCACATGTTGCCGGCTGCCAAAGGCCTCGCCGCCCACCAGCGCCACGCCGGCGTGTTCGATAAACAGATGCACCAGATCGGAGGGAGATGCAATGGTTTTGCCGGCAAACGTTTTGCCGAGCAACGGCGCTATGTTCGCAAAAATATAAAACGCCCCGCCCGGCAGGCGCGCCGAAAGCCCGGGCATCTGATTGATCGCGGCGTGCACAAAGTCGCGGCGTTTTTCAAACTCGTGGCGCATCGCGAGCAATTCTTGCTCATTCATGGCAAGCGCGGCGCATCCGGCCTCTTGCGAGATCGAGCACGGATTCGAAGTGGTGTGGCTTTGAATTTTCGCCACGGC
>QEVD01000076.1 GCA_003576975.1 Candidatus Zhuqueibacterota bacterium
CAAAAAAAATAGCTATAATCTGGCCAGAATGAGGCACAATATCGTTTTTGCGCCGGAAGCCGCCGACGATTTTAAACGGCTTGCTGCGAGGGAACGCACATTGGTGCGCACAGCAATTGAAACGCACTTGAGGCATGAGCCTCGGAAAACCAGCAAGAGCCGGATCAAGCGATTGCGAGGTTTGAGCCGGCCGGAATACCGTTTGCGGGTGGAAGAGTTTCGGGTTTTTTATGATTGCAAGGGAACCGACGTCGAAATTTTAGCGATCGTGCCAAAATCAAGAGCCGCAGCTTGGCTTGAAAGATATGGAGAAAAGTTATGAAACCGATTGCGCTCTCAGAAATTAAGGATCAATTGTCCAAATATCTTCGTCTGGCTGAAAAAGAAGAAATCGTAATCATGCGGCATGGCAAGCCCGCCGGCGTTTTGGTGGGTTTCAAAACAGAGGAAGATTGGTTTGATTACCGTCTCGAGCATGATCCTCGATTTTTAGATCGTATCGCTGCCGCACGGCAAAGCTTGCGAACGGGTAAGGGAATTCGTCTCGAAGACATGCCAGAATAACAATATTCACTTCGTTACAATGCAACCCCAAAAAACCCTTTTCATCGTCAATCCCATCTCCGGATTTCGGCGGGATAAAAGCGCGATCATCAATCTCATCCATGCGCAATTTCCCTCGAGCGATGTTGAATTGACTGCCGGCCCGGGCGAGGCCACGCGCTTGGCGCGCGAAGCGGCGCTGCGCGATTATGAAATCGTAGCCGCGGTCGGCGGCGACGGGACAATCAACGAAGTTGCCTCGGGCCTGGTCGGCACGAACACGGCGCTCGGAATCATTCCGCGCGGTTCCGGCAACGGATTGGCGCGCGGCCTCGGCATTCCGATTCAGCCGGCAGAGGCGTTGCGCGTGTTGGCGGCAGGTGCAGTGCGCGCGATCGACGCCGGTTGCGCCGGCTCGCGGTATTTCTTCGCGGTCTGCGGCATTGGATTCGATGCCACTGTCGGTCAAAAATTCAATGCCGCGCACTGGCGCGGGCCGCTGCCGTATTTTTTGATCGCGGCGCAGCAATTCGCCGCATTCCATCCCGAAGCGTTGCGTCTCAATTTCAATGGCAAGCAGTTGCAGAAGCTGCCTTTTTTGATCACCATCGCCAACACACAGCAATACGGCAACGGCGCGATCATCGCGCCGCAAGCGCAGCCGGACGACGGCATTCTCGACATTTGCATGGTGGAGCCGATGAGCATCATCGACGCGATCAAATATGTGCCCAAGCTGTTCAACGGTACCATCGCCGAAGCGCCGATCATCAGTTATGGCCGCGCGCAAGAGCTTGCCATTGAAAAAGACGGTCCGATTCTTTTTCACGTCGATGGCGAAGCCATAACATGTGAAGGGCCGCTGAAAATTTCGATCAAGCCGCAAGCGCTGCGCGTGATCGCCCCCGCCAATTCCTCCAATCACATGATGCTTTCCCATGCCAACTAATCTTGCCCTCTTGACCGTCGTTAAATTTCCGGAACCCGGTAAGGTCAAAACACGTTTGGCCGCGGAGATCGGCGACGAGTTGGCAGCCGAAGTTTATCGCCGTTTCATTGCAGAAACCTTTGCTTGTGGCAAATCCTTGACAGAAGCAACGCCATTCGTGGCTTTTACGCCTGAAGAAAAATCTACGGAATTCCAACGCATGTTTCCCGGCGAGCAGCGCTGGTTTGCGCAAATCAACTCATCTAATTTCGGAGTACGCCTCCGCCATGCTGTTCAAACCGTATTGCAGCAGGATTACCAACGCGTGATCACCATTGGCTCGGATAGCCCGAGCCTGCCGCCAGCCTATTTAAAAGAAGCAGCAGAGGCGCTGGCAACGAACGATCTCGTGCTTGGCCCGGCAGAAGACGGCGGATATTATTTGATCGGCTTGAAATCCGCGCCGGCGGAATTGTTCGAAGGAATCGCGTGGAGCACGGAAAAAGTCTTGCAGCAAACACTGGCAGCCGCACAGCGACTCGGGCTGCGTGTGCATCTTCTGCCGGAATGGTATGATGTCGATGATTTGCCTGCTTTGCACCGCTATTGTCTCACCTCGGATGTGCCTCACGATCTCGCCGTACGCCTCAAACCGTTCTTGCTTCGCGAACTCGTTGATTATCGCAAGATGATTGCGTAGTCTCTGTCTCTGATTTTTCAGTGTGACCGCACGCAAAAGCATTCTGCCCCGTTGTGCGGCATTTTATTTGAAGTGTCCATAGGAGTGAAATTTTTATAATCATGTATGCCCGCCGTTTCTACAAACTCCGGTAGGAGTGACATATTTGGTTTTCACGATAAAGCCTGTGTCACGTCGCTGAAATCAGTATGCCACTCCTTCGGAGTTGCGGGTCGTTACAGCGCACCGCTTCTATAATCATTCCACTCCTGCGGAGTTGTGTGCGGCGGGCCATCGAGCTTTGACGAATAGCAACCATCGCGCAAAATTCAGGTACTCAGATAAGCGCAAAAAATATTTTTTGGGTGGGAAGAAATCTCCCTCCGGCGTCGTCTAAACCATAAAAGCGCACGAGGATGCCTCTACAAATCGCACAAACATTTACGGAAAGCAGGCTGGATTTACACGCGATATTTTTGGCCCATCACCGGCAACTGTACAAAGTGGCTTATCACCTGACGTTGTCGCGTCACGACGCCGAAGATATCGTGCAGGACGTTTTTGTCCGCCTGTATCAAAAGCTCGGGCAATTTCAAGGCGAATCCCGCCTCTCGACCTGGCTCTACCGCATGACGGTCAATGCCAGCCTCGATTCGTTGCGGCGATTCAAGCGCCGGCAAAAACATGAAACCTCGCTGTCGTTGATTGTAAATGAAGCGGCATTCGCGAGAGAACATTCCAGCCAGCATGCGCATATCGAAATCTCGGAAAAGCTGCAACAGGCGCTGTCGCGCTTGCGCAAGCCGTTTCGTGCGGTGATCGTGCTGCGCGATTTCGAAGGCCTGGCTTATGACGAGATTGCCGAAATTTTGCAAATCGACAAGGGCACGGTGGCTTCGCGCCTGCATCGCGCTTATGCGAAATTGAAAAAAGAGCTGGAGGCTTTGGGTATCGATCACGATTATTTCAAATCGTAGCGCGCTTCAGCGATCTCGAGAAACGTTATGAAAAAAATCATCTCTTTCATTCAACATCGCCGCTGGCAGCGTGCGCTCGCACTTTATGCCGACAACGAACTGCCGCAGAACGAAATGGCGCGAGTGCATAAACATCTTGAAAGCTGTGCCGCTTGCCGCCAACAGCTTGCCGATATGGGCGCGTGCCGGGAAGTATTGCACGCCGTCCGGACTCCACTAGTCGTTCCCACGGAGCGGTTATGGCAGCGCATCGCCGCAAGAACCTCTGCGCTTCCACAAGAGGCTTTCAAGCGTTGGGGAAATTTTTCATACGTGAATTTGCGTTGGGCTGCTGCCGTTGCCCTGCTCATTGTGATTGGCGCGTCGCTTTGGAAAAAAAGCATCGAACACCGCGGTGAAATTGTTGCGCCGGCGTCCGCCACGATTGATTACGGCATCTTTTTGGACGATCTCCGGCACAACGTTGCCGAAGCCAGTTTTTACAAGCGCTATCCCGCACAAGTCGTTCAGCTTGCCGATGCGCGGCAGGCCGTCGCGTTTCCGCTCGCAAAAATCGAAGCCCTGCCCGATTCGTTTCGGTTGGATTGTGTGCGCGTGTTGGAGTGCAACGGCAGGAAGTGCATCCAATTCACCTGTGTGAAAGCGGGCAAGACGATCAACATTTTTCAACATGCCCTGGGACAAGCGTGGACAATCGGGCAATACAATTTCGCGCGCACGCCGATTTGCGAGGTAGAGTGTTCGATCGTGAATTTGAAAGAAGTGATGGCCGTGAGCTGGCGGGGACAAGATTCGGAGTATTTGGCGATCGGCGAGCTTTCCCCTCAAGAGCTGGCGCAGGTCGTGGAGGTTTTGCGATGAAAGCCATGGCAATTCCATATATCAAAATCACACTTCAAACCTTTTCACCAAAGGAGAAATGCACATGAAGAAAGGCCTGTTGACGTTCGCAACGCTCGCGCTGTTGGCGCTCGGCGGTTTGGCGATGTCGTCCGAGCAAGCACCGGCGGCCAAAGATTGCCCGCCCTGCGAGCCGACGGTTTGTCAGCCGTCCGATTGTTGCCCGTCGCAATGCCCGCAGTAATCTGCAAAGTAAGAATCCCACTGAAAAGCAAATGCCTTTCAGTGGGATTTCATTTTAGTGGGCAAGAAAAATTCAGCGTTCAATGCCGGGGTTGAGAAGCCCTAGTTCGTTCCGCCCGCCTTGACGTCGCCCGCGCTGTCAAGCTGGCGATATTTTTCCGAGTATTTCCGATACAACGCTTCATGTTTGTTGCCGAGATCGATGCGCCGGCCTTGAATAAACTCGTGCTCGACCTGCGTGGGAATTTCGAGCGGATCGCCGTTGGTCACGATCAACGTCGCATCTTTGCCGGGTTCGAGCGAGCCGACACGATCGGCAACGCCGAGAATTTGAGCCGGATAGAGAGTGATGGCTTTTAGCGCCTCTTCCCGCGGCAGGCCATACGCTGCCGCCGTCGCCGCTTGATAGGGCAAGTTACGCACGTTGGCATTGTCGAAATCCGCGAGGCAGAATTTCACGCCGGCAGCATGCAGTTTCGCCGGAACCGTGAACGGCGTATCGTAAGGCTCCCAACCGCGGCTGGGCAAATCATGAACCTGGCCGTAAATCACCGGCACGTCTTTCGCCTTTAACAAATCCGCGACGCGCCACGCATCCTGCCCGCCGGTGATAACCAGGCGGAGATTTTCATCCGAAGCCCACTGTACCGCCGCTTGAATTTGTTTGATCTCACCGGCATTCACGAACACCGGAATTTTTCTCTCGAACACCGGGATCAGCGCTTCCCAGCGCGAATCGCTTTCATGAAAAACGCCTGCGGTTTTGGCCTCGCCGGCTTTGGCAGTCATGTAAGCACGGCCCTGCGCAAACGCCTCTTTGAGTTTTTCCATGTTCTCTTTCATCTGCTTGCGCTGTTCTTCGTCACTTTGCGTAATCCACCAGCGCCGCTGCAGCGTCATGTTCGGCCAGTTCACATGCATGCCCACCGGCGCTTTGAGCGTCATCTGTTCCCAGGTCCAACCGTCGAGCATGATCAAGGCCGAGGTGCCGCTGATGATGCCGCCTTGGGGCACGCTGAGAGCGAGCGCCACGCCGTTCGCGCGCGTCACCGGAATCATTTCGCCGTCGGGATTCACCGCCACTTCCGCGCGCACATTGGGATTGATCGGGCCGGTTTCAGAAAAGTCCACAGTGGCGCGCACTGAGCCGATTTCGATCAAACCCAATGTCGTGTTCGCGTCGATCATTGCGGGATAAACATGCTTGCCGGAAACCTCGATGCGCTCGGCATTGGCGGGGATGCTCACATTTTGCCCCAGTGCCACGATTTTGCCTTGATCGAACACGATGGTGGCGTTCGCGATTGCCGGCGCGCTCACCGGGTGAATCGTTGTGCCCACCAGCGCGATTGGCCGGGTTTGCAGCGGGGCCGGCACCTGGCCGTAGTTTTGCGCAAGAACGTTAGCCGCGAGCAGCAGACTGATTGTGAAAACGAATTTTATTTTCATTGCTGATGGCTCCGTGTTGGTTCTAGTTCGTAGTTGACCCTTCAGGGTCAAGAAGTTTAGTTACCGAGCGCGCCTGAAGGCGCGACTACGAACTCAATCCGTGGGTTTCTTTGCCTCGCGCGGACTATCTTTGGCGCTCTCTTCTTTTTCCATCAAAACTTTTTGGATCAACGCAGCGCGTTCTTTCTCGACTTCCGCGCGCATGTTGAGATCTTCCTTACGATCGAAGTATTTGCGGCCCTCGATCCACGTCTGCTCGCACATCGAATAGGTTGACAGCGGCGAGCCGTTCCAAATCGCGAAATCTGCATGTTTGCCGGCTTCAAGCGAGCCGACAAGATGATCGACTTTGAGTTGAATCGCAGGATTCAGCGTGACGAACTTCAGCGCTTCTTCCTCGGGCACATTGCCGTATTTCACCGCTTTTGCGGCTTCGAGATTCATGCGCCGCGCCAACTCGCCGCTGTCCGAGTTGAACGACACCACGATGTTCTGCTTGTGCATCATCGCGCCGTTGTGCGGAATCGCATCATACACTTCGAACTTGTACGCCCACCAATCGCTGAAACACGAGGCTGCCGCGCCGTGCGTGCTGATGGCATCCGCGACTTTATAACCTTCCAGCACGTGTTGGAACGTTCCGATTTTGAAGCCGAACTCATCCGCCAACCGAATGAGCATCAAAATTTCATCCTGGCGGTAAGAATGGCAATGAATGAAGCGCTTGCCGTTCAAGATTTCAACCAGCGTTTCCAGCTCCAAATCGCGGCGCGGCGGGATGGCCGCGACCGCATTTTTCTTAGCGGCGTTGAATGTGTTCCACTCTTTCTCATAATCGCGCGCCGCTTTGAAACGATCGCTGATGATTTGCTCCACGCCCATGCGCGTGGCGGGATAACGGCTCGAAGGCTGCGAGCTGTTGCTGCGCTTGACGTTTTCGCCCAGCGCGAATTTGATGGTCGGTGGCGCTTCGACGAATTTCAAACCCTCAGCGTCTGCGCCCCAGCGCCATTTCATGGTTTGATTTTTTCCGCCAATGGGATTCGCAGAGCCGTGCATCACATGCGCAACCGTCAGCCCGCCGGCAAGTTGCTGATAGATGTTGATGCTGGTGGGATTAATCACATCTTCGATGCCCACTTCCGAGGTCACTGCCTGGCCGGATTCATTGATCGACGAAGCGGCGGAATGTGAATGCGCATCGATCAAGCCGGGCGTGACATGTTTGCCTTTCGCATCGATAATCATCGCGCCGGTAGGCGCAGTCAAGCTCTTGCCGATTTGAGCGATTTTACCGGATTTGATCAGCATATCCGCGTCTTCGAGTTTGCCCTGCGGCCCGCTGGTCCAAATCGTTGCCCCGCGCACCAGCACGGTTTGCGGCTGCTCGGGCGCGCTGCTGCGGCCATAGCCGCCAAAGGGATAAACCTTTTTCAACGCAACAGGCGCTGCGGCCGCTTTGGTTTTCTCCGGAGATTTTTCTTCAAACGGCGCGGTTTTTTTCGCGCTCCACGAAACCGCTGAGCCATCGGCCAACTCGCCGTTGCCTTGCAATGCTTCCGCTTCGGCGAAACCTGAAAGCCGGATCACGCCGGTGTGGCCGAGAGAGTCGCCTTTGAAAACCAACGCAACTTTCTTGTCATCGAGTTGTGCTTTGGTGAGATTGGCTTTAGTTGCGTCTTTGGCAATGTCGCCGCTCAACTTTTCCGGAGAGCCTTTGAGATTGAGTTTATAAGATTGAATCGTGCCCGCAGCATTGGTCAGTGTGATTTCCCATGTGCCGCGCAAATCAACTGCCGCCGGTTTCTTGATTTCATGACGGCTGCCGTCGATCCAAACATCCAGAATCGAAGTTTTTTCGGCAAACAAATCGCCGTCGGTGACAACGAGATTCGCGACTTTGCCCGAGACAATACTGCCCAACCGGTTTTCTTCGCCCACGATTTTCGCCGGAATCGTGGTCAATGCCGCCAGGGCGGCGCTCTCCGGCAAGCCGCGTTTGATGACTTCACGCACGTGGCCGGGAAAATCCGATTCCTTTTTGAGTTTTGCGGTGCTCAACGCAAAGCTTACGCCGGCTTGCTGCAGCCAATGCGCATTCGCCGGCGCCATATCCCAATGTTGCAATTCCTCGAGTGTAACTTCCTGCGCATCTTCCGGCGTTTCAACCGCGGGTTTCTCCGGGAAATCGAGCGGCAAAATCAACGTGACACCCGCGGCTTTCACGCGATCCAACTGGCGATATTCGTGGCCGCTGCCGTGCACGATCATGTTGAGATTGAATTCCTTCGCGATTTTCAATGCACGCATGAAATTCAAATCATCGTTCACTTCGATGATCACCGGCTGCCGGCTGTTCGCCGCGTCGAACAGGGCCGCGAGTGCGGGGCTTTCTTCCGGGCGTGTTTGCGCAGGGTTTTTGCGATAAGCCGTCATCGCGGCTTCATACCATTTCGCATCCAAAAACGTTTGGCGGATGAACGAAATGCTGCCCATGACGGAATTGGGATAGCCGCCGTCCTGAAACGTGGCGGTTTCGAAAGCGAGATGCTGTGCCACGTTGGGTTTGATGATACCGCGATTCGCCGCTTCTTCGCCCAAACTGATCAGTGCGCTGGCGCCGCGGAAAATGCCTTTTGCCGGCGCCGTCAATGCCGCGCCAAAACCCAACTCACGCAGCGCTTGCGCTTTCTTGGCATCCGGTTGAAACATTTCTTCGGCGCTGTCATCGGCGCGCATCAGGGGATTCCAATGCCGCGGCCCGCGCCGTTCTTCGGTGCGGCGTTCCGCTTGACCGCCGCCGGCCTGGCCGCGAGTGGGAGGAGGCGCTGCCGGCAACCCGAGATTCGAATAGGTTTCAATGAAACCGGGATAAATAGTCTTGCCGGTGTAATCCCACACGCGCGCATCTGCCGGCGGCGTCACTTGCGCGCCTGCGGCAACGATCACGCCCTCGCGCACGATCACTGCGCCCTTCTCGATCACTTGTCCAGGCGCCGGGACGATTCTGGCGTTGATGAGGGCATGCACTTTGGGCGTATTGTCGCGTAAACCCTCGGTCGGCGCGATTTGCGTATAGGCAACGCAGGTGTTGATTAGGACGATGAGAACCGCAGCCGGCAAAACATGATTTGCCAGCGGCCGGGTTTTCTTAAAGTGGCAACTGAGGTCACGTGGCATGAAATCCTCCTCTTGATAATGAACGGCAATAATGATTGTGCTGGGATGCGACCAATATGCAAAGTTTCACTTGTGATGTCAAGCGCGCAAACGCAAATCCCAGGATAAAGTGCTTGCGTTTTTGACCGGCGGAGTAGAAATTAAGCTTGCTTTTTGCATCGGTGATGATTTTTGAGATTCGTGTTCATTTGCAGTTTACTTTTAATGTCAGAAAACCAAGCTACATAAACGGAAAAACAGGAGTTCATTATGAAATATTTTCTGATGCTGTTGAGTTTATGGTTTTTGTCCGGCGCGGTTTCTTCCGCCTCTGCACAAATAACGGCGCGCCGAGTCGCGCGCGAGGCTGCGGCGGATCGCGCCGAGATACGTTCCGCGAAATTGACCAACGAAGGCCTTGCGCTGATGAAGCGCGGCCGCGTGGTTCTGGCGAAAGCGAAATTCGAACAGGCTCTCCGGCTCGATCCGAAAAACGCAAAGGCACATTTAGCCTATGCTGATTTATTGTTCAAGGAAGGCAAGTCCCTTGCAGCGTACGATCATTTCACCAAGGCTTTGAAATTCGCGCCGGAGGGAGGGAAGGATCGCGCGCAAGCGGCGCAAGTCATCGCGCGCATTCGCAGTCAGCATCCGGAATGGTTTAACAAAGCGCAGCCAAAACCGGAGAAAGCTGCAGAACCTGCACCGGAGCCACAGGCAATAACCGTCGTGGGCGAGAAGCCGATGTTGGCAGTTTTCCCGTTTGATTATCCCGGCGGTGATTCAACCGCGCAAGGGCTGGGTGCAACTTTTTCAGAAATGATGGTAACCGCGCTGATCAATCATGGCGCCTATCGCATCGTGGAACGCCGCCAGATCGACCGCGTTTTTGAAGAGCAGGCTTTGGGACAAACCGGCGCGCTGGAGGCGGAGACGGCGGTGGCGGTGGGAAAAATCTTGGGCGTACAAGCCGTCGCCGTGGGCAATCTCAGCCGGCTCGCCGGCGGCTATGAAACCGATGCGCGCATTTTGCATGTGGAAAGCGGCGAAGCGCTGCTCGCCTGTCATGCGAAAGCCGCTTCATCCGCGCAATTCCGTGAAGCCGCCGAAACGCTGGCGGCAGACTTGAGTACCAAAGTTGTAAAAGTGCAGCAAGCGGTTGCAAAAGATTCGACAGAAGCCGCCGATCAATAAAATTGCTGTCGAGCAACATCTCCATTTGCCTTTCCTCGCCCGGCCATCCCGCGGTTCCGCAGCGGCGGAATTGTTAAAGCATGGGCCTAATGCCGAGTACTTCACACGATCCTTTCCAGGATGACAAGTTAAGGTGCTCATACAAATTAAGGTGACAGGGTGATGGTGAAAGCTGTCACAGGTTGGGAATAGGCCGAGGGCTGTTGGTGTTAGTAGATGAGTGACGTGTAACCGGTTGAGTTAGCGCATCGATCTCGATGCGCAGAAGTTTTTGGTTTCAGCTTAAAGTAAATCGTGATGACGATGCCGATTCCGGATTTCAACGATCATTCAATGTGATTAAGGATTATGCCAACGCCCAGCGAACAACCTGCCTTTTACACTCGCCTGAAACAATTTCTTGTCGATATTCTGCACTCCGGCAGCGGTCCGAATGAGCGGCCGTTTCTTAAGAAACACAATGAGAGTAATATTGCGGGCTTGTACATCGTGGGCGATCTCGCCGGCGCGCCGGTGATCAAGTATGCCATGGCGCAGGGGTTCGAGGTTGTTGAGCATATCGCCACATTACCCAATGCCATTGGCGGCAGCGATCGCGAGCTTTACGATGTTGTCGTGATCGGCGCGGGCGCAGCGGGCCTGAATGCCGCATTGCAAGCGAGCGAGCGTGGCATGCGTTACGTGTTGATCGAGAAAGAACAAATTGCGAATACCATCGAAAATTTTCCCGAAGGAAAATACGTTTATGCCGAACCGGATAGCCAGCCGGCCAAGGGCAAACTCTGGCTAGATGGCGCGACCAAAGAGGATTTGATCAAGCGTTGGCATCAAATCATTCAAGCCAACCGGCTGAACGTGCGTACGGGCGAGGGCGTTTCCGGATTGGAGAAGAAGGGCGGCATTTTTTATGTGAAGACGCCGCAGGCAACGTATCGCAGCAAACGCATCATCCTTGCCACCGGGCAGCGCGGTAATCCGCGCAAGCTTAACGTGTCTGGTGAAGAACGCGAGCGCGTGTATCATCGCTTATATTCGCCGCGCAAGTATAAGAATGAAAACATCCTTATTGTCGGCGGCGGCAATAGCGCGGTAGAAGCAGGGATCACACTCAGCGAACAAAACAAAGTATTTCTTTCCTACCGTCGTGGCGAATTTGAGCGCATCTTCAGAGATAATGAACGCCAACTCAACGAAGTGATTGCCGCGAAACGCATTGAGCCGATTTTTCATTCCAACGTCACGGAGTTCGGTGAGCGCGAAGCGACGCTCACGATCGCTCACGGCGGCTCGCAAGAAACGCGCAAAATTCCATACGATCATGCCTTCGTGCTCATTGGCGCGGAGGCGCCGCGCGATTTTTTGAAATCACTCGGACTCAAAATGGAAAACGAATGGGAAGGCAGCCTCACCCGCGCCGTTGTGTTTACCGTGCTCGGATTTCTTGGCCTGTCAATCTTTGGCGCAAGTCTGGGTGGTCATGCAAATTTTCTCGGCGTGAATTTGCCTGATTTGCCCGGCTGGTTCGGCGGCCTCATCTGGGCGTTAAGTCTGGGTAGTCTGATTTTTTATGGCATGCGCGGCGATCGCTTTGCCTGGCTCGGCCTATCGTTCTTCGTATGGTACACAATTTACGGCGCAAAGATTGGCGCAGGGGAAGAATTTTGGCCCTATAAAGATTGGGGATACAAATTTCTTTCGTTGCTCGATCGCCCGTGGTCGTTTTGGTATACCGTACTTTACACCGCGTTGATGACGTTTTTCGGTTTGCAAGCACTCAAGCGTTGGGGACTTGATCGCAAAGATAAATTTCAAATTTGGCGCTTTGTCAGTTTGATCAGTTTTCAATGGGTTTTCTTTTTTCTCATCCCCGAGTTCTTATTTCAGACGGCAGTGAACTATCAATGGGTGGGGGAGAAGCTCGCGAGTGATCCAACATTTGCCGAGCAAGCGTGGCGGAGTTATGGACTCATTTATGCCTGGCCGCTGTTTTTTTACACGTTTTTTTACAGTCCGCATCAAGTTTGGGTTGTGTGGGGCGTGTTATTGACGTTCATCATCATCCCGATATTCGTGCTGTTTCACGGCAAGCGCTATTGCTCATGGATTTGCGGGTGCGGCGGTTTGGCCGAGACGTTCGGCGATCGCTGGCGACATCTCGCGCCCAAAGGTCAAAAATCAATTCAGTGGGAATGGATGAACCTTGCCGTATTGATTTTTGCCGCGCTGGTCACACTCTTGATGCTGTTGAAAGACGTGTATAACGCACTCACCGGCGCCGCCGAGTTGGGTATCAGCATTTATCGCATTTACGCGGATGTCTGGCTCGTCGGCATTTTGCCGGTGACGTTGTATCCCTTCCTTGGCGGAAAAGTTTGGTGCCGTTATTGGTGTCCGCTCGCCAAGTTGATGCAGTTGGAGTCCGCCCTGTTTGCTAAACTGAAAATCGGCAAGTTCAAAATCGTGGCGAATGATAAGTGCATTGGCTGTTACGAATGTTCGCGCAATTGCCAGGTCGGCATCGATGTCATGAGCTATGCACTCAAGCAGCAAGTGCTGGATAACGCCACCAGCTCGTGCATCGGCTGCGGCATTTGCGTTACGGTATGCCCGATGGATACCTTGAGTTTTGGCAAAACCGACAGCCCGGCGCCTCTTGCTCCCATAAAGCTGACGAATAGAAAAGGCGAAGTGGTGGGATGAGAGTTGGACGCGAAGCATGATCTGAATGGAGTTGGATTTCACTTTGTCGTGATGATATTGCATCTGCACGCTTTTACCTACACCAGTAATACCCCCTCGTTTCTGCTCAATTTTGCCCAAGCGTGGAACTATTGCAACCCGCGATAACGGTTTCCGCAGAAATTATCTTGATTATATGCTTTTTTCTGTGCAATAAGAGGCGTTTCTTATGTGATTATTGGAGGAATGCAGCTTCACAAGCTGCTTTACACAGGCAGGGCGAGTGCCGCTGCCAATGGGAGAGAATGAATATGACCGAGGGTTATAAACGTTGCCCCTATTGCGACGAAGAGATCCGCGTCAATGCCATCAAATGTAAACACTGTGGCAGCTTTCTGACGGAGCCGGCTAGCGCGGGCGCCATTCGCCAAACCGCGATTCGCGAGGCGTTGATGGCGCGTTATGACGTTTTGGAAGAGATCGGCCGCGGGGGCATGGGGATCGTTTACAAAGCCATCCAAAAAAACCTCAACCGTCCGGTGGCGCTGAAAGTTTTGCCTCCACAATTCACGCCGGACGAGGAATTCCTGCGACGGTTTCACGGCGAAGCGCGCAAGGCGGCGCAGCTCAATCATCCCAGCATCATCACAATTTACGACGAAGGCGTCGAGAGCGGTGTTCATTTCATCGCAATGGAGTTTATCGACGGCGAGGATTTGCGCAGCATCATTTTGCGCGAGCGTTTTTTGCCGGTCAAAACCACGATCAATTGGATTCGTCCCATCATTGACGGCCTGGGCTATGCGCATCGCAAAGGCCTTATCCATCGCGACATCAAAAGCGCGAACATTTTGATCAGCCGGGAAAACCGTCCCGTGCTCACGGATTTTGGTATTGCACGCATTACCGCGGATACTCAATCAACCCGCGCCGCAGACGCGTCACAACTCACTCGCCCGGGCACGATTATGGGCACGCTGCAATACATGAGTCCGGAGCAAATTACCGGAAAGCCTGTGACGCCGGTAAGCGATATTTACTCGCTGGGCGTGGTAATGTATCAATGCCTCACCGGCGAGCTGCCCTTTCGCGGGGATACCGATTGGTCAACGATGCACAAAATTGCCAACAATGCGCCGACTGCGCCGCGCGGCATCCGCGGCGATATTCCCAAGTCGATTGAGACATTGGTCTTGCGCTGTATGGCCAAGGATCCCTCCCAGCGCTACCAGAGCTGCGAAGAATTGCTGGTTGCGATGGATCAGGCAACGGCGCAAGCACAAGTGCCGAGCGTCACAATAAAATCTTTCGATTCAGACGAGACGCTTGCCGAGGAGCAAACCCGTCTCACCCCCGCAGGCGTTTCTCCGCCGGTTCGTGCGAAGATAAACATCCCCATGCTGCTCATTGCCGGCATTTTCGTACTATCAGCCCTGGGGTTATTATGGTGGCTCAATTCCAGCAAAGATTCAGCGCAAGAAGAAATCGCGCGACTGTTGCGCCAGGCCGAGATGCTCGAACGCGACAACAAGCTTTTTGCGCCGCCGGACAGCAACGCCTTCCAAGTTTATCAGCAGGTGTTGCAGAGGGATTCGCTGAATCCCGAGGCGGGGTTACGCTTGCAACAGATACGCGAAGAAGTTTTGCAAAATATTCATACGGCACTCACACAAGAGGATTATCCCACGGCGCAAAATCTAATTCAGACTGGGTTGGAGCATTTTCGCGGCGATAGCGCGTTTATAAAGTTGCTGCGCTGGCAGGAGATCCCTGAACTGGTGCGGCGAGCGCAACAGCATCTGCGACGCAGACAATACAACAAGGCTCGGGAGATTTGCGCGCAAATTCACGACATTGATCCGCGAAATGAGCCGGCGTTCGACATGCTTGAGAAAATTTCCGCCGTGCATGCAACGGCTCCTGAGCAACAAGCGCCGGACAGCAGCACGATCGCCGGAGGCGCTATTCAAAAGGGCGCTGAGCTGGCGGTGGAAACCCGTCCCAACCCAATGCTGGCAGAGCCGTTTCTGGGAATCTCATTTGTTGCCGTTGCGGGCGGCCCGTTTGAAATGGGAGATGCTTCGAATCTCGGACAGGAAGACGAACGCCCGGCGCATCGAGTCGAGGTAAATGGTTTTCGTATAAGCCAGCACGAAGTCACATTCGCGCAATACGATGCTTTTTGCGAAGCCACCGGCCGTCACAAACCCGGTGATAATGGCTGGGGCCGTGGTCGCCGGCCGGTGATCAATGTGTCATGGAATGATGCCATGGCGTTTTGCCAATGGCTTTCGCAACGCACCGGCAAAGAAATTCGACTGCCGACGGAGGCAGAATGGGAGTATGCTGCTCGCAGTCGTGGCAAAAAGATTGGTTGGTCTGGCGCAGATAGTCCGGGCGATTTGATTGAATACGCCTGGATTAATTCCAATAGCGACAATCGCACACAACCGGTGGGGCAAAAGAAACCAAATGATCTTGGCCTGTTTGACATGAGCGGAAATGCCAGCGAATGGTGCCTTGATTTTTATGACAGAAAGTACTACAGCAAGAGCGCGAAAAAAAATCCGCAAGGCCCGGCGCAAGGCAGTCAACGCGTGTTGCGCGGCGGCTGCAGTCGCAGCGATCCTTACGATTCACGCAGCACGAGCCGGGGCCCGCGCAGCGGCAATCGCGCCGACTTGTTGATCGGTTTTCGCCTGGTTATCAGTGATTAGGATCGACGATTAAATAACTTTCCCAATCTCCAACCGCGAATAGACGCGAATCATCGCGAATTAAAAAGCATTAGCGACCATTCGCGTTGATTAGCCAATCCTTAGTTTTCCCTTGACATTCTGCCGGACGCAGGATATTTTCATCCGTGCTTAAACCATGCGAATCATTTTCATGAAGCATGTGTTCGCTCGCATGGCGCTCCTGAAAAATTTGGCATTCTGACCATAAAATTTTATGTGAAAAGGCCTTACTCTTTGGGGTCTCTTGCCATAATTAGAGGCAGTATCATTTCCGGCGCTGACGGAAGGGAGCTTACAAACCATGCCGGTGAAACTCAAACTCAGCCAGGAGAGCCAATCCGGGAGCGGGCAAGAATACCCGTTTTATAAAGACTGCATCACGATCGGACGTGAAAACACGTGCGACCTGCATTTGCCCGATCCTCACACCCGTCTCGTTTCCCGCCATCACGCCCAAATTGAACGCAAGGATGAAGGGTACCAGCTTATCGATCTTGGCAGCAGAAACGCTACATTTCTCAACGACGAAAAGCTCGAAGCGCACCGGCCCTATCCTCTCAAGAACGGCGATTTTATCAAAATCGGCGAATACCGCCTGCAGTGTTTTATTCTGTTGACAGAACCGGCTGCCGCGCCGCCGGCGACGCTGAATCCCTTCTTGCCGGAAGTTCAGGAATTGAACACAGCCTTGATGCACATGGGCAAGAAATTCCTCACAGCCGGGGAAAGCCAGCGGCACGAATGGCTGCGGCAAGCGCTGGCCACACCCCTGCGCGAGTTGGCAGACAGTGATCTCGGCGAGGTTTTCAAACAAGCGTTGCAATTTTCTCCAGAGCAGAACAATGGCGCGCTGGCCACGCAACTGGCGGAAACGGCGGAGAAACTGCGACAGGCGCAAGCCGCTTTAGAAAATTTACAGGCCAGTCATCAGGCTTTGCGGGCGGAGAACGATCGTCTCAACGCTTTGCAAAAAACTGTCAGCGCCCCGCTGCCAGCCGCCCTCCCGGTAATTTCGGCTGAGCCGATGAATGCGCGCACGCAGCGGGTGTTCGAAATGCTGCTCGAACTGGCGGTGGACTTCATCAAGCAGCCGCCATTTTTTCGCGGTGAAGTTTTCAAACATCAAGCAGCCGCCATTTTTTCGCGGTGAAGTTTTCAAAGAGACCGTGAGTCAGTCGTCTTTTTTCTCCTCGGCCGAGGCCATTAAAAGACGGCTGTTGAGTCCGGATGTTTCCGATGAAGATTTTGCCAAACGCCTGACTGATTTTCAAATGATTTTGCGAGCCGACATCACCCATCAGGTGGCGGTGTTTAATGGCTATCGCGTTGCCGTGCGCGAAGGCACGCGCCGGTTGCTGGTGAACCTCGATGCCGAGGCTATCAAAAAGGAGTTTGCGGCAAAAAACCTCAATCTCGGTCTGCTCAAGATTCCCTGGCAGCTCTTCCCGCTCATTTTCGAATGGAAGCTTTTGCAAGCCTATCGCCACGAATCACGCCGCCTCCTGCAGGAAGATCAGAGTTATTTGGAAGAAAAGATTTTCGGGGCGGCATTTAAAAAAGGATATGATGAGCGGATGGAGGCGGGGGAAAGTAAACGATAAGAATGATTATGACCCCAAACGGAGCATTACACGTTAAACCTTACACGCTGGCTGCGTGTAAGACGTAAAGTCAAAAGCCTAAACAGGAATTTTTTCATGACACGCCAAAACCGCGTCGTTTGGTTCGAGGGCATGACGCTCGATCCCCATCATTTTCAGCAGGCCGATCGTTTTCATCAAGCCTCATTGAATTTTCGCCTGCGTGCGCGCATGCGCCATGATTGGGGCTTTGCCGATTTGCAAATCAACAAAGAGGATTTGGCCAATGGCCAGTTTAGCCTGTTGAGCGCCAAAGGCGTCACGCCTGACGGCTTAGCGTTCGACATGCCGGGCGAAGATCGTCTGCCCAAACCGCGCGGTTTGGCCGAGCTTTTTCCGGCCACCGCCGAGAAGCTCGAGGTTTTTCTCGCCATTCACTCGGAGCGGCCCGGCGGCCATAATTTTCAAATCGAAGCGGCGCAAAACCAACTCGATACCCGCTTCGCGCTGGAGAATATCGAACTGGCGGATGACGCCATGAAAGCCAATGCCAAAGCCATCGGCGTTGCAGCCGCCAATTTTCAATTAAAAGTAGCAGGCGAGCCGCTCGACGAATACAGTTGGCTGAAAGTGGCGGAAGTCAAGCGCACGCCCAAGGGTTTTGTGGCCGGCGAAAGCTATATTCCGCCATGCCTTGCGATTGGCGCTTCGGAAAATTTGATGACGCTCACACGCGAGTTGCTGGGCGATTTAGTAAGTCGTGCCGCCGAACAGCGCTCACAATTGCCCTTTGGCAGTCCGGAATACAATGCGAACGCGTTCACGAGCCTTTGGCTGTCGAACATTCTCAATGGCGCGATTCCGATACTCAGCCATTATTATCAAATGGCCAAATGCTCGCCGGAAGAACTCTATTTGCAATTGCTGTCGCTGGCCGGCCAAATCATGACGTATCCCACCGGTTTTGATATCCGGCCTTCGGATTTTGCGCGCTACGATCACAATCATCTTGCAAATTGCTTCAATACGCTGGTTTTCCAAATTCGCGAGCAGCTTGATAAAATCGTGCCTTCGGTCAATTATGAAAACGTCAAATTGGAAAAGAGCGGAGAAAACTTGTGGTATGGCTCCGGGATCAGTGAGCAACTCTTGCAAACGGCGCAGTTTTATTTGATCGCGAGCGGCGATACCGATGAACGCAAATTGATCGACGAATTTCCGCGCAAACTCAAAATTGCGCCGCGCGAGACCATTCATGCGCTCGCCATGGCCGCGATTAACGGCCTCAAAGTCGCCTACACGCCCCGGCCGCCGGCCGGGCTGCCCGGCGGAACCGGCGTGCACCATTTTCATCTGGAAAAAACCGGCGACTTCTGGGAAGCCATCAGCCGCAGCCGCAGCGTCGGCATTCTCGTACCGGCTGAATTTATGAAGCTGAAACTGGAATTGATTGCATTGAGACCGGAGTGAGGCTGGTTGCTGGGTTCTGGTTGCTCGTTGCTGGTTACTCGTTACTGATCGTCGTTTATTGACAAAAGTATGGGAATAAAACTCGAATTCCTTGGGTAGGAAATTTATGGCAGGTAAAAAAACACAGAGCTATCGCGATTTGGAAATTTGGCAAATGGCGTGGGAACTAGTTGTCGTAATTCACAAGATGACATTAGAAAAATTGCCGACGTTTGAAATGTATGAGGAAGGGAGTCAAATACGACGATCATCGAAATCCATCTCAAGCAATATCGTCGAAGGTTTTGGTCGGAGCCGATACAAGACCGAATATATCAAATTTTTGACGTATGCGCTGGCCTCTTGCGACGAAACTCGTGACCATCTCGAGATGATTTATGATACCGGCTCTTTTCAGGATCAATCGCTTTATAAAGAGTTGATCACATGCTATGATGTTTTGGGGCGAAAGATCAACAGTTTTCGCCAGACAGTAATTGCAAATTACCTGCCTCCGCAAGATCCCGCAGAACAAAGAACAAATAACGAAGACGAATAACCAGCAACAAGGAACCAGCAACGAGCAACAAGCCATGCCAACCAAATCCGATCATAACCAAAAACAGCGCCTGCCCGATTTGTGTGCCGAATGCTTGATGTTAGTGTTGCAATTGCGCGGCACAAAGGAGTTCGGTGAGGCCGCCACATTACGGCAGCGCATCAAAGAACTGATTGGCCGCTTCGAAAGCGAGGCCAAAAGCGCGGGTTATGAACAAAATTTTATTCGCGAAAAACTGACGTTTGCGCTGGTGGCGTTCCTGGATGAAACCATTTTGGGCTCGGAATGGAGCGGTAAAGAATCGTGGTTTGCTTATCCTCTGCAAATGGAATATTTCAACCGCTTCGATGCTGGCGACGAGTTTTTCAACCGCCTGCAAGAACTGCGGCAAAGTACAAGGCAAAACGCCGATGCGGTCGAGGTGTTCTACCTATGCCTTGCGCTCGGGTTCCGCGGCCGCTATCAATTCAATCCGGAAAAAGTGCAGCCCATCATCGAAGATGTGTATCATGATTTGCGCCGCATCACGGGCAAATCGGTGGAGCCGCTCTCGCCGCACGGTAAGCCGCGCGATCAAATTAGGCAGGTTGCCAAGGAAACTGTGCCAACCTGGGTAATCGGCGTGGCCGCCGCGGCAGTTGGATTGATTTTTTACGTCATCATGTCCGTGATGATCTCGAATGAAGCCGGTAGCGTGGCGCGGCAGTTAATTGAAAAGTGAGGGGAGTGAATTATGACAAAGGGATATCGTTTTGATAACTTGAACCCATCTGTTGGATCAGAGCATCACGCCTTTCGTACTCTAACTGACTGTGAGAAGTTTGTACGATTACAAGGCGGGCTTAAAGGCGGCATGCGTATTTATGAAATTGAGGGTACTCTCGTGAGAGACGAAGGAGGGCCGGACGGACTTGTTATCATAGTGAATCGTTATCGCAAGGTTCAATAAGGCAAAGTTATGAGTTGGTTCACCAAGATTTTGCGTCGCCGGCGGCTGATAGTCGCCCTGGGATTCATTTTGCTGATTTTGATGATTTGGATCGCCGGCGCAAAATTTTTGCTCGATTGGTCGCTAGCCGTGCGCGTGCTCGGCACCATCATTGTTGTGTTTCTCTGGCTCTTGCTCATCATGTACGAACGCATGCAGGAAATCCGCAGCGCCGGCATGCTGGAGCAATCGTTGCAGGCGCAGGCCGAGGCGCAAATGCGCGGCGTGCGGCCGGAAAAGCGCGCCGAAATCGAGCAATTTCAGAAGGAACTGGTTGCGGCAATTGAGTCGCTCAAGAAATCCAAAATCGGGCGTGGCCGCAGCGGCAAGGCGGCGCTTTATGCTTTGCCCTGGTACATGATGATCGGCCCGCCGGCTGCCGGCAAAACCACGGCTGTCAAAAACTCCGGCTTGGAATTTCCGTTTGGCGCGGATAAGGAATTTCGCGGCGTGGGCGGTACGCGCAATTGCGATTGGTTTTTCTCCAACTCCGCGATCTTGCTCGATACTGCCGGTCGCTTCGTCACCGAAGATGAAGATCGTGAAGAATGGTATGCCTTTCTCGACACGCTCAAAAAACACCGCCGACGCAAGCCCATCAACGGCGTGATTGTCGGCATGAGTATCGCGGATTTGCTCAACGCCACGCCGGACGAGCTGGAGTGGCACGCGCAAACCATGCGCAAACGCATTGACGAGTTGATTCAGCGTCTCGGCATTCGTTTTCCGGTTTATCTCGTTTTTACCAAGTGCGACTTGCTTGACGGCTTTGTGGAATATTTTGAGGCGCTCAACCGCAGCGAACGCGAACAAATTTGGGGCTGCGCGTTTACGCCCGAGCAAATGAAATCCCCCGACCTGCGCGCGGAATTCGAGAAAGAATTTCAACTCCTGATCGACACGCTTACCGACACGCGCATGGCGCGCTTGAGCAACCCACTCAAACGCGAGCAGCGTCGCAAAGTTTTCATGTTTCCGTTGCAGCTTGCCGTTATCAAGGAAAAAATGCTGGCGTTTACCGGCAAGTTGTTTCAGGCTAATCCTTATGAGGAAAATCCATTGTTTCGCGGCTTTTTCCTCACGAGCGGCACGCAGGAGGGCTTGCCGATTGATCGCGCCATCGAAACAATTTCGCGCAAATTCGGACTGCCACCCTTGCCGCCGGAACACTTCAACGTTGAAATCCGGCCCTATTTCATCAAAGATCTGTTCACTGATGTCATCATTCCTGATCAACATTTTTTGATCGAGCAAACCTCGCGCGCCGCGCAAACCAAACGTGTGGCGCGCTTGGCCATCGCGGCCGCGTCGATGCTGGCATTGTTGCTTTTTGGCTTTGGGGTGTATCGTGCTTATGACGACAGCCAGGCGCGTATGCACAATCTCCTAACCGGCACGAAGGAGGCGCGGCTGCTTGACCCGCGCGGCGATTGGAAAAGAAACTTCACCATTCTCGAACAATTGCGCAAACGCATTGCAGACTATGACAAGGATGCGCCTTTCTTTAGCTTGGGCATGTCGCGCAGCGGCACCGTGTTGGAGGCGGCGCGCCGGCTTTATTTCAGCAAGATAAAAGATTTCGTGAGTCTTCATCTTTACAATGAATTGCAGACACGACTCGATGATTACCGCCCGGGCAGCCGCATTTCCAGTGAGCAGGGCATCAACTACCTTAAAGCATATTTGCTGATGGGTGACGAGATCAAGCGCTTGGACGAAAGCGAACACGAATTTTTGAAAACCGAGCTGATGGCGATTTTAGCTGAAAAGCTTGGCGGCTCGACTACTCAGCGTTCGACTGAGCTCTCACGCCGAAGTCTCGCCGGAGTCAGCGCTTCTTTCGAAGACTCGCTGGCGAATGGCGGTTTGCAAGATTGGCAGGGTTTGCTGGGCGCACACATGCAGTTTTTTGTGGGAAATCTTGGCAAAGAGGGCATGCCGGCGTTCAAGAACGAGGGCCGCATTATCAAGGAAGCGCGTAATGCCCTGAATGTTTTGATTACGCCGCGCGAGGTTTACAACAACGACATCCGCCGCAAAGGTTTCAGCCGTTTGCCGGGATCATTTACGATTGCCACGGCATTGGGCGGCGAGCATGCCGGTATTTTTAATGAAGGGCCGGCAGTGCCAAATTTGTTCACCCAAAATGGCTACAAAAAATTTGTTGAGGAAACGATCGAAAGTGTGAGCCGCGACCCCAGCCAGGAAGATTGGGTATTTGGTGAAGTCAAACGGAATTTATCCGAGGAAGTGCGCAACCCGGTCTTGCTCAAAGCCCGGTTGGAAGAGTATTATTTTCTCGAATATCGCAAAAAATGGTGGGAGTTCTTGCACGGGGTGACATATGAAAAATTTTCGAATTTACAGGCTGCTTCCGAATGCCTGAAAACATTGGGTGATCCGGGCATCTCGCCCCTTAAGAAATTGTTGGATAAAACCAGCGACGAAGTCAATTTTGATCCGGGGATGAAAAACATGTTGGAGAAAGCCGGCCAACGGGTCGGACTGAACATTTCGAGTCATCCGGTTGATCAAAGTTTCATTCAATTGTTTGCCTTCATGAGCGGCTCCGAAAACCAGTTGGCCAAAATTCTGAGCAAGTTCTCGGAGGCGGGCATCAAGTTGGATGAATTGTCGCGGGAGGCCAGCGGTGGCGCGGCCAAAAACTTCGCGGCTCAAGTCGTTGCCGGCGGCGGTGAATTGCCCGGCACACTAACAGAAATCCGGCGGTCGCCCGGCCAGCAAGACATTAATTTTCAGAAAGCGCTGGTCGCGCTGTGCGAAGCTCCGGTGAGACTCGCTTGGGAGGCCGTGCGCGGCACGGCGGCCGGCTACTTGAATTCACAATGGCGGAATTTGGTGTATGACAAATATGCCAGTACATTGGAAAATACGTTTCCTTTCAAAAAAAGCGGGCCAGATGCCAATTTTGGTGAGATGGCGGCTTTTTTTGGTGCGGAGGGCGAGCTTTGGAAGTTTGCCAACAATGAATTGCAGCCGTTTTTTCGATCGGGTAATTTGGGGCAACCGTTGGATTGGGTCGGCGGTTATGGCTTGGGGTTATCCGCTGATGCACAAAAAGCCTTTCGGGACGCGAAGGCGATCAGAGATGCACTGGTAGCAGGTGGAAACCTTCGCATTGAATTCGATGTACAGATCTTGCGCCCGACCCAACACAACGAAATCGATGAAGCGCGTTTGAGCGTTGGAGGCCAGGAGATCATTTACAAAGTCAAACAAAGGCCGCCCTCCGATAAAACCAAATTTGAATGGCCGGGAGCGGCAGGCAGCGGCGCAAAACTCGAGCTTTGGAATACCAAGGGCTTGCTGCCCGATGTGTTGTTGGCTAAGGAATCTGTAGATGGGCAGTGGGGATGGTTCAAGATGTTGGAGAGATGGAGGCCCGGCAGCAGCGGCAGATGTTCGTTTAGAGTGAAAGGAACGGAGCGAAACAAAGAGTACCAAATCGAGTGTATCATCACGAGCCGCGGTAAAGGCAATCCCTTCACGTCCGGCTTTTTTGATTTTCGTTGCCCGCAACAGTTGTTTTAAGCTTGTTGCTTGTTGCTGGTGTCTGACATTGAATTCCAGCAATAAGCCACCAGCAACAAGCCGCCAGGAACCAGCAACCAGCAACGAACAACCAGCATCAAAGCAGGCACAGGAAATGGCATCCTCAGGCTTTTCGGCGAGTTGTTTCGGCAAGTTGCCCGGCTTCGGCGATTTTGTGCGGCACAACGCCGGCAGCCGCGAAATGCTCGCGTTCGATCAATGGCTGCAGCAAGGCATGCTGGCTGCCAAGGCCCAGCTTCGTCAAAGCTGGGAAGCCGACTACGATGCGGCACCGATTCAGCATTTTTTGTTTTGCCCGACAAATACGGAACATTTTCTTGCGGGGCTGCTGCAACCAAGTCACGATAAAAGCGATCGGCGATATCCCTTTTGGGTGTCTTGGTTGATTGATCGATCATACTATAATGAAAATCTAGCAGCACTCACGCCCGTAATCCTGGCGTCGCGCTTGTCAAGCGCCCGGCAACTGATGCAAAATGCGCGCACTGAACTGAATACAAATAATCTCATTGGCATGGTTTCCAATCTGAGTTTTCCGGGAACTCAGGACTCCGAGCGTGAGGTTGAGCTTTACAACAAGTACTTGGGCGCTACAGCGTGTGCAAACTTTTGGCAAAGCCTTTTTGATGATTTTAACGACTTAAGAAAATACTTGTTATGCAAAAATCTTTGTGAGATTCTGCTGCCTTTTCGTCAAGCCCGCCTCGATGAACTGAAACTGGGTTTGCGTTTTCCCCTCAGCGCGGATGCGGAGTCGGCGGCTTACGGTGTGAGCTTTTGGATTCAGATGAGCCTGGAGTTGGCGAGAAGCTCCAGCTTCACGCCGATTTATTTTTGGAATCTGCCAGAACCGGGAAGAAAAGCATTTCTGTTTCTCTTTTTCCGGCCGCCTTCGGCGAAGAGTTTCGTGCAGCTTCTTCGTCCGGAAATTGCCAGCGACGGCATTTGCGAGCTGGATGAAGAAGGCAGGGATAAAATCATTCTTGCCGAACAAGTGCTGCCATCACTTTATCGCGGCTTGCTGCAACACCCGGCGTTGACGCTGAAAGAATTTTTGCAGCGGTTGTGAAGAAAGGCGTTCAGAGTGATGGCATTGAGTGTTGAATAAGGAATTTTCATCTCAAAATTTGGGAGGCTCTATGTCGGAAGTTGAATTGACAGAAGCACTAACCAGCGCAAATAGCCAACTGCAATCTTTGCAGGCTCGCGTCAGTGAATTGGAGAGAAAAACGAGTGCAAACGTGGTGCTGCCGTCTACGGATTTGTTGAGCGACAGATTCTTAAAACGCGCATTTGCCGTTTTAGGCCATTATATCGTCGCCAGCTTGATCATTGCACTGCCTATTTATGCCTTACTTTTCATCATTTTCCTGATCGTAGGCGTCAGCTTTCAATGAGTTTTAACGATATTTGCCTAATGGCGACTTTAGTTTTATGAAAAACGCATGAGTCAATCTAACAACGCACAAATTCCCGCGAGTATTGCCGCATTGCTCGAACCGATTTCCCGATCTGCGCCCACAGGCGTGGAAAGCCTCGACACGGTGGAGGCCTACGTCAAGCTGGAGGGTGAAATCAGCAAGCCTTCGCCGAAGTATGCCGATTGCATTGCGTGGGCAACAGAAGTATTGCAAGAGCACAGCAAGAATACGCGCGTGGCGGCGTTGCTCGCGCTGGCGTGGTATCGCACGGAAAAACTTCCCGGCCTGAAAAACGGGCTGTTGCTGATGGCGGGTTTGTTCGAGCGCTTTGGAGATAAGCTCCACCCCGCGAATTCTGCAGTGCGCAGCAAGGACGTGAAGTTCTTGAGCAATGACAAGATCACAAAGTTTCTTTTAAAAGAAAACATTTCAAGCGAAAACGCGCCGGAGGTGATTGCGGCGCAAACGGCTTTGCACAAGCTTGTCACACTTTGCCGGCAACAATTTCCACAGAACGGGCCCGACCTGAGCGCGTTGAACCAGATCATCGAAGATCACGTAAAAATCGCCGGTGCAATAACACCGGATAGTAGTCATCAGCCGACAGCCGGCAGTGATCAATCACGACAACCTGATACTTCCGACCCATCAAGCCAACGAGCCGCCAGTAACGCACAACCAGCAACCAGCAACCTGGATCAAGCAACCGGCGGCTCTGCCAAGGCAGATGCGCAACCGACAATCAGCCTCCCACAACCCGAGCTTGAAATTCCCGACGCGGTGAAGGCGCTGCTAAAACCAATCTCGGCGGCTGCCCTCGCCGGCAAAGCGCTGGCACACACGAATGATGAAGATTATTTGAAACTCCAGCGGGAGATCAAACAAACCAAGCCCAAATATGAGGTTTGCATCGATTTGGCTACGGATTTGCTGAAGAAAAAAACGAAAGACGCGGAAATCATCTGCTGGTTGACCTTTGCCTGGTATCGCAAAGAGGGTATTGCCGGACTCAAGAACGGCCTACTGCTGCTCTTGAAAGCTTTGCAGCAATTCTCTGGCACGCTTTATCCGAGCGACGCGGCTGTGCGCGGCAAGGCCTTCAATTTTTTGAATCTAAAAAAAGTTGGCGCGATGCTGAAAAACGAGAACCTCGCAAAGGCAAACGCCGAAACGGTTCTTGTGCTTCAGCGAATTTTGGAAGAGCTGGCCGGCGAGTTTGAGCGGCAATTTGAAGAAAAGAATCGCCCCTCGCTGAAAGATATTGCGCCAATGATCGAGACGCATGCTGAAGCTGCAAAGGAATTGCTGAACCCGGCAACGTCTCCGCCGGTCAGCGCATCTCCAGTGAGTGCATCGTTTGCAGCAACAGCAGCGGCCTCCATGATGAAATCAAGCTCAGGCAGTGTGGCCTCTGCCGGCGCCAGCAGTATTATTGCTTCAAGGGACAGTGCATTGCGCAGTATTGTGCAGGCGTTGCTGTATTTCTTCGAAGAGGAAAAAGACGGGCAGAAAATCCGCAAAGTCTGTGACGAGGTTGCGATCTATGGCCTCTCGCGGCAATTGCGCTGGGGTGCGCTCGGCATGCCGGAGATCAAAGAAAAAGACGGCCTCAAGCAAGCCGTTGCCTTCGAAGGGCCGAACGCGGCGAAGCGAGAGGCGCTGCGGACCTGGTTCCAAAACAGTGAATGGGACAAGCTCATTCCCGACATTGAGATCAAATTCATCACGGATTCGGAGGAAGGCTTTCGATATTGGCTTGACGGCCAGCGTTATGTCGTGCTGGCCTTGGAGCAAAAGGGCGAGAAAACCAAAAAGGCGGCGCAGGAAATCAAATTCCAGCTTGCACGCCTGATGCAGCGGCTGCCCGACCTGCCGAAATTGGTTTTCAAAGGAAAATCTGCCACGCCTTTTGCCGATACGGAAACGCTCAAATGGCTGGAAGACGAGGTGAAAGGCATAATCGGCGCGGGCAGAGCAGCGGACAAGATTTTGCCGCCGATCATGGGCGAAGATTATGAGCCGATCAGCAAGGCCTATGCAGCGGCTTGCGCCGAGTTGCCGGAGAATTTCGAGAAGAACGTGGAGTCTATGCAGAAGAGTATGGCGAGCGAAGAGCGGCGCAAAGGCCGGTTCCTGCGCAGCCTGAATCTCGCTAATTTTTGCTACGCCGCCAAGAAGCCGGAGCTGGCCAAGGCCATGTTGCTCGATTTGACCAAAAAGATCGAGGAATATCAACTTGCCGAGTGGGAGCCGGCGTTGTGTGTTGCGGTCTGGCAATCAACCTATTTGACGAATCTCAAGTTGTTGCAGTCCGAAAATCATGAGGCGCAAAAGCCCGTTTTGCAGCAACAGCAAACCGAGTTATTTGCGAAGATCAGCAAGCACGATGTTTTACGGGCGCTCGATCTCGCCAATCGCCAATCTTAGGGGGGTGGAATGGAATAAACCAAAGTGACAAATCGATGTATCTCAACACTGAAAGAGCATGGAGTAAAAGCGTTATTTTACTCCACCCCCTTAACCCAAGGAGAATAGATCATGGCAAAATTACCCACCCCAAAAATCGCCCAGCGCGTCAAAGTGTCCATCCTGCCGAGCAGCGACGCGAAAGAAAATGTCGAGTTGGATTATCGCATGATGATCGTCGGGGATTTTAGCAAAAAGGAGCCCGGCGCACAGGGCGAGCTGAAAGACCGCACTGTGTACGAGATCAAAAGCAAAGGCGATTTCAAGGCCGTATTGGAAAATATCAATCCAAAGTTGACGCTGAATGTGCCGAACCACATCTCCGGTGAAAAAGACGCCAAAGTTTCCGTCAACATTGATGTGAAAGATATGAAGGATTTTCATCCCGACGAGATTTGCAAAAAAGTCGAGCCGCTGCAAGAGCTGATGGAGGCGCGTGAGCGTCTCAAAAAGCTAAAATATATGGTGATGAATCCCGATGTGCGCAAAGCGCTGGAAGGCGTTTTGAAAGAAGGCGGCGATAGCGTGGGCAACCTGATGTCGAAGCTGGAAGCGAAATCATAGTTTGTCTTACACCTTACACTTAAAACGTTACACGTTTTAGGTGTAAGGTATAAAGTGTAAGGCAGTAAAAGGACTTTCAATATACCATCGCGAAAATCTGTTTACATCATAACCGGAGCAGCAAATATGAACGACCCCAAAACAACCCAGGCCACTGAGGTGGCGACCAGCACAGTTGACAAGCTGGTGGGGATGTTAGACACCGAGGATCAGAAAAACGCTGTGGAAGAATTCATCAAGCAGATTGGCGATAAATATGCGGTGGAGCGCATCAACAGCGCGTTGATTGATTCCTACATTGAAAGCATCGACAAAGTGATCAGCGCCCAGATGGATGAAATCCTCCACAACGAAGATTTTCA
>QEVD01000001.1 GCA_003576975.1 Candidatus Zhuqueibacterota bacterium
CGGCGTCGCGCTGAATCCCGCCACTTCTCTCACCGCCATCGAAGAAATCCTGCATGACATCGATTTGTTGCTGCTCATGACCGTCAATCCCGGTTTTGGTGGACAAACCTTCATCACCAACACCCTGCCGAAAATCCAGCGCGCGCGTCAAATGATTGATGCCAGCCGGCGCGCTATTTTTCTGGAAGTCGACGGCGGCATTGATCTGCAAACCACGCCCGCAGTTGTCAAAGCCGGCGCTGATGTGCTTGTGGCCGGCACTTCAATCTTCGGCGCGAAAGACATTAGCGCTGCTTGTGCGGCATTGAAAGAAGCCGCCTGGAATGCGACGTTGATGGAGGTATAAAGTGGGACAGAGTAATAGCGTCCCAGTAAGGGAGGCCGCAAGCGACTCGCGAAATTATCGGTGATGATTCGGATCAACTCAACGAAACTACACCTCTATCCACGCGAGCTGAGATTTATAGTGGCATGCCAGTTCAGCCTCGGTCAAAATATCCTCAAAACCAATAAGGAAAGGCGCGCTGTCATCTTCCATCAAATGCGCCTTGCATTTGATCGCCGAAGAGGTTGTTTGCCGGTCCTTGAAGACCAGGGTAACCTCACCCAATGTTCCAGAAAGCCCGCCCTGTTCATCGGCACCCAAACCAAAAAGCTTTGTTTTACCCTGAACAAGAGGGCGATATTCTGCCCCACTCCAAATGGAATATGGAATAAGAGAAATGGGATTACCCGTATCAACGATGACTTGAGTTTCTTTCGACCAACCTGCGGGAGTTTTCAACTGCACCGTGCCAAGCAAACGAATTAACCGAAGATGAATACCCTGTGACAAAAACTCCAAATCAATCCTGGTTTGAAAATGGAGATTGACCCGTGTAGACATGTATACCACTCTCAGCAAATACGACGGGAAAATGCGTTTTGCCGGTTTTTGTCTCAGCCGCTTTGCGAACGTCTGAGATAATCTTTCCAGAGGCGACCACTTGTTTATCAACTACTGCCACCCAAAGATTTGGATAGGCTGCGGCAATTTCTGCAATATGCGTGTTTGCCCAATCATTGTCCTCCCAATACTCTCGTGGCGTTGGAGGAACAGGCGGAAAGGCTTGATTTGGCATGTTCGTATCTCCCATACTATTTTTCCCGTTTGAACGGACGCAAAGTAAGCATAGACTCGTAACGCTGCAACAAGAATTATTGCACAAAATTCAGCTTAATCACTCTGCTGAGCTTCTCCCTCCCATTCGTTTCAGCCAGGATGCGCAAAAAATATTCGCCGCTGGTGACCGCAACTCCGCCATCATTTTTTCCCTCCCAACTCAAGCTGTGAATGCCTGCCGGATAAACCCGCGCTGGCCATGTGTACACGCGGCGGCCGAGCATGTCAAAAATCTCCAAATGAACGGAAGCGGTTGCAGGCAAACCGAACCGAATCGTGGTGGAGGGATTGAAAGGATTGGGGTAATTCTGATAAAGAACGAACTCCCTCGGGATATCCGAAGTTGGATTGCTCGCAACCGCCGTCGCGCCGGGAAAGAAGAATTCCAGCACGCGGCGAAACAGTTCCTGACGAACGCCCGCGCCATTGATCGTTTCAAACGGAAAACCGAAGTAAACTAGCTTGCCTTCACGATTCCCTTGCGGAAACATGCCTTCGAACTGCACCGCGGCAATTTGATTATTGCCATAGCGCAAGCAAATCACGCCGCCACCAAAAGGCGCGATGGCATCGGGATAGTCTTCGATGTAAGGCAGGCTGCCGTAAGTGAAATTCAATCCGACAAAAATGACGCCCGCTTCGCCGCTCAAAGACGTGTTATTTGCGTCATCGGCGACGTAATCAGCTTTGAGATAATCGTGGAGAAATGCTTCGTCGCTGACTGAGCCGCGCGCGCCGGTATCCAAATCCCATGCGATTTCCGAGCCGGAGACAAACAGTTTGCCGCCGTTTTGCAAATAAGCTTTAACTTTGGCCTGCTCGCTTGTGTTAAACGTTTCATCTGCGGTTGATTCGTCGCCAAGCAACCAAAACACCGCATCATAATCCTGCAACTCAACTGCGCCGGAAATGACTTGCTCGTTGGCGCAACTTTCGAAAGCAAAACCGTTTGCCGCGATAGCTTCGCCGTAGTGCGAAACAAAATAGTGCCAGGGCTGCGACCAACTGCCAGAGCCGCCGAAACGATCAAAGCCATCGACGATCAAAATGCGCTCGGGCCGGGAAGAAGACGCGAGGCCATAAACATCTGAATGCGGACTCTCGTTGGGCGGCGCAACGGTATCAACTGCGGTGAGGCGAAAATAAATATCGCTGACAGGCGCGGCAAGATTGATGGAGGTTGCGCCCGGCGGCAGCGTTGACTCATCAATCGCCAGTTGCCAAGAGTTGATGTTTTCTGCTGAAGAATACAACCGATAACCGCGCAAATCCGTTTCAGTGTTCGCCAGCCAGCGCGCTTCGGCATTCGCAATCGACAACAACAACGGCCGCGCCGGCGCCAGCAAATCTTTACGCGCGACCCGCACGGCAATAAACGTCTCGCCGGCATTGCCATACGTATCTTCGGCAAAGATCTGCAAGGTATAATTGCCGTCCGGCAGCAATTCGGTATCCCAATAAGAACGGCTGCTGGCGGTATTGCTGACATAATAAACATGCGCACTGGTGCTGGAATAAGACGGATGAAATGCGAGATGAACGTCGCCAAGAGGCTTACGGTCGAATTGAAAACGCACGCCGTTGTTGGGCGGCTCGTAAACCACAGAGTCGCGACCAGCATTGAGAATGCGGTAACCGACTTTATAAGCTCCGTTGTTGGTCACCGAGCTTGAGCTGCCGGGCGGGCCGCTACGCTCGGAAATGTGCGCCACAATATCAACGCGGCTGCTGACGTTGCCGCCGGTGAACTCGGTGTTCGTGCCGCTGAGAAAAAGCCGGACGAAATTGAAAACCGGGGGCCAGGTATCGACATAGGGCGTCAAGCCGGTGCCTTTGCGCAAAGCATTCACTTCGTTGCCGACTTGACCTTCGGTGAGATGCACGTGGCCGAGTCCGTCCAGAATCGTTCCCAAAATGGTTTCGGATTGGAATACCGAATCGCCGACACTGAGCGCAGGGTTGGGCGCAATGTGAACGTAGGCGAAGCGCCCGACGCGCACGTAGGCATTGCTGCCGTTGGGATCCAATGAAGTCACTATGCCGTCTTCACAGGGATAAACCGGCGAACGATCAGGCTTGGGAATGTCCGTGCCGTTGTGATAATGCGGGGCGGGCGCGGTATCGCGATACTCACAAAACGTGCCGGTGATGACGTGGGTTTCATTGAATGGCGTTATGGGCCAGGGAAATTGCGCCTGGGCAAGAGCGGGCAAGCAAATAAGAAGAATCCCCAAGAGAATCTTGCGTGATCGCATGACAATGTCAAGTTGGAGTGTTGGAGAATGAAGCATGAGATTTTGGTGAAGGGTGACGATGAATTTGTATTTTGACTTTTTAGTGATTCTTAGAAATCGGACCGCGTTCCTTTTTCCTGAATCTTTGCTGCTGTCGTTGTCTGGTAGGTTTGCATGACGCGGTCAGCAGCAAGGGTAAGACGCCTGCCATCCGGCGAAAGCGCAATGACCGGCTCAATCAAATCGGTTTTGATGACCGTACTTGATTGCTGGCGTCCGCTGGCATTGAATCTGATCAAGCGGGCTTGCTC
Organism: Candidatus Zhuqueibacterota bacterium; assembly: GCA_003576975.1. Lineage (GTDB taxonomy): Bacteria > Zhuqueibacterota > Zhuqueibacteria > Zhuqueibacterales > Zhuqueibacteraceae > Coneutiohabitans. The sequence continues at coordinate 3,708 of QEVD01000001.1, forward strand.
AAAAACAAAACGGCCGTTTTTGAAATTGCTCACGGCAGCCAGCGCGAAATGGTTTTCGCCTTTGACATCGGAAGCGATGCCGACAAACATGTCATTGCGCTGGGGAAGATGATATTGCCACAACTGTTTCGCGTCCGGCAGGTTGAGGAGACGCAATTGCCGGCGATCCATCAACAACAAACGCTGCCCATTTTCTGCAAAGTGGGCCTGTCGAAAAAGGCCGTGCAGGGTTGCTCGCAAAGCGCCGCTGCCGTCAAACAAATGCAAAGAGGATTCCACGCGATTGTCACTCGTCACTTGATAACGGCCCGCCAGAATCCAGTCGCCGTTGGGCGCGACCGCCACACCGCCCGGCGTTCCCGCGGGCAAATCACGCCGCCATTTCTCTTCGCCGGCTGCACTGAAACAAACAAGTGTGGGCGAATTCACCGGCGTTGGAGTGTTCTGGCTCAATACCCAAAAAGACTGGCCGCCTGCTGCGAGGAACATTGGTCTCTCATTACTATAAGCAACATTATCGAAAAGTTTCTTATCCCCAAGCATTTGGCCCTCAGCAGCAAGAAACATAACCTGCGCCGAGGTGGATTGTCCCAGCAGCAAAGCAGAGCCGTTCGCGTCTAGACAAATTTGTGGTAAGGGATCATCTTCATGCCAGGTGAAAACATTACTACCAAGCGACCGGCCATTGCGATCCTGCCACTGCAATCGCAGCGCGATGCCATCTTTTTCGATTTTTTCCAACGCAGCAATCACCTCGCCGTTTGTGCTAATGGCGTGTTGCAGAAATTGACCATTGAGTGCCAGGCGTTTGTTGCCTTGTTGATCTTGCCAGACCAGGCTTTCGGTGCCGCGCCAGACAACCGATTCGCCGAAACGCGCAACACGAGGAGAACCCGCAGGGGAAGTGCCCTCGGATTGCAAATGAAGAGAGGCCAGGTTTTGACTCAGGGATAGGTTCGTGAACAACAATACTCCCGCAAAAATCAGAACTCCGCGAGCGAAACGAAACATGAATGTCACTCCTTTCCAGGCGGCCACAAACTCATGCCGACATCAGTGCGATAGTAGCTGCTGAGGCATTTGATCATGCGTATATTTTCATAAGCACGCTTGATAGCGCTTTCCAGCGAGTTCGAAAGCGCGACAACGTCAGCGATGCGATGGCCGGTCATCACCAGCCCGCCGGTGGCATCTTCCGCAACTTCATTCCACCAAATGTCGCAGGTGGGTTCGCCGAGCAAGCGCACGGGCAAGCGCGGACCTTGTATGCTGATGAAAGGATAACCATAACCGGCAAGAGTCAGGCTGCAGCCGAATTGCAGATCACCATGAAACTGCGGTTCAAGTTTCTCATCGCGCGCGGCCTGATAAATTACTTCAAAAGGATTTTTGAGCAGGCGCAGAATCATCTGCGTCGAGGTGACGCCCATTCGCACGTTGTATTCCAACACATGCCAGCGGCCCTCGTGCTTGGCAGCAGTGACCTGCACCGGGCCATGAAATTTGGTTTCACGCAACCAGGGCAGTAGAGGATGCAGCAACTCGCGCGCGAGGCCGTATTTATCTTGCGGATCTTTTTCCACCAATCCGCCCAGCGGTGCGCCGGCCACGATTCCCATGTTGCCGTCAAAGGCGCGTTTGTACTCTTGATTGGTGGCCAGCGAGTAGATCTCGCCGTTGCTCACCACGGCAATGTGTCCGGCTTCCGCGCGTCCCATGTACTCTTGCAAGAAGACACCTTCAGCGTAGTCCAGGCGTTCGAGCCAGTGATGCGTGTCTTCCACGGTTTCACAGACAATCGTGTGAATCGGGCTGGTCGGCGAGCACAGCGGGTTTTTGATAACATAAGGCCGTGGATCATTTTTCAAAACGGCTTCGGCTTCCAGGCGGTTGCGCGCGACATAGGCTTTGGGGAAGGCGATGCCGTATTGTTCGCATAATTGGCGGCCCCAGTCGCGCTCGCGCTCCAGGCGCATGGCGTCGCCGAAGGGTGAGAAAATGGGGAGATTCAGCGAAAGCAATTCTTCCGACCACGGCTGCAAAACCCAGTCAATGGACATGGGTATCAAAAGATCGACTTTTTTATCGCGCACGAAGCGCACTGGACTGGGAAAATAAGAGGCGGGATAAACTTCGCCTTCGAGAGACGGGCCGTAGTGGCCATAGCTGCGCGTCAAATAGCAACTCACACGCGCGCCGTTTTCACGCAGAATGCGCATGACGGCATGCGCGAAAGCGCCGACACCGAGTAACAGGACGTGCGGGGAAGCGGGCATGGTTTATGCTTTGATTGAAATGCTCGACGACGGCTTGGCCGTCGGTTTCAGCTTTGCAATTTCAAAAGTCAAGGTCAAGCCTTGACAGATCTCATGACGGCCAATTCGAAATAAAATCTACAAGCTGATCCACGCTTGGGCTTTGTGCGGTGCGCACATAATGCCCTGAAGTAGAAACGCCTGTCAATAAACACGAAGACAGCGGCAAATTCATCAAAGCTCCCAAGCAGAAGCCGGCATTGAAATGATCTCCGCCGCCGGTGGAAATAAGAGGCTTCGGGGTAAACGGGCCGGAGACCAACGCCACTTCCTTTTCATTCGCGGCAACGGCATACTCGCGCGGATGCACTACCACGGTATCAATCGCCAATTTCGCGCGCATTTCGACGGCGATTTTTTCGATCGTTTCGCGGGTTTGATATTTCACATGAATGCCCAGCACCTCGGCGAGTTCATAGCTTTCCTTTTCATTCACGCCAAGGATGACGTCAAAATACTGTTGAAATTGCGTGATCAACTGCAACGCCGCGAAAATATCCTCCGCCAATCGTTTCTCCGGATCTGCCAAATCAAAAAAGACCAGCGGCCGGGATTGCAAGTGCGGGCAAATGTCGCTCAGGATATGCTGCCAGATTTCGGACAGATGTGGGATCATGGTCCAGTTCAACAGCCCGAAAAGGTGAGATTCATTTACGAAATCCCGCAACTTCTCCAGGCCGACGCGCTGCACTAAATTTTCCCAGGTTATGTCGTTGAGCGTTTCGATCTTGCCGAGCAAGAGCTTGCCGTCTTCGAATTCAATGGCATCGGTATGGCCGGGGTCGGCAATCGAGAACACCTGCGCGCGTTGCGCCAATTCCTGAAAAACCGGGTGAATGGCAGGATAGCCTAGATTCCCGATATATTTCACTTTCATGCCAAATGCCGCCAGAGCATTGGCCATAATCGGGCCGTTGCCTCCCAGCTTCATTTTTTGTACGATCAACTCCAAATTCGTGCTCTTGCCGGCAGCGTCGGCGATGCGATCGGCGAACGCCGCAATGCCGGGAACTACGGTGTAACGATCACGCGCTTCACGTTTGTCAACGATACGAACAATTTCGTCCACGAACCCGTCAAGCCCGAGCAACACCTGCTGGGTGGTTGGGCGAGCCTTGTTTGCTTGCAGCAATACCAGTGTTTGCTGATGCAGCGCCTCGTTCTCTGTCATAGCTAGCTTCCTCGTCTTGTAAATTTTTGCTCACGGTCGCGGCAACACGACGACGCCAGTGGGATCTGCCTCGACTTCAATGGTTTTCGCCACTTGAAACGTTCGGGTATCAATCACCTGAACGGTGCCGGGATTGCCGCCCTGCGAGGTGGGATGATGGCCGGTGTAAGAACCATCGAGATTTTCGTTCGTGACATACGCAAAGAAGCCGTCACGCGTGAACGCAACGCCGTGCGGATTCGCAAACCCGGGCGCGCTGATCGTCGTCTCGACTTGATTGTCCGCAACACGAATAACAGAAATGTCGTTCGAACCTTGATTGCAAACATAAACATGCTTGCCGTCAGGCGTCACTTCAAGCAGGAACGGCCGCTTCCCCACGCGCACGCTATCGATCACCGTTCGTGAGGAGGTGTCGATCACGCGCACTTGATCGGCGCTGAAGCAGGTAACATATGCAAAACGATCATCCGGCGTGAGCGCGACCTGCAAGGGTTGATATATCGACGAGCGCACCGGGTTGACGTCCGGCGCCAGCAGCACCGGGCCAAGTTCTTGATACGTATCGGCGCGCAGAATCGAAATACTGTCGGAGAGATAGTTTGTGATATAAATAAGCTGACCGTCTCGGCTAAACGCGATGCCGTGAGGCGCGAAGCCCACACGCAATTCGCGTATGACCGTCATGGTATTCGTATCGATCACTTGCGCCGCGCGACCGTCGCTGAAGATTTCCCAATTCGTCACAAACGCTTTGCTGCCATCGGGACTGATGACGACATTGGCCGGTGAGCGCCCGGCTTGTGCTTTGCCAACCAGGGTGTCTGTTGCCACATCGAATTTCCAAACTTGTCCCTGCTCGATCAACGTGACATACCAATATTTACTCTGGGCATCAACAATAATGTTGTGTGGCACATCCAGGCGCGGCGAATCGCCCACCGGAATCAAGCGCGTCACCAGATTGTTTTGTGTTGCAATCACCGCTACAAGATCTTCGCCTTGATTGGTGACATAGGCCTTCTCTGTAATGCCTTCATATGGCCGCTCACCGGCATCATTGCGCGCGCCTTCATCAATCCAGCGCGCGACAAAGTTAATGACCTTATCCGAAAGGGGATTTCGGCCAAGAGGCATGCGGGGCGTGGAGACGCCGCGCATATGCTCGATCATGTGGCTGTGTTGCGCGGTTCCAGAGATGATGGCTTCACCGAAACTCGAACCACGCACGACACTCTCCCAGGAATCGAGTTGCAGGCCGGCGGCGCGATCAACCGAGTTATGGCAACTCGCGGACATGCACTTTTGATTGAAGATCGGCTGAATGTGTTGCGAGTAAACGATCGGATTAATGGCCGAATAATCGAGGTTTTCAATATCAGGATCCGATGCCACGATGTCGTGACGGCAACTTATGATGATCAGGCAACACAAAGCTAAACAGGCGGCCCGGCCGGCGCGAATAGGTAACATGAAATGCTTTCTCAAATTTTCTTCAGACGATTCGAAGCCCATAGCAACGTTGCAGCGATTCTTAGGAGCGACGATTAAATAACTTGCCCCAATCTCCAACCGCGAATAGACGCGAATCATCGCGAATTAAAAAGCATGAGCCGCTATTCGTGCTGATGAGCGGTTTAACGAAAATGAGTATGTTATTCAAATGACGATCCTTCGTGATGAAACGCGCTGTTTTTGAAGATCAAATGGCAAGGCTAACGCACTCCTGCGGTTTTGAATTGCAATTATTGTTGAAACAAGGTAACGCGTCTTTGGCCACAAAGTCAAGGCCGGCCACCCGAGTTTCTGAAAATTTCATGTTTGTGGTGGAAGCTTTCTTGCTTATATTGCCGCCACAAATTTACTTGAGCCTGCTCATGAAAATGAACACCTCTGCCCTGCTGCAAGCTTTGCAAGCGCATGTGCCCGCGCTCGGCGTCATCGATTTATTGCGCGCGCTTATTCAAGCGCCGAGTTATACCGGCTTGCCGCGCCAGGAAGAACAGGTCGTGAATGTATTGCGGCACTATTTCGATAACCACGGCATTGTCACAGAGATCTCCCAAGTTCAGCCTGGCCGCCCGAATTTGCTTGCGCGTATTTCAGGCAATGCTCCCGGCAAGCGCTTGTTGCTTTGCGGTCACACCGACACGGTCCCGCCCAACAAAATCACGGCGACAGATCCTTTTGCCGCGAAAATTCGTGAGAATCGCATTCATGGCCGCGGCGCCGTGGACATGAAAGGCGCGGTTGCCGCAATGGCAGCGGCGCTGGTTGCTTTGGAAAATCTAAACGCATTGCAGCGCGGTGAAGTTATTCTCGCAGCGGTGATTGATGAAGAGATGGAAAGCCGAGGCGCGGAAGCCTTGATCAACTCGGGCTTCATAGCAGATGCGGCAATCATCGGCGAACCCACGAGCAATCAAATTGCCATTGGCCACAAGGGACTCGAATGGTTGGAAGTTGAATTTCTCGGCAAGGCCACGCACGGCGGCACGCCGGACAAGGGGATTAACGCCATTGCCGCGGCCGCGCGCTTTGTGAGCATCGTTGAAGACGAGCTGGCGCCCGCATTACTAGCGCGCACGCATGCCGTTCTCGGCGCACCCACGATCAATATGGGCACGATTCACGGCGGCGATCAGCCTAGCACGGTTGCCGCACGCTGCACCATCCAACTTGATCGACGCTGGGCGCCGGGCGAAAGCGTCGAGCAAGTATTTGCAGAGTTGGAAGATATTCTCACACGTGTGCGCGCTTGCATGCCCGGTTTACGGACGGCCCTCCGCCGCGTGCCGGGCGGCATGGCAACCATGATTCACGGGCCTTTAGAAATTGCGATAAATCATCATCTCGTCATTGCTGCGCAAAACGCGCGTGAGCACGTTTGCGGCGCGCCCGGTGAGTTGACGGCGTTTCCCGCCTGGACCGATGCGGCATTGCTTTCGCGCGAGGCAAAGATTCCCAGCCTGGTGTGCGGCCCGGGAGATTTATCGCTCGCGCATGCGCCGGAAGAATCGATTGCAATCACAGAAGTTGAAGAGGCTCTGAAGTTGTTTGCGCTAACCGCCGTTCACTTTCTGAACGAATCTCAATGAAACTCCGTGTTCCGCACACCTACGTGCTGCTTTTCAGTCTGCTTCTGCTCGCGGCTGCCTCTACTTATGTGATTCCCGCAGGCCAGTTCGATTATATCGAAAAAGACGGCCGCCGCGTCGTTGACGCCAGCTCGTATCATGCGGTACCGACGAATCCCGCCGGACTTGATGATCTGCTCATGGCGTTTCCCCTGGGTTTAATGACACCGGAAGTGGCGCGCATCATTTTTTATATCTTCATCGTGGGCGGCGCGTTCGGCGTGATTGCCGCCACCGGCGCGATTGAGGCCGGGATTCATTTGCTCGTGCGCCGTGCCGGCAAATATCAACAAGCCGTCATTCCGGCACTGACGTTTTTGTTCGCGTTTGGCGGCGGCACGTTTGGCATGGCGGAAGAAACGCTGCCATTTCTCCCGGCATTGGTTTTGTTATGCCGTTCACTTGGTTACGATTCGCTCACCGCAGGCGCCGTAGCCCTGGTGGGCGCAAATGCCGGTTTTGCCGCCGCGTTTCTCAATCCGTTTACAATTATCGTTGCGCAAGACATTGCCGGTTTGCCGGCCTACTCCGGCTTGGAATTTCGTCTTGCCGTGTGGGCGATGATCACCACCGCGACGGTTATTTATGTCGCGCGCTACGCCGCCAGGATCAAACGCGCGCCAGAGGCCAGTCCGGTGTATGCCATCGATCAACAACGGCCTGCGCTAGCGGCTAATTTGAATCACGTGCGCTTGACGGCGCGTCAGGCGTTTGTGTTGTTGCTGTTTGCAGCCGCATTTGTCATGCTGATTTTGGGTGCGTTGCGGTTTGAGTGGGGCATTCTTGAACTTTCCGCGCTTTTCTTTGCATTGGCAATTGTGGCCGGGCCGGTGGGTGGACTTTCATTCAATCTCACTGCCGAAAAGTTCATCGAAGGCGCCGCGTCACTCACCGGCGGCGCATTAGTTGTTGGACTCGCACGCGCGACTTTGGTAGTGCTCTCGCAAGCGCATGTGATCGACACGATCATGATGGGGCTTTCAGATTTGGTGCGGCATCTGCCCAGCGAGATCAGCGTGATTGGAATCTATCTCGTACAAGTACTGCTCAGTGTCATCGTGCCCTCGGCCAGCGGCCAGGCGGCGCTCTCGATTCCGATTCTCGCGCCGCTATCAGATTTGGTCGGCGTCACGCGGCAAACGATGGTATTGGCCTACCAATTCGGCGATGGCTTCACCAATATTTTCACGCCGACACAAGGGTATTTCATGGCCGGCCTGGCGCTGCTCAAAATTCCGTGGAATGTCTGGGTGCGCTGGCTCATGCCGCTTTTGCTGATGTGGTTGGCAATCGGATTGGGCGCGTTGTTGCTCGCGCATGCGATAAAATTTGGGCCGTTCTGAAATCGAATGTTGGATTGATGGTCCCATTAATCCATCGATCCATCAATCCAGCCACTCTATGGTTTTTTTAACGCTTTTTCTGTTGATCATGCTTCCCATCGTCTTAGCTTACCACCAGGTCGGCGGCCGCAAGACCCTCGGCATTACGTGGATTACCTCGGCGCAATTCGAGCGTCAAATGATCTGGCTTGCCGAGGCTGGTTATCGCACAAGTTCTCTAACAGATTATTTGAACAACAACCACGCGATTGCCGGGAAAAAAATTGTACTCACTTTTGATGACGGCTTTCGCGCGCTGGCGAAAAATGCCCTGCCGGTTCTCCAGCGCTTTGGGTTTACCGCGACGGTCTATCCGGTGGCAGACTATGTCGGCCGGGAAAACCGCTGGGATGTAAATTTCTTTGGCCGGCGTACGATGCATCTTGATTGGGACGAGTTGCGCGATATGCTCGCAGCGGGCTGGGAAATCGGCAGCCATTCGCTACGCCATGCTTATTTGCCCTCTCTCTCAGAAGCAGAACTGTATGACGATTTGCGCCGCTCGCGCGAAATACTCGAGGATCATCTGAATATTCCCATCCGGCATCTTTCGCTGCCGTTCGGGCGAGGGAATCATCGTGTGTTTGAAGCTGCCCGGCAAGCGGGTTACCACACGGTTGCGACACTGGGACAACGGCAGGATAACCTCGCCGGACAAATACCATCTGCGGAAAGGCGGGGATTGATGATTGTCCCTCGTCGTGGAATTTATTTGCATGACACATTAAACAGCTTTCAACGCCGTGTCGAAACGGGAGGAGATTCCAAGCGTGAATACCTGCGCCAACGCGCCATCAGTTTCTTTTCCACCGGCACGATTGTGGTTAAAGCGTTCGGCAAGTTAGGCGGCGCTGTGAAAAAACGGCTTGAAATTTAAGAGAAAGGTCGCTATTTTTTTCCGCGAAATAAAATACGGCCTGAATCCCAAGCGATTTGCGCTTGGGATAACAAGTTTCCTGACGTTAACGGTGGAATCTGATTCTCAATTGCTCAGGCAGACGCGATTCTAATGCCTTCGCGCAAGACGCAAAAAGTCCAATATTCCATTCGCGAGGTAAGCCGCATCACCTCATTGAAGCCGTACGTCTTGCGCTATTGGGAAACGGAATTCTCTGAGTTGCATCCCAGGAAAGATCGCAGCGGCAACCGCATCTACCGCTTGGAGGACATCAAGCTCATCTTTCTTATCAAAAAATTGCTGTACCAGGAAAAATACACCATTGCGGGTGCGCGGCAGCGCTTGAAGGCAATGAAACAAAGCAGCCCGCAAATGGCGCTTTCGTTTGAGGACTTGCGCAGCGAGGACACGTTATTCGAAATCAAAAAAGAGCTGGAAAATCTCCTGACGCTGTTTGAGCCTTCCAAATCGCCGGCCAAGCTCCGCCATGGGTTTGCGCCCAAGAAAAATAAAAATGGAAGCTTGCCCGGCTCAATGGAGGCCGTTCCAAGCCCACCCCCGGCAGCAAATCTTTCAGAGCCGGCCTCTTCTTCACCGCCCGATCAAATTCCCGACTGATTGTAACCTGTGTCCTTAGGTATCATCTCTCTCCTGCGTAAGTGAGAGCGCAGCAGTATTATTTTTTGAATTGGCAAAAATCTTTCTTTTTATCTAGGCTGGAGCGCAGTATGAAAAAAGCAAATCGGCTTTGGACATGGTCATTATTCGCGATGCTGGCCGCAAGCGTTGCTCGACCCGCGTCAGCGCAGGATCTCGGATTGCCTTCGACCACACAAAAATTGAACAGCCGCACGGTTATCATCAAAGACGGCTGGTCTTGTGATTTTGCGCTCAAAAGACCCGGGCAAGCAATTGCATCGCTGCAAATCTACTCCGCCACCAACTGGGAGGATTCAACCGTGCCGGGTCTGGTGCTGGGCGTGGCCGTGGACGGCAAACTGCGTTCGCATGTCGTAACCTTTCGCGGCGGAGAATTTCATCATTATGAAGTGCATTTGGGTTTCATCGATGCGGGCGAACACACGCTGGAATTGCTGCGCGCCGACTCCTCTGCGCTTGAACGGCAGCGCGATTTGAAACTTGTCAACCTTCGCCTGGAGATCTATCATGCCGATCATCCGCAATATCCGATTTTAGCGCATGCCCCGCTGTTGTTTGGCCGCCGGGACGGTCGCGCCTCGGATATTCCTCTGCTGCTCGCTTATCAAACCAAAGAAGATCCCTCGCGTGGCCTGCAAGAAATCACTTATTCCGTTATCTACAGCAACGAAGACGGCGGTACACCTGCCCTGGGGTTGCTGCATCGTTGGGGACGCTACACCGACATTGAATGGACGTATCGCGTCGAGCTTGAACCAAACGGCGAGCGCAGACGCGCCTTTTATCAAGGCCGTGAGCACAAAACCGTCGAATTTCGCGGCGGCCTTGAAAACAACCAACCGGCGCTGCAAGTAGCGACGCAGAATAATATGCTGTCCGACACGCTGGCAAGCCGGTTGCGTTTTGCCTTGGCGCCACGGCGGGAATTGCCTGTTGGAGAAGCGCGTGAACGCTTGATGTTGGCCGAGCCCTGGATTTGGCAAGTGAGCGCAGCAGAAGCGCGCCGCGAGCAGCGGCTTGCAACATTTGCGCAGCACGATCCGCCGATTAACGATCTGCAGCGATACTTGTTCGTGGAATTCTCGGCGCAACCCCGCCGCGGCGGGGCCAGCGACACTTGCGGCGGATTTTTTCTGGCAAAATACCGCGGACAAGCAGGCGAGTACGCTTCCCACGTATGGTCGCCACGACTTGTAATCACTTCCACCTCACCATATGCGCGACAAACGGCGATTCCTTTGCCTACAGGCGCAGTCGCAGATGATCTCGTGTGGCTGGATTTCGTGGCCGATCCGAATCACGGCAGCATCGTGCTCACGGGCGTCAATCACTTGTTCGCGCTTGATGCGCAGGATTTGCCGCGTTTTTGGCCGCCAAGCTGGAACGGCCGCGTCGAGCTGCGGCCGGGCGAACGTGTGCGTTTTCACATCGAGGGTTTTCAGATGAAACGCTCGCGGTTTTGGGCGCTGCATGAAGGTGATTGGTCATACAAGCCGGATCCCTGGCGGCAGGGCGGGCCTGATCGTTGGGGCGAGGGCAAAATTCACGAGCAGCTTTGGCCCAAACTGCGCAACGGCGATGCCTGGACAGAACAAAGCTTTGAGGGTGTGACGTGGTATCGCCAGCTTTTTGCGCTCGATCGTAGTTGGCGCGGTGAAAAAATGTGGTTGCTGCTGGGCAAAATTGCTGGCAATTCCCAAATGTGGTTAAACAATAAACCACTGGCGTTCTCGGATACAACCGGCGCGGCTATCGAGCAAAATCAGCAAGCCCTCGATGTCTCGTCTTCAGTCAAATTCGACCGCGAGAATTCACTGGTCGTGCGCGTAGAGGGCGGGAGCTCGCTGCCTGGCATGTTGCGCGGCCCCATCGGGATCGGCAACACGCCCAATGCTGCCTCGGAGATTGACTTAAGAGCCACGGTCGATCCCGCGATCGATCAACAAGAGCTGTTTGAGTACTTGCGCCAGCCGTGGGCGATGATCGGCAGCCGTGCGAGCGGCGTTGCGACACAGATCACGCCGGAAGGCTTCTTGTTTACAGGCGCGGCGGAGATCATGTTTTATGGTGGGACTGATATGCAGCCACTCATGAGCCGCACGAAAACGTTGCGTAAGGGCTACTTGCCAATTTTGAATTACACTGCACAACGCGGCCATATACAATATAGTTTCGAGACATTCGCCGTGGCGGAGCAGCATACTTCACCAACGCCGGTGAATTATGTACAAGTTGAGATCAAAAATCTCGGCAGCACGCCGCAACCCGCAGCGTTCGGCCTCGGCGTGCGGTTTCGCGGTGAAGCGCGGCGCTTCCCGAATCGAGTTGCCTTCAGTGACAATTGGCAATATCGCATCGCCGGAAGACAACTCCTGCGGGATGATGAGATCATTTGCCGATTGCCGGACACGCCCGCCAATCGTATTGAATTGCCGCCTCGCTCGCAGCGGCAAGCCCACGAACCGGCGGGAATGATACTCTACAATTTCAACCTGGCTTCGGGCGCAGCACAACGACTGACTTTCGCATTGCCTACAACACCCCTGCCAACAACCAGCGCGATTACCGCAAGCCCGACCGACGACGAGGCCGCCAACTCTCGCAAGCAAACGGAACAATTATGGGAAAATTTTCTAGGTGAAGGTGCGCAATTTTCTTTTCCGGAATCCAAAGTTACACAAGCGCTGCAGGCCCATTTGATCTATAACGCAATTCTGTTTGGCGGAACGCAACCCTTACCGAAGCGATACGCCGGACTCGCAGCAGAAGCCGCGCGAGCTTTCGATGTGATGGGGCATCATAATCTGGCGGAACACATTCTGCGACAACTTCTTCCGCATTGGCAGGAAGCCGCCCTCGCCCGTACGCGCGAAAGTCAAGGTACCGAGGCATCGTGGGAAATGGACGGTCAAATTTGTTGGGCTGTGCGGCAACACCTTGAGCTGACTCATGATTTCGCGCTGGGCCGCGACTTCATGCCCATCTTAAAAAATGTGGCAGAAGAAATCAAACATCTCGCTGACCGACCAGGGACGAGCAATGCCCAATACGAGGCAATAGCGATCTTGCAGCACGCTGTAGAAATCGCACAGATGCTGGAGGCGCAGGCGGAGTTCGAACAGTTTTCGCGCGAGCTGGCGGCACTACAAAAAAATCTCGAAATTGTGCATGCGACGACTACACCAGCGCTAACCAGCCGCCAACTCTTCGGCGAGGCCTGGCCTGTAAGCTTGCCGGTCGCCTCCTTGGCGCCTCAATCTTTGCCGGAGCATAACCGGCTCTCCGCTGTTTTACGTGATTGGCGCGGTCACGGCGAGGAAGGACTATTTACGAACGCACAAGACGGCGGGCTAGCCCCGAATGCCACTTTCGCTTCGGCCTACGCAGCGTTGTTACGCAACGATGCGGAAACGGTGGTAAAGAATCTTTACGCACTATTGCTGCATACGAGTGCGAGCCACCATGTCATTGGCGAGCGCGTGACGCCTTGGGGCGATCGCCAGGAACACGGCGACGTTACACCGTTCACGCCCTTCGGCTCAAGATTAATTGCCTTGCTGCGCGACATACTCATCCGCGAGGAAGGGCGCGACCTGCATTTATTCTCCGCCGTATCACCCGCGTGGCTGAAACCCGGCGACGAAATCGCGCTCAGCAACGCAGACACCAAATTTGGCCGCCTTTCATTTAAAGCGACTGTACACTCAGACCGGCTCGTCATCGAAATCAACCAGCACTGGCATAATGTGCCGCGTTTCCTGAGTTTTCACGTGCCGGCTTATGTGCAAGTCCAAAGCGTGTTAAGCGATCGCCAGGAAATTGCAGCGCAAGGAGATGTCATCCAGCTCTCGCCGCATGCCAGCCGGGTCGAGATCATCTGGAAAAACGAAGCCGAACGTCAGCGATTGAACCTGAATTCGACGATTACAGATTTCAAGAATGAATATCAGGGCCGCTATCATTTATGGCGGGCGCAAATCACACAGTAAATGTCTACGCACGATTGGTAACGTGTAACACCAACCGCTCTACGACAACGAATATGCTGCGGCACGTGCCGAGAACGTCAAGCCGAATTTTCCACTTGCAATTGGTAATTGTAAAAACTATGTTCGCTCGCAAAATGAAATACCTCTGCGGCATCTAACCTGCTCTGCTCCATGAAATCGCGCATGGCGCCACTGTCTCGCTGACATAAACGCCGATCGTTCATGAAACTGACATCCGTATGCCGAAAGAAAAGCCTATGAAAAAGCACAAGGCTGGTGGTGGCAGGGGAAAAGACAACACATTATTCGATTGGGAAGCTTGCCTAGCGAGCGCCAAAGCCGGCGATGCGCATGCGTTGGCTGAACTGTGCGAACGCGTGCTGCGGCGATCGGAGAAATATGCACAGCATGAAGGCCTGCCGAAGAATTATTCATCCGAAGACTTTGCCCAAGACGTCGTTCAACGATTCCTGCTGCAATTGCCGGGCATCCATTTTCTGAGAAGCTGGCTGGCGGGCGTTTGTGTTTACGCGCGCGCGGATCTTTTTCGTCAATACGCGCTGAGGCGTTGCTCCTCGCTGGAACAAGACACAGCAAGAACCCGCGGCGCTGCGCTCGGGCAAATCGAGTTTTCCTCGCGAGATGACGAAGAAATTGAGGGCCGCGTGAATTTCGATTTTCTATTGGGGAACCTTACCAAAATTCAACGCGATATTATCGTTCTGCGCCTGGTCGACGGTTTGCCGTATGCCGAAATCGCAAAGATCTTAAATAAAAGTGAGCTTGCCGTTCGGGCGAGCTTTGTGCGCAGCAAGAAACGCTTGCGCGCAATCGTTGCTCCCAAGCCTGGGGAGGGTTACTCACATGGACTTGACTCAAGATGAGCACAAAAGCTTGATGAGGGCATTGCGCAATGCACAACCCATTACCAACACACGATTCGTAAAGCATCTGCGGCGCTGCAAGCGTTGTCAAGAGATTATCCGCCAAACCTCACAGTGGCACAGCGCGGTGGATTATCTCCGTTCTTACCATGTCTCTGTCGAACAATTGCTGCGCTACATTACAGAGGTCAAACAATCCGAATACAGCCCGCATACCGTTTCTCCTGAAGCAAACACGCGAGAAGTCCTATCACATTTGCAAGAATGCAGCTTGTGCCGCAAGCGGCTAACCTACTACCGGCGCAAGTTTGACTCCGCTGAAAAGATTCTCATCGAGCCTGCACCCGTGGCAAGCGAGCAGGCTGTTGCGTCATCGCCGGCGCGCCCCGGCACTGGATTTTTCAGGCCACGCAGGCTGTTGTTCGGCGGGGGTGTTTTTGCGGCCCTGCTCCTGGTCGGGGTGATCACAGTTCACTGGCAGACTTTTGCTTCATATTTGCAATCGCCCGAGCAGCTCCGGGCCACCGTGGCGTATGATAATTTTGACTATTTGTCGGCGGATCGCAGAAGCAGCAAGCCGCCAATTTTTTCCGCACATGACATAAAAGATTTGCTAAAAAACGCTGAGTATGCCAAAGCACAATCGAAAGCACAGGCTGCCTTTGCCCAGACCGGCCTGTCCGAAGATGAACTTCTGCAGGCGCATTTGTATGATTTGATGGCAACGCTTAAATTAGCGCAACGCAAAAAGTTCTTTTTTATGCTCGACGGTTTCGATACCACCAGCGTAGCTCTGGCAGTTGACCGCTGCGAGAAAGTCCTGGCAAACATTGCTTCAGATTCAGAGGTATTTGGAACAAGCGAATATGGACTATTGTGTTACTATTTAGGGAAAGCTTCCTATATTTCAGGCACAATTCCAGAAGCCCAAAAATATTTTGACCAAGCGATAAAAATTTCAAACCCCCGCCTAAGCGAAGCGCGCCGATTACGGGAAAAAACCAAACACACAACAGATTAAAGAACACTTTTTCCGCCCGATCTCCCCGAAAGAAACTTGGCCACCTGCTGAATGTCACAATCAATTGAAGCAAAGCTTTTGGAGCAATGGCTTTTCTACACCCAGGCAATCGCCCTCTTTGCCCTTGCCGCATTTGTCAATTTCTCCATTGCCGGCGCTCACATTAGTTTGGGATTGCTGACGCTGGCCGTTAGCTTGCAACTGTTGCTAACCAAACGTCGCCAGCCAGCCGCGCGCGCCGCGCTTATGCTTGGTTTTGAATGGCCGGTTATGGCGTTTACCGGCGCCTGCCTGATCGCCACCCTGCTTTCAGACTCTCCCCGCGAAAGTTTTCACAATATGCGCCATCTTTTGACGATTTTGGGCGCATATGGCGTCGCCTACACGTTGCGTCAACATCATGACTGGCGCACGCCGTTGCTCTGGACGTATATCGCAGTGGCGAGCGCGGCTGCACTTTATGGCCTGGCTAAATTTGCGCTGGGCGATCATATAAAAGTCATGAGTACGCAATCAACCACTATGACTTGGGGCGCGCTAGCAACCATGTTTGCGTTAATCACAACGCAGGTCGCGCTTTCGGGCGAAACCCGGCGCGCCCGCTGGCTTGCGCGGCTCTTGCTCGCGCCGCAATTACTCGCGCTGTTATTCAGTTTGGTGCGCGGCGCCTACGTCGGTTATTTTGCCGGGCTGGCATATTTGCTGATCAATCAATGGCGTCGCGCCTTGCCGGCCGCGTTATTCGCTATCATCCTGCTGGTCTTCATCGCGCCGGATTCATTACAGCAACGCGTGCTCAGCATTTTTGATCTCTCGATAATGACGACGCAGGTTCGTTTCGAACAATGGCGCTATGCCGTGCAGATTTTTACTGATCATCCCTTCTTTGGCGTCGGATGGCGCGATTTGGCGGCCCTTACCCGCAGCTACGCCCCTCCCGGCACAAACATGTCAGAAGGCGTTGCCTTCGATGTTTTTCACATCGGCCACTATCACAGCATTTATGTTACCTTACTGGTTTGTGTTGGGTTGGTGGGATTGTCGGCATTTCTCTGGTTAATGTTCGCCGTTTGGCGAAAGCTTGGCATGGCCATGCGTGAAACGTCTGCGCCTCCTCGCCAGGTCGTGAAAGCGGCGCGCGCCGCCATGGTGGGTTTTCTGGTTGCGGGATTGTTTGATTGGACATTCGGCGACGCGGAGGTGGTGACGATGTTCTGGTTTGTGATCGGGATGGGACTGGGACAACACTTGCAACACAAGGTTCCGCCATCCGCTGTGAGTTTTCCTGCCACATGAGCTTTCTGCGCAAAAGCTCGTTGACCCTGGCAACGCGCCTGGGCGTCATCTTTTTCGGCTTCATAATATCGGCCTGGACTGCGCGCGTGTTGGGGCCGGAAGGCAAGGGTGTATATGCGCTTTTGACTCTTATTCCGATGCTGGCCGCGCAATTCGCCTGTCTCGGTCTGACGAATGCCAACATATTCTTGATTGGGCAGGGCCGCACCGCGCCAAAACCCGCAGCAGAGAACACCCTGCTCTTTGCGATTGCCGCGAGCTTCGTAGTGCTGGGACTTTATTGGCTTCTGCGTGCGTGGCTCGACCCTCTGCTTTTCAAAAATATTTCCCCGGGATTGAAAATTCTAACGGTTTGGTCAATACCGTTTTACCTCATTTTTTTGTTATTTAATTACCTCGCACTCGCGGTTGATGATTTTCCGGCCTTCAATCTGCCGAATTTGGGCCGGCAGGTTCTCGTGCTGCTGGGTTTTGGGGTGATTGCGCTCTGGCAGCAGACAACGCTGTTTCATGCAATGCTGCTGTGGAGCATTGTCAATGTTGTGATTGCCTGGCACAGTTGGTGGCTAATCTATCGGCGGGAACGTTTTCGCCTGGCCTGGCATCCGGCTCTTTTCCGGGAAACTCTCGGTTATGGTTTGAAAACGTATATTGGCGTTGTCCTTTACTTGTTGAATTGGCGGCTCGATTTTATTTTGTGCAATTTTTATCTCGACGCCGCGGCCGTGGGTTACTACTCGACTTCCGCCACGATCGGCGAAATGCTGTGGTTTATCCCACAAACGTTATCCGTCGTCTTGCTGCCGCAAGTGGCGCGAGTTTCAGCAAGCGAGGCCCGGCATTTGACCTCGCGTGTCTGCCGGTCTACAATCTGGCTCTCGCTGATTGCTGCGCTCGTTTTGGCGGCATTGGCAAAGCCGATTATCGCCCTGGTCTTTGGCGCAGAATTTTTGCCGGCGGCCCCTGCGCTGTTGTTGTTATTGCCGGGAATCGTGTTCTATTGCGTTACCAATCTCATAACCAGCTACGTCGTGGGGCGCGGGCATCCGCAAGAGAATAATCGCGCCCTGGCGCTGGCATTTCTCACGAATCTGCTGGCAAATTTATATGTCATTCCGCGCTGGGGAATCCTCGGAGCGGCTTTTGCCAGCACGCTGTCGTACACGCTGGCTACGGTTTATTTGCTACTGGCGTATCAACGCATCAGCGGCGCATCGTGGCGCGAAATCGTTTGGCTGCAACGCCAGGATTTGCACTTTTCAAAAAATAAAACCAATCACGGATAAAAATGAAAACCTTCACTCCGCCAACGGACTCGCCAACCTCTGTTTACGACGAAGCCGTCAAGCAAGAGGGCTTCTCGGAGACGCATCGTTATCTGCTGCAACACATTCCCGCGCACAGCACGGTTTTAGAGCTGGGCCCGGCCTCGGGCTATATGACAAAAATAATGGCCAGGCGCGGCTGCCTGGTCGATGCCATCGAACTCAATGCGCAAGATGCGCAGAAGGCTGCGCCGTATTGCCGCAAAATCTTTGTCGGCTCGGTGGAGGACGAAGAAATTTTTTCTTCATTAACCGGCCCCTATCAAATTGCGCTTATGGCTGATGTGCTGGAACATTTGCGTCGCCCGGAAAGCGTGTTAAACCGGGTGCGGAAACTGCTGGCACCCGGAGGATCGGCGCTGGTATCGCTTCCCAATGTCGTATACTGGCGCATGCGGCTGGAATACTTGCGCGGGCGTTTCGATTACACGGACATGGGCATTCTGGATCGCACGCATTTACGCTTCTTCACGCTGAAAACAGCCGTGGCAATGTTCGAGGCATGCGGCTTTCGCGTTGAAACCATCGCATGCCCGACGCCAATAGACGCCTCCTTCCGCAAAACCAAGCAATGGCTGAGAAAAATCTCGCCCTCACTGTTCGCGTTTAATTTTGTATTTCACCTGAAATAAAAAAGGCCACTCTTCTCAAGAAAAGTGGCCTCGCGTTATCGCCAAAAAGGGCTGATTCGTTACTCTTCTAATTTCTCCGGCGGCGCTGAAACCAACGCTCGCTTCCGCTCACCGAGGCGGAAAACCTGAAAACATTTTCCCGCGCCAAGCCGGTGGCCTCTGTTCCGCGCTGGCCATATTCAACCGCAAAATCAATACGGCTCAGGCCGCGGTTGAACGGCACGCCAATACCTCCGGTCAACATCCACTCTGACAACTCCCTTCCGCCCACTTCCTGATACGGCAACTGGTTCTGATGAAAGCCGAGTCGGTATTGCATTTTTTTAAAAAAAACATCGAGCGGATCGAAACTGGGAATCAACTCAACTCCCAAGCCGAATTGATTGACATTCACGCCTTCGGCGCCAAGCAGTTTTTCAGAGCTGACCGAACCCCATTGTTGTCTGCGCCATTGCGCGCCCACCAGCCAATGACGATCGGGATGATAGCCCACCCCCACGCCGTACCACGCCGGCAGCTTGAGCTCGCGCGACTCCAGTGTGATTTTATTGTCGTAACTTGGGTGCAAGCTAATCTCGCTGCTCAAATCAACAGGCGCCGCAGCCGCCGCGCCCACTTCCCAATTGCCCAATTGCGCCTGCACGCCGCCGTGCAAACCAAAGCCGCGAACCTTCGTTGAAACGGCGTCTTCCGTATCCGACAAAAGAGAATTCGAGAATCTGACGCTCCAGGTCCGCTCAATCAATCCAAAATAAAAGTCGCTCGCGAGGCCGAAACGAACCTGACCCACGGTTCCGCTCAATGCAATATACACATTGTCAACGCCGCCGGAACCGATCAAGGATTCGACGAAGTTGGTGGAATCGGTTGCGCCGGATCCGCTGAAGGAATAATCGACGCGGCTGTACGGTTGCAGGCCGAACGCCAGCGCATAGCCGCGTTTGATCGGCAATAACAAGCTCACGCTGTTGACGTTGGCTTCTTGAAATCTCAAGTCAGCGCCCTGTTGCGAAAAGGATGTCCGATCATACAAAAAACCGCCTTGAATGTGGGTGGTGCTCACGCTGGCCATCGTCGCCGGATTCAAGAAAAAGATCGAAACGCTGTCCGAGATCGCCAAACTGACGCCGCCCATGCTGATCGCTTTCACGTCATCGCGATAACGAATCAGGCCGAGGCCGCGGCGTGAATAGATCGACTGCGCCTGCAACAGCAACGGCAGCAGGGAAAGCGCGAGCACAGCAAACAACGTTTTATTGCCAGACCATTTTAGTTTCATAGCGATTCAGAGCAAAGGTTATCGTGATGAATGATCATGCTTGCACCCTCTCACCTTCCTTGAGGCGGCAAGGAATAATACACCAGCAACTGCGGGGCGCGGGTCAAATCTGTCTCCCGGGAATAAAATGTGACGTAACTGCGATCCAACAACGTGCCCGGGGACTGCAAAACAAATCCATGCCAGCCCTCGTTGTTAACGGCATATTGCAACATATCCGTAACCGTGTATTCCAACTGCGAAGTCGTCTTGTTGGCAAGCGAAAGAACATACGGCGCGGCGCTATCCGCGCGCGCACTGACCGGATTGAGCTGAGGTTCTTTCAAGAGAAAAAATTCCAGCGTTACCGGACTGCGTTGCAAGGCGGAGGACAAGGTATCGATTTGCGCCTTGAAAATGGCGCGATTAATCGTGGCGCCTTTGGGAATTGAATCCAGGTTAAAATAAAACGTTGATTGGTACTTTTTTTCCTGACCGACGTAATTGCCAACGTAAACCGGGCCATTCACCAAATCCGGACCCGAGGCCGGGCGAAAGATCAACGTGTCGCTGGAAGCGGCTTGCGTGATCACATTTTTGTTTTTAAAGTTTAATTGCAATCGTGGCTTGCTGATTTCCATGCCGACGCCCAATGGCAGCACATCAATGAGCAAGCCGTAGTTGGATTGCGGCTGGCGTCGCCACGCATTCACCAAGCTTGTGTCAATCGTGAACGAGTATGCCGTTGCCCCGCGCGATCCCAGGCTCGTCGCAATTGGTTGCGGATCGAATTTATCCGGGGTAAAATTGTCCCACGATACCGTTTTTTCATCCCACGCGGCAGTCACTTTGTAAGCCTGCAGCAAAATATAAGTGGAATTGATGTCATTGGCATTGCGGGTGACGTTCACGAACAATTTCGCCGTCGAGTCGATCGGTGTACTGAGTGAGGCGAGCGTGTCGAATTTTATCAAAACCCGGCTTTGAATTTCATCGAGATTCGCCACCAGAAGATAATTCGCTGCGATGGGAATCGCCTTCGCGGCAACGCTGTCCAGAGCGGCTGGCGCCGGCCCCAATTGCTGCGCCGCGAGGCCGCGCTGTCCGGGAATGACGAGAGCAGAGTTGATGTCCAGGGGGGAATCATTGCTGCAACCGGCCAGCAACACCATTAAAAAAACATGAATACCCGCAAGTTTCGTTTTGCATTGCAGCTTCATAAAAGTAGCTCAGAATATGAAATTTTTCTTGTCGAATTCTCGCAACGGCGCATGACGCTCCACCACCACGCGGCCTTTTTTGATGACGGCATGAACCAGGTTGATGCCAAAGTGATACGGAATCTCATTCACCGAGTCGGCATCCCAGAGCACGGCGTCGGCTTGTTTGCCAACTTCAAGCGAGCCGATTTGGTTCCCGAGCGCGAGCGCGCGCGCCGCGTGCAGCGTTGCAGCGATCAGGGTTTGCGCCGGCGTCATTTGCAGATGCAAGCACGCTAGCGTCATGATCATCGGCAAGCTTTCCGTCATGCAGGAGCCGGGATTGAAGTCCGTGGAAATCGCCACGGGCAAACCGGCGGCGATCATGGCGCGCGCATCGGCGTATTTTTTTGCGCGGATAAAAAAGTCCGCGCCCGGCAGCAACACCGGCACGATGCCGGCTTCACGAAAAGGCGCATAAAGCGCGGGCGGCATGTACTCCAAATGATCAGCAGACACCGCTTGCGCCGCGATCGCGACCTGCGCTCCGCCGCTTTCGGATAATTGATCCGCGTGAATCTTTGCACGCAAACCGAAGCGCGCGGCTGTCTGCAAAACTTGCAGGGCTGCGGTTCTGCCGAACACATGCTCTTCACAAAACACGTCGGCGAAACGCGCTAAATTCTGCGCGGCGACCGCCGGAATCATCTCGTGCAAAATCAAATTCAGATACTGCTCGCGCTGGGTGCGGTATTCATCCGGAACTTCATGCGCGCCCAAAAAAGTCGGGACAATTTCAACCGGATGCTCGCGCGCCGCCTCCTGCAAAACTCTCAGCGACAGCAATTCATGTTCTAGGCTCAAGCCGTAGCCGCTTTTGGCTTCAATCGTCGTCGTGCCATATTTCAAAAAAACATCCAGGCGTTGCAGCACACGTTGGCGCAAATCGTCTTCCGCTGCCGCGCGCAAATCACGCACGCTGTAACGAATGCCACCGCCGCCCGCCGCGATTTCCTGATAGGTTGTGCCTTGGGTGCGCTGCACAAACTCGTGCGCACGATGATTGAAAAAAACCGGATGTGTGTGGCAATCGACTAAACCCGGCGTGAGCACGCGGCCGCCGGCGTCAATCTCGTCACACGCGGGCAATTCTTCAAGCACACGATCCTGCTCGCCAACGCGGACGATGCAATCGTCTTCGCAATAAAGTGCGGCAGGATATAATTCACGAAATTCCCAAGCCGGCGCGCCGGCGTCATTCGAAATCGGGGTCACGAGGCGCGCATTGTGAATCAACAACGCACTCATGACGGCATCATCGGGATTTTTATATCGCGCGTGCGCGCGACCTGTTGTGCGATGTCATAGCCCGCGTCGACATGCCGGGCCACGCCGATTCCCGGATCATTGGTGAGCACACGTTCGAGCCGGCGGGCGGCTTCCGCCGTGCCATCCGCCACAATCACCTGTCCGGCATGCAGCGAGTAGCCAATGCCGACGCCGCCGCCGTGATGCACGGAAACCCAGGAGGCGCCGGAGGCGGTATTCAACAAAGCATTTAGTATCGGCCAATCTGCAATGGCATCGGAGCCATCCAACATGGCCTCGGTCTCGCGATTCGGCGAAGCGACCGAGCCGCAATCAAGATGATCGCGGCCAATCACAATCGGGGCTTTGATTTTGCCCGACGCAACCAGCGCATTGAGCGCAAGCCCGAATTGCGCGCGTTCGCCGTAGCCGAGCCAGCAAATGCGCGCCGGCAAGCCTTGAAACGCGACGCGTTCACGCGCCATTTCAATCCAGCGGCGCAGCGCCTGGTTGTGCGGAAATAACTGCAAAACCAAATCGTCCGTTACTGCAATATCGTGCGGATCACCCGAAAGCGCGGCCCAGCGAAACGGCCCCTTGCCTTCACAAAACAAAGGGCGAACATATGCCGGCACAAAACCCGGGAAGTCAAATGCGTTCGTGACGCCGGCTTTTTGCGCCTGCGCCCGCAAGTTGTTGCCGTAATCGAACGTCACGGCGCCGCGTCTCTGCAAATCCAGCATCGCCCGCACATGCGTTGCCATCGCCTCGTAAGCGTGTTTGATATATTCCGCCGGGTTACGCTGACGTAACGCCAGCGCCTCGGCGTAAGGCATGCCGTTCGGCACATAGCCGTTCAATTCATCGTGCGCAGAGGTTTGATCTGTCAAAATATCGGGTACGATATTCCGGCGCACCAACTCGGGTAAAACATCTGCGCAATTTCCAACGAGTCCTACCGACAGCGCTTTTTTGTTCTGCTTCGCTTCGTTCAACATCTGCAGCGCTGCCTCCAAATTATCTGCCAGCCGATCGCAATAGCGATGTTGAATCCGCCGTTCAATGCGCTGGCGATCGACTTCCACCACCAGGCAGGCCGCGCCATTCATGGTTGCCGCCAACGGTTGCGCCCCGCCCATTCCGCCCATGCCGCCGGTCACCACCAGCCGTCCGGCGAGTGAGCCGCCAAAATGTTGCGCTGCGGCGGCTGCAAATGTCTCGTACGTGCCTTGCAGAATTCCCTGCGTGCCGATATAAATCCAACTGCCGGCCGTCATCTGACCGTACATAATCAACCCGCGATCTTCCAACTCGCGAAAATAAGCGGCATTCGCCCAGGCCGGCACCAAAAGCGAATTGGCAATCAACACGCGCGGCGCATCGCTGTGTGTTTTGAAAATCCCAACCGGCTTTCCGGATTGCACCAGCAGCGTTTCATCATTCTCAAGCTGGCGCAAGCTGCGCACGATCGCATCGAAGCAGTCCCAGTTGCGCGCGGCTTTGCCGCGGCCGCCGTACACCACCAACGCCTCCGGCATCTCCGCCACTTCGGGATCGAGATTGTTCATCAGCATGCGCAACGCCGCTTCCTGCACCCAGCCTTTGCAGCTCAGGGCGGTGCCGCGCGGCGCTTTCATCTCACGGCTTGTCGGTGATGGCATGTCTGTTGTTTTCCGTTCGCCAATTCATGAAAACGAAAAAGCCAGGTATGATCTACCTTTTCGATTCGAGGTAGGATCAGCCTGGCGATTGCAGGTTTTTATGCAAGCATCATGAAAAAATTTCAACTAAATCATTCTTCTTTTTCGGATTTTTCCATTTTAGCTTCGCGCTCAGCTTCGGATTTGATCTCTTCCTGTTTGCGTTTCTTGCGCTCCGCGCGCTTTTCCGCCGCTGCTTGCTGCTTTTCAAGCTGCACGCCTTCATAGCCGACCAACTCGAGAATGGAAATCTCAGCGCCATCGCCCTGCCGGCGGCCGATTTTCAGCACGCGCGTATAGCCGCCGTTGCGCGTGGCATACTTCGGAGCGATATCATCAAACAGGCTTTTCACAATGTCCCGGCGGCGCAAATGGCTGAATACCAAACGGCGGGCTGCCACCGTGTTTTTCTTCGCATGTGTGATCATGCGATCGACGACGCGGCGCGCTTCTTTCGCCTTGACGGTGGTGGTGCGAACGTGTTTATGCTCGATTACGGATGAGACCAGGTTCGAAAGCATCGCTTTGCGATGGCTGGAAGTGCGTCCGAGCTTTTTTGTGTCTTTGCGATGTCGCATATGCTTCCTTGAGTTCTATTCGTTATCAGCGCGCAGATACTTGTCGACGTCCATGCCGAACTGCAGGCCCTTTTCTTCAAGAATCTGCGTCAGCTCTTGCAGGGATTTGCGCCCGAAATTCCGGAACTTTAACATTTCTTGTTCGTCGCGGCGCACGAGATCGCCGATGGTTTTGATATTCGCCGCCATCAAGCAATTGTAAGAACGTACTGACAATTCCAACTCATCAACCGGCATCTTCAACAATTTGCGAATCTTCAAGGACTCTTCGTCGACTTCCGAAGGCTCCTCATCTTCCGGCTCAATATCAAAATTGATGAACAGATTGATATGATCACGCAGGATCTTGCCGGCATAGGTCAGGCTGTCATCGGGCGTGATACTGCCATCGGTGGTAATTTCGAGAATCAATTTTTCATAGTCGATGCGCTGCTGCACGCGCGTGTTTTCCACGCGGAAGCTCACGTTTTTGATCGGCGTGTAAATTGCGTCGATCGGAATGGCGCCAATCGGTTGATCCGGCAACTTATTTTCTTCTGCCGGAATATAGCCGTGGCCGCGGCCAATGCGCAATTCGACTTTGAAGTTTGCGCCTTTGTTCAGCGTGGCAATATGATGATCGGGATTCAGAATCTCGAAATCCGTCGTGCCGTTTTGAATGTCACCGGCGGTGAATTCTTTTGGCCCGCTCAACTCCAAAGTAACTTTATCCGGCTTCTTGTTGATCAATTTGAAGCGCACTTCCTTGAGATTCAAAATGATCTGCGTTACGTCTTCTACGACGCCAGGAATCGACGAGAACTCGTGCAAGACGCCGTCGATCTTGACCATCGTGATGGCAGCTCCCGGCAGTGAAGACAGGAGCACGCGGCGCAGGGCATTTCCGATTGTCGTTCCAAAGCCGCGTTCCAAGGGTTGTATGATAAATCTGCCAAATGTGCTCGAGTAGCTCGCTTCTTCAAGCTCCACGCCTTCCGGCATTTGTAAATACGGCCAATTCATCTTAACAGGTCTCCGCTTTTATGTGAACTCTCGATTATCCTGAAGGATCGAAAGCATGCAAGGTTATTTCTGAAACATGGTCGTAAAACGATATGCTTCACGAGAGGCAGCCATCCAGGCCATCATACCCATCCGAAAGTTCACCTTACTTCGAATACAATTCAACAATCAACGCTTCATTCACTTCGGTCGGAATATCCGCACGACCGGGAATTTCAAGAACAGTTCCCGTCATATTGGCTTTGTTCAAATCCAGCCAGGGCAGGGCCTTGCCTTCGCGCATCCGCCGCATCGAGGCGTGAATGATCTCAAGTTTGCGGCTTTTCTCGCGCACTTTGATCACGTCGCCGCTTTTGACGAGATAAGAGGGAATATCGACCAAGCGATCATTCACCATAAAATGGCGATGGCGCACAAGCTGGCGCGCCGCATTGCGCGACGGCGCAAAGCCGAGGCGATAGACGATGTTATCCAGGCGCCTTTCCAGCAAGCGCAACAAATTCTCACCCGTAACACCCTTGACGCGCAACGCCTTTTTGTAGGTATTGTGGAATTGCTTTTCCAAAAGACCATAGATGCGGCGCATTTTCTGTTTTTCACGCAATTGCACGCCGTATTCCGAAACTTTGAACCGGCGATTCTTGCCGTGCTGGCCGGGCGGAAAATTTCTTTTCTCGATCGGGCATTTCGGCGAAGTGCATTTCGCGCCTTTTAGAAAAAGCTTCTTCTCTTCGCGACGGCAGAGTTTGCAAACGGGACCAATATATCTAGCCATATTTTTCTATTCCTCCAGCGACCTTTAGACTCGACGACGTTTGGGTGGGCGACAGCCGTTATGCGGAATCGGCGTCACGTCTTTAATGGCGGAAATTTCCAAGCCCGCCGCCTGCAGTGAACGCACCGCCGCCTCACGGCCGGAGCCTGGACCATTCACCAGAACTTCGACGCGCCGCAAGCCCATGTCCATCGCCGTGCGAGCAGCGTTCTCCGCCGCCACCTGCGCCGCGAACGGCGTGCTTTTGCGGGAGCCTTTGAATCCGACTTTGCCGGCGGAGGCCCAGGAAATGACGTTGCCATACACGTCGGTTAAGGCCACAATCGTGTTGTTAAATGTGGCCTGAATATGCGCTAAGCCGCTGGCATCAACCTTTTCTTTTTTCTTAACGCGTTTTTTCTTTGGATTTGCCAACGCAACTCTCCTTCAGATGAACGGGAAATAAAAACTCGTTTCTACTATTTCAAATTGACGTTATCGTTTTGCCCCACCCTTGCCGCTCGCGGCGGGCTTGGCGCCGACAACGCGGCGGCGTCCGCGGCGCGTGCGTGCATTCGTGTGCGTGCGCTGGCCCCTCACCGGCAAGCCGCGGCGATGCCGCAGGCCGCGATAGCAACCGATATCCATCAAGCGCTTGATGTTCATGGAAACATCGGCGCGCAACGCGCCTTCCACCTTGTATCCGGCAGAAATCGCGGAACGAATCTTTGCCACATCGTCCGTCGATAAATCCTTCACGCGCGTCGCCGGGTTTACGCCGGCGTCAGCAATGATAGATCTCGCATTGTTCCGGCCGATGCCGAAGATGTACGTCAAAGCGATATCGACTCTTTTTTCACGAGGTAAATCAACACCGGCGATACGAGCCACCGTGCGCCTCCAATCAAACTGATTCTATTTGTTTCTTTGACAATTTTGGGGTTGAATAATCCGGAAAACTCATCCCTGACGCTGTTTATGCTTGGGATTGGCCGGGCAAATCACCAGGATTTTCCCTTTGCGCCGGATGATCTTGCATTTTTCGCAGATTTTTTTGATCGATGAACGAACCTTCATCACAGCATCTCCAATTTATCGCAAACAACTCATGCAGCCTAAAGCGCGATTATTTGTATCTGTATGTAATCCGCCCACGGGAAAGATCGTAGGGCGACAATTCGACGGTCACCTTATCGCCCGGAAGAATTTTGATGAAGTGCATCCGCATCTTTCCGGAGATATGCGCCAATACTTTGTGGCCATTCTCCAACTCCACACGAAAAGAAGCGTTGGGCAATGTTTCGATGATCGTACCGTCGACCTTAATCCCTTCTTCTTTGGGCATAAAAATTACAAACCTATCGTTAAAATCTCGGCTTCACCTTCACGTACCACAACGGTATGCTCGAAATGCGCGGAAGGCCGTCCATCTTTGGTGACGACGGTCCATCCGTCTGAAGTCGTTTTGACCTCGGCGCCGCCGGCGTTCACCATCGGCTCGATGGCGAATACCATTCCAGACTTCAAACGCGGCCCGCGGTTGGGGTTGCCGTAATTCGGAATTTGTGGATCTTCGTGCAACTTGCGTCCGACGCCGTGGCCGACCAGATCACGGACGATCGCAAAACGCGCGCTTTCCACATGAACTTGAATCGCGTATGAGATATCCGACAAACGATTGCCGCTCACCGCGCGCTGAATTCCCTGATAGAGAGACTCCAGGGTGACGCGCATCAACTGTTCCCGCTCTTCATCGACTTTGCCAATGGCGTAAGTCTTCGCCGCGTCACCAAAAAAACCGTTATACTCGACTCCGACATCTATGCTGACAATCTCGCCTGCCCGCAACTTGCGCTGCTTGTTGGGAATCCCGTGCACCACTTCGCTCTCGATCGAGATGCAACTGCTGGCCGGGAAGGGCGAAACGTTTTTGCCGATTTTATATCCTTTGAATGCGGGCTTGCCCCCGTGCTCCCGTATATGCGCCTCGATAATGTGATCAAGGTCGTGCGTGGTTATGCCCTCGCAGATGACCTTATCGACTTTATTAAACGTATCAACCGTGAGACGGCAGCTTTCCCGAATTCGTGCAATTTCTCGTTCACTCTTAATATGAATCATGCAGCCAACGCCGACTAACTGATTCCGGGCAGTTCGTTCAGCCGTTTCACAATATCGGCGTGAACCTTATGAATGCTCAAGCTCCCATCGATTTGGAGCAGCTTGCCTTGCGCGCCATAATAATCCTTCAACGGGCGCGTCAACTCTTCGTAAACTTCCATGCGATGCAAAACCGTTTCCGGTTTGTCATCGGAACGCTGGTAAATCTTTCCGCCGCAGTGATCACAGCGATTCGAAGCAGGCGGCGGCTCCGTGGTCAAATTAAAGAGCTTGCCGCAATTTTCACAGACCCGGCGGCTCGTCAGGCGCTCAATCACTTTCTTTTTCTCGATCTCCAGGCTGATCACCGCGGTTAACTGCTTTTTGAGATCAAGAAAAACGCGATCCAATTCATGCGCCTGATTGATGGTGCGCGGAAAACCGTCCAGAATGTATCCCCGCGCCGAATCCGGTTCATTGATGCGTTGAACCACCAAACCGATCATGATTTGATCGGGCGCCAACTCGCCCCGATCCATGTATTTCTTGGCCTGCACCCCGAGCTGCGTCTGCGCTTGTACGGCCGCTCGCAGGATATCGCCCGTGGAAATTTTCGGTATCTTATGGATTTCACTCAGCAGAGTGGCCTGGGTTCCTTTTCCAGATCCGGGATAGCCGAGGAAAACGAGCTCCATAGAATCTTATGCTCCAAGATGAGGGATGGTTTGGGATCCAGGCTTGCAAACTGTTAAAAGTCAGCAACGGCTCATGCTCCCCTTGACTAGGAGGCATAACGTCTTCCTCGAATGCGGCCGCCCTTCATGAACCCATCGTAATGCCGCATCAAGAGATGGGATTCCAACTGCTGCAGAAAATCCAAGGCAACGCCGACGATAATCAAAAGCGAGGTGCCGCCAAAAAACGAGGCGAAATTCAACGACACGTTCATCGCCTTGTGCAAGAAATACGGGAATATGGCAATCAGCGCCAGGAAAATCGATCCCGGCAACGTGATCCGCGAGAGGATGTTATCAATAAACTCTGCCGTTTTCTTGCCGGGGCGCACACCGGGAATGAAGCCGCCGTATTTCTTCATGTTATCGGCCACATCCACCGGATTGAATGCGATAGCGGTGTAAAAATACGTAAAGAAAACGATCAACAACGCTTCCATGACCCAGTAAACCGCGGAGGTAATATCAAAATACCTCACGATATTCATGATCACTTCATTATTGGGAAAGAACGTGCCGATAGTCGAGGGAATGAACATGATCGACTGCGCGAAAATAATCGGCATGACGCCCGCGGTGTTCACCCGCAACGGCAAATGCGTGCTCTGGCCGCCGTACACTTTTCGGCCCACGACACGCTTGGCATATTGCACCGGTATTTTTCGCGTACCCTGCGTCAGCAGAACCACCACCGCCACCGTAACAACCATCAAGGCGAGCAGGAAAAGCTCGGTCAAAATTTCGCGATTACCGGCAGACACTTGCTGATATTCGTCAATAAGCGCATCCGGAAAGCGCGCAATAATTCCGATAAAAATAATCAACGAAATGCCGTTGCCGATGCCGCGCTCGGTGATCTGTTCGCCAAACCACATGATCAAAACCGTGCCCGCGGTCAACGTCATCATCGTCAGCAGGCGAAAACTCCAGCCGGGATCCGGCACCACCAGCAAGCCGTCCTGCAGCGACTGAATGTTTTCCAAATAGATGCTGACGCCATAAGCCTGCATGAATGCGATCAAAACGGTGCCGTAGCGGGTGTATTGCGTAATTTTTTTGCGCCCTTCTTCACCCTCTTTTTGCAGGCGTTGAAAATAAGGCATCACGGCCCCAAGCAACTGCAAAATGATCGAGGCGGAAATATAAGGCATGATGCCCAGCGCAAAAATGGTGGCGCGGCTGAAGGCGCCGCCCGCAAACAAATCATAAAGCTGCAGGATGCCGCCGCCTTGCGCTGTCTGCAAATAGGCCAGCAAGGCCTGGCTATTAATGCCCGGCACGGGAATATGTGTGCCGATACGCTCGACCAACAGCAAAAGCAACGTGAAGATGACACGTTTCTTCAGCTCAGGGATCTTGAAAATGTTCTTGAAACTGCTGAGGATCATAAGAACTTATTGTCCGGTTTTCGCAGACCCAGCGGCCGGCGGTTGAATGACGATCGCTTTGCCTCCGGCTTTTTCAATTTTTTCCTGGGCGCTGCGGCTAAATCCGTGCGCGTGTACTTCAACCGCCCGGCTGATTTCGCCCGTCCCGAGAACCTTGATAGGCACGTTTTTCTTGCGAATCAAACGTTTTTCCAACAGCACCTCGGGGGTGATTTGCGCAATGCCGTCAAGCGTGTTCAACCGTTCCAAATTGATGGACTGATAAACGGTTCTGAAAATGTTGTTAAAGCCTCGTTTGGGAATGCGGCGTTGCAGCGGCATCTGCCCGCCTTCAAACCACGGCCTTCTTTTCGAACCGGAACGTGAATATTGCCCTTTATGGCCGCGTGTCGAGGTGCCGCCATGCCCGGAGCCTTCGCCGCGCCCGACTCGTTTGGCTTTTTTGTGTGAGCCTTTGGCGTATGTCAAATTGGATAAATTCATGACTGCTCGCTTGTGCTAAATGAGTCGTGACTAAGCTTGCTCAATTTTGACCAGATGTTTCACTTTGTCCAGCATACCGCGAATCTGCGGCGTGTCTTGATGAACCACCGAATGCCGGATGCGCCTCAAACCCAGGGCTTTCATGGTCAGCTTCTGCTTTTGCAGATGGCCGATGACGCTGCGCACTTGGGTGACTTTTAATTTCTTTTCCGTGCTCATGATATTACTTCACCGTCTTCGCTCATGGTGCGGGTAAACATTTCACGAACGCTCAATCCCCGGCGCCGCGCAACTTCCGAAGCATCGACAATATTGCTCAACGCATTCATCGTCGCTTTGACGACATTGTGAGGATTGGCCGAGCCTAATGATTTCGAGAGTACGTTTTGAATGCCGGCTGCTTCCATGATGGCGCGCACCGCGCCGCCGGCAATCACGCCGGTGCCGGGAGAAGCGGGTTTCAAAAAGACTTTGCCTGCGCCATATTTGCCCTGCGTCTCGTGGGGCAGAGTGCCGTTCAACACCGGCACGCGCACGAGATTTTTCTTTGCATCTTCAGCGCCTTTGGAGATGGCGTCGGTAACTTCCTTGGCCTTGCCCAAGCCGCAGCCGACATGCCCTCTGCCGTCGCCCACCACAACGATCGCATTGAAACCGAAACGCCGTCCACCCTTGACGACTTTCGCCGTGCGATTCACGGCGACGACATGCTCTTTCAGTTCCAACTCACCCGAGCTGATTTTTTCTTTACGTACCATAGTTCTCCGTTAAAAGTGTAGCCCGCCTTGCCGGGCGCCATCAGCGAGAGCTTTCACACGGCCATGATAGACATAACCGCTGCGATCAAATACGACGCTTTTGATATTCATCTCTTGCGCCTTCTGCGCCAGGGCGCGGCCAACAATATTGGCGGCTTGCACTTTTGTTTCGGCCTTCTTGATGTCTTCTCGAATTTCCTTGCTGACGGTGGACACCGTCGTTATCGTCTTCTTCGCATTGTCATCAATCAACTGCGCATAAATATTCTTCAGACTGCGAAAAACAACCAAGCGGGGGCGTCCCGGCGTGCCGTAAACTTTCTTACGGAAGCGGAACGTTTTTCTTTTTTTATCCCGCCGCATACGAGGGGCGATACGCTTGAATCCCATGACCTCTCCCAGATGAGTTTCATCAGTTTGTCAATTAACTTTGGGCAAACACCATGTTTCACCCGACAATCAGCCCGTTCACTACAAACTGAAGCGAAATCAATTATGCCGCCGTTTTACCGGCTTTCCGACGTACCACTTCGTCGATATACTTGATTCCTTTTCCTTTGTATGGCTCTGGCGGCCTAAACGAGCGAATCTTTGCAGCAACTTGTCCCACCAAGCCTTTATCTATGCCGCTGACTTTGATGCTATTCGGCGTCTCGCATGTAATCGTCACGCCCTCGGGGGGCAGAAACAGAATCGCATGGCCGTAGCCGATTTGCAGCAGCAATCGTTTACTTTTCATTTCGGCGCGATACCCGACGCCCACGATTTCTAACTTCTTTTCGAAGCCGGTCGTCACGCCGAGAACCATATTGTTGATCAACGCCCGATACAAACCGTGCATCGCCTTGAACATTTTTTCATCATTCGGGCGGCTCACGCTGAGGGTGGAATCCTCAATGCGCACACCGATCTGCGGATGAAAATCGCAAGACAATTCGCCCTTGGGGCCTTTGACCTTGACGGAATGGCCGTCAACCGAAACCTTGACGCCGGCCGGTATCTGAATGATTTTCTTGCCTACGCGCGACACGGATAATCCCTTTTCGTTTTTACCACACGTAACATAAAACTTCGCCGCCCACGTGATGCTTTCTGGCATCCCGGTCAGTGATGATGCCTTTCGGCGTTGAAAGTATGGCGAGACCGTAATTGTTGAACACTCTCGGAAAACTCCTGACGCTCACATACTTGCGCAAACCCGGCACACTGATCCGGCGCAAACCGCGAATCACATGCTTTTCCTGTTCGTCATACTTGAGAAAAATCCGTATGACGTTTTGCTTGTCGTCTTCAATGATGAGATAATCGTTAACGTAGCCGTAACGATGGAGAATTTTTGTAATGCTGATTTTTGCACGCGAGGCGGGAACATCCACCCTGGCGTGTTTCGCCTTGCCGGCGTTGCGAATTCTCGTTAAAAAATCGGAAATAGGATCAGTCTGCATAATTCTTGCTCTTGTTCTCGCAGTATGACTTACCAGCTCGCCTTCGTGACGCCCGGAATTTTACCGTCGAGCGCCAAGGATCGAAAACAGATACGGCACAGGCCGAACCGGCGATAATACGCGCGCGGCCGGCCGCATTGCATGCACCGATTATAACGCCGGGTGGAAAATTTGGGCGTGCGCTGCTGCTTCGCCCGCATGGACTTTTTTGCCACGTTCAATCCCTAACTTAAGAAGGTCAATTTTTACTTTCTACGGAACGGCATCCCGAAACCGGCGAGCAGCTCAAAAGCCTCTTCGTCGCTTTTCGCAGTCGTCACGAATGTAATGTTCATGCCGCGAATCTTCGTCACCTTGTCATAATTGATTTCAGGAAAGATGATCTGCTCCTTGACGCCGATGGTGTAATTGCCGAAACCATCAAAGGCCTTGTCGGGCAGCCCGCGAAAATCGCGGATACGCGGCACGGCTATCGAAATAAAGCGTTCGAGAAATTCATACATGCGCCAGCGGCGCAGCGTGACCATGCAGCCAATCGGCATGTTCTCACGCAACTTAAAATTCGAGATCGATTTCTTCGCCCGCGTAATAATTGGCTTCTGGCCGGTGATGATTTCCATATCAGTCGCCGCCGCATCCAGATATTTTTGATCATCCACCGCATCGCCCACGCCCATGTTGATGATGATCTTCGCGAGCCGGGGCACTTGCATCTTATTGCGGTAATTGAAGCGCTTGATCAATCCTGGAACAATTTCGTTGCGGTACATGGCAAACAATTGCGGAAGGTAGTCAGCGGGCAGCGCTTCTTTTTTATCCTTTTCTACTTTCGCCTCGCTGGCCGGGGCCGCCTTTTTGCCGGCCGGCGCCGAACCTGCGCTCTTGGATTTACCCTTCTGGGCGTTTTCTTTGGACTTCTCGGCCATTACTTCACCCTACTTTCAACGATAATCTCGCCGCTTTTTTTCGCGACACGCACACGGTTTCTCGAGGTTTTATCGGAATTTTTAATCATTTGGACGCCAACACGCGTCGGAATGCCCTGCTTGGGATCGACCAACATGACGTTCGACACATGCACCGGCCCTTCTTTTTCAATGATGCCGCCTTGCTGATTTTTTTGGCTGGGGCGCGTGTGCCGCTTGATCAGATTCACACCTTCAACGATCACCCGGTTCTTCTCCGGAAAAACCTTCAGCACTCGTCCTTGCCGGCCGCGTTGATCGCCGCTAATCACGACCACCATATCATTTTTGCGTATTCTCATGAGCTTTATTCCTTACCGCAATGCCTTGATTATAATACTTCCGGAGCCAGAGAAATGATTTTCATGTATTGTTTATCGCGCAACTCGCGCGCGACCGGGCCAAAGATGCGGGTGCCTTTGGGCTCTTTTTCTTCGTTGATCAACACCGCGGCATTCTCATCAAACCGGATGTAAGAACCGTCTTTCCGGCGCACTTCGCGTTTGGTGCGCACGATCACGGCGTGACTGATGTCGCCCTTCTTAATGGTGCCGCCCGGAGCCGCAGATTTAACGGCCACGACGATAATATCTCCCACCGAGCCGTACCGGCGCTTGCTGCCGCCCATCACGCGGATGCACATGACCTTTTTAGCCCCGGTATTGTCAGCAACATTCAGTCTTGTATATTCTTGTACCATTTTTCACTCCCGTCAATGCTAATGTTACCAGGCTAGCAACTGGCGGTACCTTTCGAGGTTATTCAAATGTGCTCATGCCGAAAAATTCGGCGTCACGCGGTGAAGTCCAAACTCACTTGGCTTTGTTCAAAATTTCAACCAGCCGCCAGCGCTTGTTCTTGCTGAGCGGGCGGGTCTCCATAATCAAAACCGTGTCGCCAATGCCCGCGGAATTTTCTTCATCGTGCGCCATAAACTTGGAGGTTTGCTTGTAATACTTTTTGTACAGCGCATGACGCACCACGCGCTCGACGCTGACGACGACGCTTTTATTCATTTTATTGCTGACGACCTTGCCAATTTTTGTTTTACGCTGGCGTCGCGAGGTTTGACCTGTCGCAGTATTTTCCATATATGGCTCTTCGCTGAACTGAATGGTTACGTGGTTGCTCCGCGCGGGGCGCGCCGGCCTGTGCGATATTCCTGTAAAACCGTTTTCAAGCGCGCAATGTCGCGGCGAATCATGCGCAGCCGCATGGGATTGTCCAATTGGCGTGTGGCATGCTGAAAACGGAAATTTTGGTACTCTTCCAGGAGATCTTTGAGCTTGTGCTCCAAATCTGCCGGCGTCGATTCTTTGATTTCGTGCATCTTCATGGCGTACGGCCTGTTCGTTTACAAAGTTAGAAAGCGGGATTCGTGATCTACTTGCCAAAATCGCTGGCGCTGACAAAGCGCGTCTTGATCGGCAATTTGTGCGCGGCCAGCCGCATCGCTTCTTGCGCGACACTCTTTTCCACACCGCCGATCTCGAACAAAATTCGTCCCGGCTTAATAACGGCGACCCAATATTCCGGCGTGCCCTTGCCTTTTCCCATGCGGGTTTCCGCCGGTTTTTCGGTGACAGGCTTATCCGGGAAAACGCGAATCCAAACTTTGCCACCGCGCTTGAGACTGCGCGTCATGGCAACACGGCTGGCTTCCAATTGGCGCGCCGTGATCCAGGCAGGTTCGGTCGCCTTCAGGCCGAACTCTCCAAACGCGATTTGACTGCCGCGTTGCGCCGCGCCTTTCATGCGGCCGCGTTGCTGCTTGCGAAATTTGACACGTTTCGGCATTAACATTGGTTATCGTCTCCTTGCTCACATCCGGCGGTCGCCGATGATCTCACCGCGACAGATCCATACTTTGACCCCGATCGTGCCGTAGGTCGTTTTCGCAGTCGCGCGCGCAAAATCAATGTCGGCGCGCAGTGTGTGCAGCGGAATGCGGCCTTCTTTATACTGTTCGGTGCGCGCCATTTCCGCGCCGCCTAACCGGCCCGCGCAAAACACACGCACGCCCTCGGCGCCCATGCGCATCGTGCCGGTAATCGCCTTTTTCATCGCGCGCTTGAACGAAATTTTGGCTTCGAGCTGGTGCGCGATATTCTCCGCCACCAAATACGCGTCCAATTCCGGCCGCTTGATCTCGTTGATGTTCAGTTGAATTTCTTTTTTCGTGACGCGCTGCAGCTCTTCTTTCAGCTTGTCGACCTCCGAGCCTTTGCGTCCGATCACGATACCCGGGCGGGCCGTGTGAATCGTGACCGTGATTCTCTTGTCGGAGGGATCGCGTTCGATCTGAATCATCGATACGCCGGCGCGTTGCAACCGGCTGCGCACGTAGCGGCGCAAATGCAAATCTTCTTTCAGCTTCGTTTGAAAATTACGCCCGCCGAACCAATTCGATTCCCAGTCACGCACGATACCGAGGCGCAGACCGATGGGATTGGTTTTCTGACCCAAAAGACCTCCTAAACTCTAGTTGGCTTGCTGTTCAACTGCTTCGCCGTCGGACACCACGACGGTAATATGGCAAGAACGTTTGCGAATGCGCGAGGCGCGTCCCATCGAGCCGGCACGAAAACGCTTCATGGTGAAGCCGCCGTCGACAAACGCCTGCATCACAAACAAATCTTCCGTGTCCGCCTTCTTGGTTTCCGTACCTTCGATATAATTCGCCACCGCAGAACGAATAGTTTTCTCAATCGGCAGCGCGGCGCGTTTGCGGGTAAAATGCAAAATGTTCAACGCCTCTTCGACGCCTTTGCCGCGGACGAGATCAATGACTCGCCGGACTTTTCGCGGCGACATGCGCAAGTAACGTAATTTGGCACGTGCTTCCATAACGATCCAATCTCTCTTAAGCTGTGGCGCCGGGGGCGGCTTTTACTTTTGCGGTCTTTTCCGTCGCAGATTTTCCGGCGTGCCCGCGAAACGTACGCGTCAACGCAAATTCACCGAGCTTATGGCCGACCATGTTCTCACTGATGAACACGGGAATGAATTTATTGCCATTATGAATGGCCAGAGTATGACCCACGAATTCCGGGCTAATCGTCGAGCGCCGCGCCCACGTTTTGATGACTTTGCGCTCGTTGCGCTTATTCATCTCCGTGACGCGCTTCAACAGATTTTGATCGACGTATGGACCTTTTTTGACACTGCGCGGCATGCGATTTCAACCTCTATAAAGATTTATTTAAACTCAAACCCTTGCGTGATTTGATAATGTATTTGCTTGAGGCCTTCTTGCGCGTGCGCGTCTTCAATCCTTTTGCCTTCTGGCCCCAGGGCGAACAAGGGTGCCGGCCGCCGGAGCTTCGTCCTTCACCGCCGCCCATTGGGTGATCAACCGGATTCATCACCACGCCGCGCACATGCGGACGCCAACCCAACCAGCGCGAGCGCCCGGCTTTGCCCCACGTAATATTCTCATGATCGGTGTTTCCCACCTGCCCAATCGTCGCGCGATTTTCCACGCGCACCATGCGCACTTCTCCGGAGGGCAGCTTGATCTGCGCATAATTGCCCTCGCGCGCCACAAGCTGAATCGCGGTGCCCGCGCTGCGGCCCAGTTGGCCGCCCCGGCCCTGGCGCAACTCCACATTGTGAATCGTGAGGCCCAGAGGAATATTGCTCAAGGGCAGTGAATTTCCCGGACGAATCTCAGCGTTCGGACCGGAAGACACGGTGTCGCCAACATTCAGCCCAATCGGCGCGAGAATATAACGCTTCTCGCCGTCGGCATAATGCAACAGTGCAATGCGCGCCGAGCGATTCGGATCATATTCAATCGCAACAACCTTGGCGGGAATGCCGTCTTTTTCGCGCTTGAAATCAATGATGCGATATGCGCGCTTATGGCCGCCGCCGCGGTGCCGGCTCGTCAGCTTGCCCAAATTATTCCGCCCGCCGGATTTTTTCAGAGGCGCAAGTAGAGACTTTTCCGGCCTCGACTTGGTGATCTCTTCAAACGTGGAAACCGTGCGGTAACGCAAGCTCGGTGTCAACGGTCTGAATGTTTTGATCGGCATGATGAACCCTAATCTGTTTCTATCGGTTCGCCTCGGCAGAGGCAATTTTCAAAAACCTTTATTGATCGATTAACCTTGCCCGCTGCCGGGCAATTTGACTCTTTATCAGGAAGCTGCGCCCGCGTAGAAATCGATTTTCTGGCCTTCCTGAAGCGTGACGAGAGCTTTTTTATAGTCCCGGCGGCGGCCGAACGTCACGCCGCGCCGCGTGTTCATGCGCTTGCTCTTGCCCTTGATGTTGACGATATTCACATCAACCACATTTACGTTGAATTTTTTCTGCACGGCGCGTTTGATTTCAAATTTATTGGCGTCAGCCAGCACTTCGAAGCCGTATTTGTTGCGGTGTTTCTTCTTATCATCGTCCTTTTCCTCGCTGAGGAGCAGGATTTTTTCCGTCAACAGCGGGCGGCGCAAAATCTCTTCCGGCGTTTTCATGCCTGCAACACTCCCGCGATGCGTGACACCGCGCTTTCTTGAATGAATAATTTCTGGCAGTCGAGCAAATCGAGCGTCGAAGCCTCCGGGCCAACTTGCAATTTCATTTTATAAAGGTTCCGGCTGGCGCGCAACAACGAGGAATCCGCTTGCGGAACGAGCAGAACAGATTTGATCTTGTCCGCACCAAAATTTTTGAGAATCGCCGTCATATCCTTCGTCTTGCCGCTCTCCAGGGTGAAATCCTCCACCACCACAAGTTCACCCGATTGGGCTTTCAACGACAACACGGATTTGCGCGCCAATTTCTTGACTTTCTGATTGATCGATTGGCTGTAATCACGCGGTTGCGGGCCAAAGACGCGGCCACCGCCCACCCAAAGCGGCGAGCGAATCGAGCCGGCGCGCGCCACACCGCGGCCTTTTTGCTTCCACGGTTTCTTGCCGCCGCCACTGACTTCCTTGCGCGTTTTGGTCTTGTGCGTGCCCTGCCGTTGATTGGCTTGCTGCGCTTTCACCGCCAGGTAAATCACATGGCGATTCGGCTCGATACCGAATACCTCATCCGGCAGTGTAATCGTTTTGCCGGATTTTTGGCCGTCTTTTGTATATACCTCGACTTGCATGTCATTCTCACTTGGAGATGATAACGATTCCTTGATTCGCGCCTGGAACACTGCCGCGCAGCATCAGAATATTATTCTCAGCATCCACCTTGACGACTTTCAAATTCTTCGTCGTCACACGATCGCCGCCCATGCGTCCGGCCATGCGCATGCCCTTCCAAACCCTCGAAGGGTAGGAACTGCCGCCCACCGAACCCGGCGCGCGCATGCGATCACTTTGACCGTGCGTCACGGAGCCGCCGCCGAAATGGTGGCGTTTCACCACGCCTTGAAAACCCTTGCCCTTGCTCACGCCAATCGCTTTCACGACATCGCCGACTTTAAAAAGATCGGCTTTAATGACATCGCCCAGTTTGAAATTGGCGATATCGTCAAAGTCGCGAAATTCTCGCACGTGTTGCGCCACCGGAATGTTGGCCTTGGCAAAGTGCCCGGCTTCCGCTTTATTGATTTTCTTCTTGCGTTTTTCTGCAAAACCGAGTTGCAGCGAATCGTAACCATGTTTCTGCTGGGTACGAATGTCGGAGATGTAGCACGGTCCGGCTTGAATCACCGTCACCGGCACGCTATTTCCTTTATCATCGAAAATACGTGACATCCCTAGTTTTTTACCGATCAACCCAGTCATAATCGCCTTTGCAAAATTTAACTAACGCCTGCACGACCCTGCGTTCGCGCACGCTCAGACTTTGATTTCGACATCGACGCCGGCGGGCAACTCCAGCTTCATCAGCGCATCAACGGTTTTGGGATTTGAATTGAGAATATCTATCAACCGTTTGTGAATACGCGTTTCGAATTGCTCGCGCGATTTTTTGTCAACATGCGGCGAGCGCAAAACCGTGTAAATGGAACGCTTCGTGGGAAGAGGTATCGGCCCAGAAATCGCAGCGCCCGTTTGCTTCGCCGTTCGAATGATCTTATCTGTCGACTTATCGATCAACCGATGATCGTGCGCCTTCAGCTTGATTCGTATCTTTTGTCCAACCACGACGAACTCACTCCGCATTTCAAATGTTCTTCATACCAACAGGATTTCTTGGGCCATCCCAACAAAACAAAGGGCATCGCTTGCTGCACGATGCCCAATTTCTTACGCGGGCCACGCTGTCAGTCTTTTCATTATTCCCTGATTTTCGCCACCGCGCCGGCGCCGATGGTGCGACCACCTTCGCGAATAGCGAAGCGTAGACCTTCTTCCATGGCGATCGGGGAAATCAATTCTACTTCCATGGTAATGTTGTCGCCCGGCATAACCATTTCAACGCCTTCCGGCAAATGAGCAACGCCGGTCACATCCGTGGTGCGGAAATAGAATTGCGGACGGTAACCGTTGAAAAACGGTGTATGGCGGCCGCCTTCTTCCTTTTTCAAAACGTAGACTTCGGCGGAAAATTTGGTGTGCGGCGTAATCGAACCTGGCGCGGCGATAACCATACCGCGTTCCAATTCTTCCTTGTTCACGCCGCGAAGCAACAAGCCCACATTGTCGCCGGCTTCACCGGAATCGAGCAATTTGCGGAACATTTCCACGCCGGTGACCACGCTTTTCTTCGGCTTTGAGCCTTTTTCACCCAAGCCTACGATTTCCACTTCTTCGCCAACTTTGATCTTGCCGCGCTCAATACGACCGGTGCCGACGGTGCCGCGGCCGGTGATCGAGAAGACGTCTTCCACCGGCATCAAGAACGGTTTGTCAATATCACGCACCGGCGTCGGAATATATTTGTCGACGGCGTCCATTAAATCAAACAACGCCTTGTTTTTGGCGGGATCGCCCGGACTGCTGAGCGCTTCCAACGCGCTGCCGCGGATGATCGGAATCTCGTCGCCGGGGAATTGATATTGCTTGAGCAAGTCACGCAGCTCCAGTTCAACCAATTCCAACAACTCAGGATCGTCGACCATGTCGACCTTGTTCAAAAAGACGACAATGTACGGCACACCGACTTGCCGCGCCAACAAGATGTGTTCACGCGTTTGGGGCATGGGGCCGTCTGCCGCACTCACCACCAGGATCGCGCCGTCCATCTGCGCGGCGCCCGTGATCATGTTCTTCACATAATCCGCGTGGCCAGGGCAGTCGACGTGGGCGTAGTGACGAACGTCGGTTTCATACTCAACGTGAGCGGTATTGATCGTGATACCACGCGCCTTTTCTTCCGGCGCGTTATCAATCTGATCATAGCTCTTGAATTGAGCGAGACCCTTCTTTTCGAGCGCTTGCGTGATGGCCGCAGTCAACGTGGTTTTGCCGTGATCAACGTGGCCAATCGTGCCGATATTCACATGCGGCTTGCTGCGCACAAACTTTTGTTTAGCCATGAATCAATCCTCCCGATGGGACTTTGGGATCAATCATTTTTGACAACTTCAGATGGTTGAGCGACCCCGCCGCAGCGGGATCAATTTATTTTTGACTTTTAACACTTTCCGTTAGCGTGTCTGCGATCGACTGCGGCACTTGATCATAATGCGAAAATTGCATGGTATAAATCGCGCGCCCCTGCGTGATCGAGCGCAACGTTGTGGCATATCCGAACATCTCGCTCAGCGGAACGGTCGCTGCAATCACTTGCGCATCGCTGCGCGGAAACATGCCGCGAATACGCCCGCGCCGCGAGTTCAGATCGCCCATGACATCGCCCATGTAGCTTTCCGGCACGACAACTTCCACATCCATAACCGGCTCCAGCAACACCGGCGAGGCTTTTTTCGCGCCTTCTTTGAAAGCCATGGAACCCGCAATTTTAAAGGCCATTTCCGAAGAATCGACATCGTGATACGAGCCATCGATTAGACTGGCCTTGACATCAACCACGGGATAACCGGCTAGCACGCCGTTTTGCAGGGCCTGCTGAATGCCTTCCATCGTCGGCTTGATATATTCACGCGGAATAACACCGCCAATGATCTTGTTCTCAAATTCAAAACCTTTGCCGGGCTCATTCGGCTCAAGCTCGATGACAACGTGGCCATATTGGCCGCGACCGCCGCTTTGACGAATGAACTTGCCCACCGCTTCCACTTTCTTGCGGATGGTTTCTTTGTAGGCGACTTGCGGCTTGCCAACATTCGCATGAACTTTGAATTCGCGCAGCAGCCGGTCAACCAAAATCTCCAGATGCAACTCACCCATACCGGAAATCAAGGTCTGCCCGGTTTCATCGTCCGTACGGACTTTGAAGGTGGGATCCTCTTCCGCAAGTTTGGCGAGTGACTCACCCAGAGCATCTTGATCGGCCTTGGTTTTTGGTTCGATCGCAACGGAAATCACCGGCTCCGGGAAATGCATCGATTCCAAGATAATTTGATTTTTCTCATCACAGAGCGTGTGGCCGGTCCGCGTATTCTTGAGTCCGACCGCCGCGATAATGTCTCCGGCTTGCGCGAACTCGATATCTTCACGTTTGTTCGCCGACATGAGCAGCAAGCGGCCAACTCGTTCTTTGTGCTTAATCGTGCTGTTGTACACATAACTGCCAACATCGACTTT
Source organism: Candidatus Zhuqueibacterota bacterium (assembly GCA_003576975.1). Taxonomy (GTDB): domain Bacteria; phylum Zhuqueibacterota; class Zhuqueibacteria; order Zhuqueibacterales; family Zhuqueibacteraceae; genus Coneutiohabitans. Next base: position 46,687 of record QEVD01000001.1, read on the forward strand.
GCCGGAATAAACGCGAAAATAGGTAAGCTTGCCGACATAAGGGTCGGTCATAATTTTGAACGCCAGCGCCGAAAAGGGCTCCGAGGGGAGCGGCTTCCGGAATAGTTCATCATTATTTTTCGGGTGTGTGCCCTTGGTGTCAGGCATGTCCTTCGGAGAAGGCAAATAAAAAGTAACGGCATCAAGCAGGCGTTGCACACCTTTGTTTTTGAAAGCGGAACCGCACAAAACCGGAACCATGCCGACATCAATCGTTGCCTTGCGAATGGCCGCGCGAATTTCTTCTTCTCCAATTGGCTCATCGTGCAGGTATTTAACCAGCAACGAATCGTCGTAATCCGAAACCGCTTCGAGGAGAATCGTGCGATATTCCTTAGCCTTGTCGGCCAGTTCCGCCGGTATATCAAGCTCTTCCCACTCTTTGCCCAGCGCTTCGTCGGTATACACCACCGCTTTCATGCGAATCAAATCGATCAAGCCTGTAAACAGCTCGCCCTCACCCAGGGGGATTTGCAGCGGCACGGCGTTGGCGCCCAAACGTTCTTTGATCATTTGAATAGCGCCATAAAAATCTGCGCCGACGCGGTCCATTTTGTTGATGAACGCAATGCGCGGAACGCGGTAACGGTCGGCTTGACGCCAAACCGTCTCGGATTGCGGCTCCACGCCTCCGACCGCACAAAACAGCGCAACCGCGCCGTCAAGAACGCGCAACGAGCGCTCGACTTCGATGGTAAAATCGACGTGACCGGGGGTGTCAATAATATTAATGCGATGATTCTTCCATTGACACGAAATCGCAGCGGAGGTAATGGTGATACCGCGCTCGCGTTCCTGCTCCATCCAATCCGTCGTAGCCGCGCCGTCATGGACTTCGCCCATGCGGTGAATCTTTCCGGTATAGAAAAGAATACGCTCGGTCGTGGTTGTTTTGCCGGCATCAATATGCGCCATGATGCCGATATTTCTGATTTTTGCTAGATCGATATTCATAGACATAAAAAACTCCACTTTACTCAAGAGAAAACCCGACGTGCTTTTCTCTCAAGGCGAGTGGAGATTGCTCGCAACAGCACACTTCAGGTTATCAACTCAAAACTGCAATGATTCTGATCAATTAAGATGAAATCCTTTGGGGATCAAAACTTGAAAAACAGAATACTCACCATTCCCGCGAATCTTACCAGCGAAAATGCGCGAACGCTTTGTTGGCTTCCGCCATTTTGTGTGTGTCTTCGCGTTTCTTGATGGCGCTTCCTTCTTTATTCGAAGCCGCCACAATCTCATTGGCCAAGCGCTCGGCCATGGTCTTTTCGCTCCGCTCACGCGCGTAGCCAACCAGCCAGCGAATGGCCAGGGCTTGCTGCCTTTGCGAACGCACTTCGACGGGCACTTGATAGTTTGCGCCGCCGACACGACGCGATTTAACTTCCAACAGCGGCCGGACATTGTCCATGGCTTTCTCAAAAACCTGCAAGCCCTTGCGACCGCTTTTCTCTTCGGCCAGCTCAATCGCGCGATAGAATATTCTCTCGGCGATGCTGCGCTTACCGCATTCCATCAGGCCGTTAATGAATTTCGTTACCAGAATGCTGCCATACTTGGGATCCGGCAGCACTTCACGCTTCAATATTCGCTTTCGTCTCGGCATAGTTCGGTTTAATTATTTACCCGCGGCTGACTTTCTCTTTGTGCCATACTTCGAGCGCCCTTGATTTCGCTCTTGCACACCGGCAGAATCATAGACGCCGCGCACGATATGATAACGCACACCCGGCAAGTCCTTCACACGTCCGCCGCGAATCAATACGATGGAGTGCTCTTGCAAATTATGCCCTTCACCGGGAATATATGCTGTTACTTCATAGCTATTCGTCAATCTCACGCGCGCCACTTTGCGCAACGCGGAATTCGGCTTTTTGGGTGTCGTTGTGTATACCCTTGTGCAAACACCACGCCGCTGGGGAGATCCAGTCAATGCAGGAGCGGTCGTCTTACGACCGGTCTTTTTTCGCCCTAAGCGAACTAATTGATTGATAGTTGGCAAGCGTGCTCCTTTTCAATTACAGAAGCCGAATATACACAAGAAGCTTTAATAAAGCAATATTTTTTATCAGCGATCAAAACAAAGCGGTAAATTTGCAAAAAATTAACCAACGGCGCTTTTGATCGTGGTTTCCAGTTCACCCACCTGGCCGTTCGGAAAAACTCGCAACCTCCTGAATTTATTCAAGCCCGTGCCGGCTGGAATGAGATTGCCCATGATGACATTCTCTTTCAAGCCAAGCAAGCGGTCGGTTTTTCCTTCAATCGAAGCCTCGGTCAAAACGCGGGTGGTTTCCTGGAAGGAGGCCGCGGAAATGAAACTATCCGTAGTCAAAGAAGCCTTGGTAATGCCGAGCAGCAACGGTTGAAATGTTGCCGGTTTGGCCGGTCGAAATTTGATAGGCTCTTTGCCGGCGCTTTTCAGCTTATCATTCAAGCGATCAACTTCAGCTTGATCGATCAGCATATCGGCCGATAGCTTGGAGTCGCCGGGATCGGTTACCACGACGCGCAATTTCATCAACTCGTTCTCGGCCAGAAAGCGAATCTTGTCAACTTGATCGCCTTCCAGATAAGTGGTGTCGCCGGGATCCTCGATCTTGACTTTCTGCAACATTTGGCGCACAATGACTTCAATATGCTTGTCGTTGATGCGAACGCCCTGCAGACGATAAACTTCCTGAATCTCGTTCACCAGGTATTCCTGCACCCGGTTCGGCCCCATGATGTTGAGAATATCCTGCGGGGCAATCGAGCCCTCCGAAAGCTTTTCGCCGGCTTGCACCCAATCGCCGTCATGCACGAGAACGTGCTTGCCATACGGGATTTGGTAAACCTTTTCGTCTTTGCCATCGCGGGAGGCAATCGTAATTTTACGAACACCGCGGCGAATCTCGCCAAATTTCACCTGCCCGTCAATCTCGCTCACAATGGCAGGCTCTTTCGGGCGCCGGGCTTCGAACAATTCCGCGACGCGCGGCAAGCCGCCGGTAATGTCGCGCGTTTTTGCAATTTCGCGTGGAATCTTTACCAGCACATCGCCGGCTGTCACGTGCTGACCGTCGTGCACTTGCAAGTGAGACCGCGTCGGCAGAATGTACGTGCTCAGCTTCCGGTCGCCGTCCATGATGTGAATTTGCGGACTCAGATTGCGCAGGCGCGTTTCAATAATAACGCGCTGCTTGAGGCCGGTGGTTTCATCAAGCTCCTCGCGCAGCGTGATATTTTCACGAATGTCGACGAATTTGATGGTGCCGTCATGATTTGCCAGAATGCTCGCGGTGTAGGGATCCCAGCGGAACAGAACTTTTCCGCGCTTGACGCTTTCATCTTCTTTCACCAACAAATTAGCGCCGTAGGGAATAATATATTGCGCAACGGTGCGATTGTTCTCGTCAATGACTTTCAACTTGCCGTTGCGGCCGACAGCGATCGTCGTGCCATCGCTGTGCATGACGGATTTCAGATTCTCGAACTTGACCATACCGTCGTTCTTAGCGCTCAATTGCGACTGCGCCGCAATACGCGAAGCGGTACCGCCAATGTGGAATGTACGCAAGGTTAACTGCGTGCCCGGCTCGCCGATTGATTGCGCCGCCATCACGCCCACGGCCTCACCAATGTTGACCATCTTGCCCGTGGCAAGATTGCGGCCGTAGCAGCGCGCACACACGCCGCGTTCCGCTTCGCAAGTTAATACCGAGCGAATTAACACGGTTTCCAAACCAATGATGGAAATCAGATCGGCCTTGTCTTCGTCGATCAAATCGCCGGCCGCGCAGATGATATCGCCCGAATCCGGATTATAGACATCCTCTTGCGCCACACGGCCGAGAATGCGGTCCCGCAGCGGCTCGATCACTTCTTCGCCTTCTTTCAAATCGCCGATGCGCAGACCGAGAATCGTGCCGCAATCATCTTGTGAAATGATGACGTCTTGCGCCACATCGACGAGACGGCGGGTGAGATAACCGGCGTCTGCGGTTTTCAGCGCGGTATCCGCCAAACCTTTGCGCGCGCCGTGCGTGGAGATGAAGTACTCCAACACCGAGAGACCTTCTCGGAAGTTCGCCGTGATCGGGTTCTCGATGATTTCGCCCATCTGGCCCGTCATCTTCTTCTGCGGTTTTGCCATCAAGCCGCGCATACCGGCAAGCTGGCGAATCTGTTCTTTGGAACCGCGCGCTCCGGAGTCGGCCATCATAAAAATCGGGTTAAACCCCTGCCGATCTCCCTGCAAGCGATCGAACATCTTCTCCGCCACGTCGCTCGTGGTGTGCGTCCAGATGTCGATGATCTGATTATAGCGTTCGCCGTCGGTGATCACACCCTTTTCATATTGGTTTTGAATGGTGTGAACTTTGCGAAAAGCGTCGTCGAGATATTTCTGCTTCTCTTCCGGAATGATAACGTCTTTGACGCCGACGGTCACGCCCGAGAGCATGGCGTGTTGAAAGCCGAGCAGCTTCAATTCATCGAGAAACATCGCGGTTCTGAAATTGCCGAGCTGCTTGTACACTTGCGAAGTCAACTCTTCTAGACGCTTTTTGGTGAGCAATTCATTCACAAAACCCACTTCGCGCGGCACAATGCGATTGAGAATAACACGGCCAACGGTGGTTTCGATAATTTTATCGTCGATGCGAACTTTGATCTTGGTGTGCAGCGCAATCTGCTTGGTGTTGTAGGCGATATTGACTTCATCAACATTGGCAAACACCTTGCCTTCACCCGGCAATCCGCTTCTGGCCTTGGTCAGGTAATAAATGCCAAGCACGATATCCTGGCTCGGAATCGCCAACGGGCGACCGGAGGCTGGCGACAGGATATTATGACTCGAGAGCATCAACAAACGCGTCTCGGTTTGAGCGTAATAGCTCAACGGCACATGTACCGCCATCTGATCGCCGTCAAAATCGGCATTGAATGCCGCGCACACCAGCGGATGAATTTGCAGCGCCTTGCCTTCGATCAAAATCGGTTGAAACGCCTGAATGCCCAAACGGTGCAACGTCGGCGCGCGGTTCAACAAAATGGGATGATCGTCGATGATTTCTTCTAAAATATCCCAAACGCTGGCGTCGCGGCGGTCAACCATTTTTTTGGCGCTTTTCACGGTTTTGGCGATTGACCGCTCGACCAGCTTGCGGATCACAAATGGCTTGAACAATTCCAGCGCCATTTCTTTCGGCAAGCCGCATTCGTGCAAGCGCAACTCCGGGCCTACCACAATCACCGAACGGCCGGAATAATCGATACGCTTACCCAGCAGGTTCTGGCGGAAACGCCCTTGCTTGCCGCGCAACATATCGGACAACGATTTCAGTGGGCGATTGCCATCGCCGCGCACCGCAGCCGTTTTACGGCCGTTATCAAACAGCGCATCGACGGCTTCTTGCAGCATGCGTTTTTCATTGCGCAAGATGACTTCCGGCGCCTTGATCTCCATCAACTTCTTAAGGCGGTTATTACGAATGATGACGCGGCGATAGAGATCATTCAGATCAGAGGTGGCAAAACGGCCGCCTTCCAACGGCACCAAGGGGCGCAATTCCGGCGGAATCACCGGAATGACGGACAACACCATCCACTCCGGCCGATTCTGGCTGCGCTTGATTGCTTCAATGACTTTCAACCGCTTCAACGCTTCGGTCTTGCGCTGGAAGGAGGTTTCGGTTTTGACTTGATGGCGCAACTCGGTCGACAGCAAGCTCGGATCGGAACGGCGCAATAATTCGAGAACAGCTTCACCGCCGATCTTGGCGACGAACTGCTCGGACTCGTTTCCGGCGCTGCCTTCGCTTGCGCCCATCTCGGAGGTGATGCGGAAATAATCATCTTCCGTCAGCAACTCTTTCGGGCGAAGGCCGCTGCGGCCGGGCTGAATTACGACATACGATTCGTAATAAATGACTTTTTCCAGATCCTTGCCGCTCATGCCGAGAATATATCCGATCTTCGAGGGCAAAGCCTTCCAATACCAAATATGAACCACCGGCACGGCAAGCGTGATATGCCCCATGCGCTCACGCCGCACCGATTTTGTGGTCACTTCAACGCCGCAACGGTCGCAGACAATGCCTTTGTAGCGAATACGTTTGTATTTGCCGCAATGGCATTCCCAATCACGCACGGGGCCGAAAATTTTCTCGCAAAAAAGCCCGTCCTTTTCCGGCTTAAATGAACGGTAATTGATCGTCTCCGGCTTGGTTACTTCACCGTGTGACCGTTCGAGAATTTTATCCGGCGACGCCAGGCTAATGGCGATTGCGCTGAAATTGCGGCGTGCTGCGGTATCTTGTTTCGGAAAGTAAGTCAAAGCTCACCTCCACTGAATCACAGTGGTTATATTAAAATACTGATGTTCTTAACAACTTTTGTTGTGGCCGGCTAGTTCGATTTGCCGTTTTCAGAATCGTCGACCAACTCGACGTCGAGACCCAAGCCCTGCAACTCTCGAATGAGAACGTTGAAGGATTCAGGTAAACCAGGCTCCGGCAAATTATCGCCTTTCACGATGGCTTCATAAACCTTCGACCGCCCCCGCACATCGTCTGATTTGACGGTCAAAATTTCCTGCAGTGTATAGGCCGCGCCATAAGCTTCCAGCGCCCAAACTTCCATTTCACCGAAACGCTGGCCGCCGAATTGCGCCTTGCCGCCCAACGGCTGTTGCGTGATCAAGGAATACGGGCCGATCGAGCGCGCGTGAATCTTGTCTTCGACCAAATGCGACAGCTTCAACATATAGATCTGGCCGACGGTCACGCGCTCGTTGAACAACTCGCCGGTCCGGCCATCGAACAACTGCACTTTGCCATCTTCCGGAATGCCGGCTTTTTTCATCTCATTGATGACTTCCTGCTCGCTTGCGCCGTCGAATACCGGCGTGGCGAATTTTACACCGAGCTTGGAAGCAGCCCAGCCCAGAGTCGTCTCAAAAATCTGGCCCAGGTTCATGCGCGAAGGCACGCCCAGCGGATTAAGCACGATGTCAACCGGCGTACCGTCTTCAAGATAAGGCATATCTTCGATCGGAACGATTTTGGCGACGACGCCCTTGTTGCCGTGGCGGCCTGCCATCTTATCGCCGACCATCAATTTGCGCTTTTTCGCAACATAAACCTTGGCAAGCTGAACGATGCCAGGAGGCAATTCATCGCCGACGATGATTTTGAGCTTGCGCCGTTCATACTCTTCTTCGGTGTCTTGCACTTTGCGCTCATAGGTCGAAAATACCAAATCGACCAACTCGTTGATGCGCCTTTTCTCGGTCCAGCCTTCGCTGCGGTCGAGTTTCTCAAAATCAAGTTCGGACAAGCGTTCTTCAGTCAACTCCGTGCTGGCACGCACCACGACTTTCCCGTGCGTGTCGCGAATGGTCGCGGACGTTTCGCCCGAAAGCAAATTGATCAACTTTTCGCTGCGCAGTTTCTTGAGACGCGCCAACTCGCGAGTATGCCATTCTTCAATCTCGTCGACCTTCTTTTTCTCCTGGCGCTTCGACTTGGAGTCTTTCTTCTTGCGGGAGAAAAGCTTGGTGTCGATCACAATGCCCTTTAATCCGGGCGGCGCTTTCAATGAAGCATCTTTCACATCGCCGGCCTTTTCGCCGAAGATTGCTTTCAGCAATTTCTCTTCAGGCGTCGGATCCGTTTCGCCCTTGGGCGTGACTTTGCCAACCAGGATATCGCCGGCCACCACTTCTGCGCCGGTGCGAATGATGCCATTTTCGTCGAGATCTTTGGTGGACTCTTCAGAAACGTTTGGAATTTCGCGCGTCAACTCTTCTTCGCCGCGCTTGGTGTCGCGCACCTGCAACTCAAATTCTTCAATGTGGAGCGAGGTATAAATATCCTTCTGCACGACGCGCTCAGAAATGACGATGGCGTCTTCGAAGTTGTAGCCGCGCCACGGCATGAATGCCACCAAAACGTTGCGCCCTAATGCAAGCTCACCGCCTTGCGTCGCGCAACCGTCAGCCAACACCTGGCCTTTCTTCACCCGATCGCCGACGTTCACAATGGGGCGCTGATTGATGCAAGTATCCTGGTTCGTGCGCATGAATTTGGTGCAGCGATAAGACACCAAATCGGTTTCCTCAAAATTCAATAACGCCTCGACCTCGATTTTCTTGCCGCGCCCCGAGGGCATGTCTTTACGAATGATGATTTTGTCCGTTTCCACGTGTTCGACCACGCCGTCAAAATCGGAAATAATCATCGCGCGGGAATCATGCGCCACTTTTGCTTCAAAACCGGTGCCGACCAACGGCGCTTCCGGAACCAAAAGCGGCACGGCCTGGCGCTGCATGTTGGAACCCATCAACGCGCGGTTGGCGTCATCGTGCTCCAGGAACGGGATCAATGCCGCGGCGGCAGAGACGATCTGATTCGGCGACACATCCATATAATGGAGTTCTTCGGGCGGCACCACGGGAAACTCGCCCTTGATGCGGGCCTTCACGCGATCGTTCAGGTAATGGCCGCGATTGTCAATCGGCGCGTTCGCTTGTGCAATGACATATTGATCTTCATCGTCGGCGGAGAGATATTCGATATCCGTCGACACGCGGCCGTTTTTCACGCGGCGATAGGGCGTTTCGATGAAGCCGAAATCGTTGATGCGCGCAAATGTGGTTAATGATGAAATGAGACCAATGTTCGGACCTTCTGGCGTTTCAATCGGACACAGACGGCCATAATGCGTGTAATGCACGTCGCGTACTTCGAAACCGGCGCGCTCGCGCGTCAAACCACCAGGTCCGAGAGCGGAGAGACGGCGTTTGTGGGTCAATTCCGCCAGCGGGTTGGTTTGATCCATGAATTGCGAGAGCTGGCTGGTGCCGAAAAACGTGTTGATCACGGAAATGATCGTGCGCGCGTTGACGAGATCCTGCGGGGTCAATTTCTCGCTGTCGCGCAAATTCATCCGCTCTTTGATCGTGCGCGCCATGCGCGACAAGCCGACGCTCATCTGCTGCGAAAGCTGCTCGCCCACGGTGCGAATGCGGCGATTGCCCAAATGGTCGATGTCATCCGCCGTGCGATGGCCGTTGCGCATATCGAGCAGATACTTGATGATCGTGATAATATCATTTTCGGTAAGAACCGTCGTGGACACCGGCGTATCCAACCCGAGCTTCTTGTTGAGGCGATAACGCCCGACTTCGCCCAAATCGTAACGTTTGGGATTGAAGAACATGCGCTCGAGAAATTGTTTGGCGGTATCCAGATCCGGCGGCTCGCCCGAGCGGAGCTGGCGGTAAATGGCTTCCAGGGCGTCTTGCTGCGAATGTGCGGCGTCGCGCTTAAGCGTGTTCGAAATCACTTCCGGGCCAAAGGCGCTATCCGAACGCAACAATCGCACGGTCGTAATTTTCGCTTTTTTCAAGCGATCGATTGCTTCTTCCGTCAGTTCTGCATCTTTTTCAAGCAGAATTTCGCCGGTTTCACGATCGACGATATCGCCGATTGACTGCCGTCCGAGAAATTGCTTGACTTTCGAATCCGACAACTTGATTTCGTCAATGAGATCGAAAAGCTGCAGCACTTCTTTATCGGAGGAATAACCAATCGCGCGCAACAGCGTGGTGACCGGAAATTTCTTGCGGCGATCGATGTAGACATACATCACATCGCTGATGTCGGTAAGAAATTCGACCCACGAACCGCGCAGCGGAATGATGCGCGCCGAAAAGAGCTTGGTGCCGTTGGGATGCTTCAATTCATCGAAGAACACGCCGGGAGAGCGATGAAGCTGGCTCACCACGATGCGCTCGGCGCCATTAATAATGAAGGTGCCGCGCGTGGTCATGAAGGGAATATTTCCCAAGTAGACGACTTGTTCGGTCGTTTCACCGAAGTTGCCGCTTTCCTCATCTTTTACCGACAGGCGGAGTTTGGCCTTGAGCGGAACCGAGTAGGTTACACCGCGCTCCTGGCACTCATCCATGTCGTACTTGGGTTTTTCGATATAAAATTCAACAAAATCCAGGCAAAAATTTTCCCGGCTGTCGTAAATCGGAAAAATGCTCTTGAATACGGCCTGCATTCCTTGGTTGTCGCGCTTGGAAGGCTCGACATCGAGCTGCATGAATTCGTTGAACGACTTGAGCTGAATATCCAACAAATCCGGCAAATCGATCACGGTACTCAGTTTTGAAAACGAGTACCGTTTTCCGTTTGTATTCTCCATGAAAGGGGCACCTATAAAACAACAACCTCTTTCTGGCTGAAAGAGGGTTGAGTCAAAAGGGTTGGCTTACTTCATTTATTTGATTTCGACGGTGGCGCCAGCTTCTTCCAACTGCGCTTTAATCTTCTGTGCTTCTTCCTTGTTCACCGCCTCTTTCAACGTCTTGGGCGCGCTGTCCACCAAATCTTTGGCTTCTTTCAAACCCAAACTGGTGAGGGTACGCACGACTTTGATGACGTTAATCTTGTTGGCGCCGGCGCTGGCTAGCACCACGTCAAATTCGGTTTTCTCTTCGACTTGGGCTTGCGCCGGCATTGCACCGCCAGCTTGCGGCATCATCGCCACGGCCGGGGCTGCAGCAGACACGCCAAACCGGTCTTCAATTGCCTTGACCAAATTTGATAGCTCAAGAACACTCATGTTCTCGATCGCCTGAATAAAATCATTCGTAGACACAAAATCCTCCTTAAAAGAGTGGAAACTTCATGGATTCAACGGCGCCGCAGCGCGAACGGTTCTATGAAATTGATTATTGCACACCCGCAGCTTCTTTTTTCTGATCTGCGACTGCATTTAATGCATATGCCATTTTCCGGATGATGCCTTGCAGAGAATTTGCAAGACCCGTGACCGGCGCATTCATGCTGCCGAGCAAACGCGCCAGCAGCTCGTTGCGGCCCGGCAATTTGGAAATTTCTTCGGCGAATTTGCCGTCATAATACTGGCCCTCGAACACAAAGGCCTTGATTGTCGGTTTTTCACTTTTCTTGGTGAATTCGAGCAGCACTTTTGCCGGAGCTGCGGGATCACCCAAACCGAACGCAATGGCTGTCGTGCCTTCCAGGTGCGGCACGATGTCTTTCATGCCAACCTGAGTGGCCGCCAAGCGCGTGAGCGTATTTTTGCTCACAAGATAGTCCACGTTCGACTTGCGTAAATCGCGGCGCAGCCGGGTAATGGCCTCGACGGTCAAACCGGAATAGTCTGTGACAAAAACACTTTTTGCGGCTGACATCCGCGCGACGAGATCGGTTACGGCTTCTTGCTTCTCTGGCCGAATGGTTCTGGATTCTAACATGGTCGTGTTCACGCCTATACTTTATACTTTAAGTTCGCCCATCATCGCATTGCTGTCAATTGGAATGCCAGGGCCCATGGTGCTCGACAACGTGATGCTGCGCACATATTGCCCCTTCGAAGAAGCCGGCTTCAACCGCACGACGGTTTCGATAAACATCCGCGCATTTTCCGCAATCTGCTGTTCACTGAAAGACGCTTTGCCAATATTCACGTGCAGGATGCCCGACTTGTCGACGCGGAATTCGATTTTACCGGCCTTCACTTCCTTAACCGCCTGCCCCACGTCGAACGTGACGGTGCCACTCTTGGGATTTGGCATCAAGCCGCGCGGGCCGAGAACTTTACCGAGCTTGCCAACCTCTCCCATGACATCGGGCGTGGCAATGACAACGTCGAATTCGAACCACCCTTCGTTGATCTTTTTGATAAAGTCATCAAAACCGACATGATCGGCACCCGCGTCGCGCGCCTCCGCCTCTTTCACGGTTTTGCACAACACCAACACGCGCACGGTTTTGCCCGTGCCGTGCGGCAACGAGACGGTGCCGCGCACAACCTGATCGGCATGCCGCGGATCAACGCCAAGACGCATCGCCACTTCAATCGTTTCGTTGAATTTTGCCGTCGCCGTTTTTTTCAACAACGCCACGGCATCTTCCAACGAATACTCTTTGTTCGGCTCGACCAACTTGGCAAGTTCACGAAAACGACGACTATGATTCATACAATTACCTTACCTGGAACCAACGTTGCATTTGATATTGATTTACGGACCTCAAGCGACTTCAATGCCCATGCTGCGCGCCGTGCCTTCGACCATGCGCATCGCAGCCTCAACGTCGTTGGCATTCAAGTCTTCCATTTTTGCTTGCGCGATCTGGCGCACCTGATCTTTGGTCACCTTGCCGATCTTGTTGCGATTCGGTTCGCCCGAGCCTTTGGGCGCACCCATCGACTTCAAAAGCAGTACTGCGGCGGGCGGTGTTTTCAAGACAAACGTAAACGAGCGATCGGAATAAACCGTAATGATAACGGGAATAATCAGTCCCTGACGATCGGAGGTTTTGGCGTTGAAAGCCTTACAGAATTCCATAATGTTGACGCCATGCTGGCCCAACGCCGGGCCTACGGGCGGAGCGGGATTTGCCTGCCCGCCGGGGATTTGCAATTTGATTTCCTTAACGACTTTTTTAGCCATGTGTGTCTATCTCCCGTGCGATTATTTTTCTAACTCGATTTGCAGGAAATCCAACTCGACCGGTGTTGATCGGCCAAAAATACTGACCATCACCTTGGCCTTCTTTTTCTCTTCGTTAATTTCTTCCACAAAACCCGTAAAGTCCAGAAAAGGGCCATCCGTTACACGCACCGGATCGCCGACCTTAAAGGGCACAGAAACGATTTCCTTGGATCGGCTTTCCTGCACGCGGCCTAAAATGCGATCGATTTCATCTTGACGGAGAGGCTGGGGTTTGTTTTTGGGGCCGACAAAATTGGTAATCCCTGGGGTGTTTAGAATTAAATGCTGCGTGTCCTTGTCCAACACCATTTCGACCAACATGTAGCCAGGAAAGAACGTCTTATTTCGTACCCGTTTCTTTCCTTCTCTCATTTCGGTAACTTCTTCCGAGGGTATAAGCACGCCCGCCAGCCGGTCGGATAATCCCAAAGCCGCCGCTTCATTTTCCAAATAGGCTTTCACCTTGCGCTCATGCCCGGAGAGAACATGAATCGCATACCATCTTTTGGCCGTGCTCTCGGTATTTTTTTCCGTGATATCTTCCACTGGGATATAGTCAGATATTGTAGAATCAACTTTAGGTTAACTGATCAGCCCATAGAGCTGTTGCACGCCCCACGAAAGCACGCGGTCGACCGCACCCGTGATAATCGCAAAGAAAAGAGTGACAACCAAAACCACCATTGTCGATTCTTTCAGGTTTTCGCGGCTGGGCCAGCTCACTTTGGTCATTTCGATTTTAATTTCGTCAAAAAATGTCTTGACCTTCTGCACTAGATTCATTTGGCGTCTCTCGTATTCAATACATCATTGACCATCAGATGGCAGGCCTGGAGGGAATCGAACCCCCAGCCTCCGGTTTTGGAGACCGGCGCTCTAGCCAGTTGAGCTACAGGCCTACAGAGCACACTTAACGCGATTCTTTGTGCATCGTATGTTTGTTGCAGAACCGGCAAAACTTTTTGAATTCTGCGCGCGCCGTATGCGTTTTCTTATTCTTCGTCATCGCATAGTTTCGGCGCTTGCACGTGCCGCATTCCAGAGTAATGTTTTCTCTCACGACTCTTCACGCCTTTTTGTAATATTCATGCCAAATTTGTTCAAGAGCTCACGACCGGGATTGAACCGGTGACCTCTTCCTTACCAAGGAAGTGCTCTACCGACTGAGCTACGTGAGCCAATCGTGCGAGAGCGGGAGACGGGACTTGAACCCGCGACCAACAGCTTGGAAGGCTGTGACTCTACCACCTGAGTTACTCCCGCATGCTTACCAGCATCCGAACTGCCCCTTGCTCACCCCTTTGCGCCACGACACGTGAATCCGTGAAAAATCCCGATAGAATCGGGATTCGTTTGCTTACTTCATTTTTGTTTTCACAAACCATTGGAGCAAGAATGGCTCATGATAACGCACACAGTGGGGAGGGAAGGATTCGAACCTCCGAAGGCATAGCCAGCAGATTTACAGTCTGCCCCATTTGGCCACTCTGGAACCTCCCCGGCAAAATCTCATTTCGTTGAGCCACCAGCAGGAATCGAACCCGCGACTTCCTCATTACAAGTGAGGCGCTCTACCTTCTGAGCTATGGTGGCTATTAAAGGTCATGCATCGCCTTTGTCAAGAATTAAGACTCGCCACAAAATATCGCTCAGAACAAAAATATAAAAACTAACACCTTGAATAGGCGATTCCTTAACTTCAGTAAAACCGAATTTTAGGACATAGACTCGTAATATATAAAACTAAATGATTTTGTCAAGAAATATTTTGCCCCGCATTGCCTCGCGCATTGCCTCATAAAAAATGTTACCGAAGGATTTTGAAAAAAGGGGCGTTGCCTCATAATTCATGTTACCCAAAGGAGCGGATTGACTTATAAAACGGTTTTAGCGGAAAGGTTTTAAACCAGGGAAGTACTTCTGCATAACTCTGTTACGAAAAATCTAAGTTAGATTCAATGTGGATTACCTCATAAATGGGTAACAAACGATCAGCCCTAAGTCATTTTATTATGACCTATGCAAAATTGATATCAGCGTGCCACAGATAACGAATTCTCGACAGAATTGCTTGAAAAAATGTTCCCAGCGGAAGAGCAAAATGTATGTTTCAACGAAACGACCTCATCCGCTGGGAGAAAATTTATTCAATCACTATCGTGGTGATTTCAAAAGCATCAGCTCTAAAATCATCGCCCTACGCCGAGTGTCATGCGAAATTCGCGACCAGGTATAGGATAACCCTCGATCACCTGTATGTGTTCATCAGCCAGATTTCGAATTGCACCAGCTAGATAGATTTGATAGCCTCCCGTAAAATCAAACCTGTACGAGCCAAACAAATCAAGCAAACGATAGCCCGGCAATGAAAACGAATTGTCTTGCCGTACGAAACGCCGGCTTACGAGCTGATATGTCGCACCCCACGTTCCACCAAAAATCTGTGCAGAAAAAGTGGCGTCAAATTTGTGATCGGGACGATACAGCAATCGCTTGCCTTGTGTCGCTGCATCATCGCCGTCGTCGATTGCACGCATTTTGGTGTAAGCCAGACGAACATTAACCCGATCGCGCAACGAACGCCACGTCAATGCCGGTTCCAAGCCGGCGATTTTGGCGCGCGCAATATTTTGCGGCGAAAAACGGAAATTTTCATCCGGAATCCAACTAATGAGGTTTTCCAACTGCGTATGGAACACATCCAATGCCAATTGCCAATTTCCCGCGCGATTTGCGCTTTGCACCAACACGCCTCCATCAAACTGGGTGCCGACTTCCGGCCGCAAATTGGGGTTGCCCGCCGTGTATGGACTACTCGGCCAGAAAAGATCATTCATCGAAGGTACGCGAAAACTTTTTCCGGCGCTGGCATGCCAGGAGAGCGTGAAATCTTTCTCCCATTTCCATACCAAGCTGATTTTGGGACTCGTTCGATTGCCGGAATCGCTGAAATGATCGTAGCGCAACGCCGGGGTTATAGCCAGACTGATCAATGCGTTGTTGCGCACGCGATGCCAGCGCCATTCCGCTTGTACAAACGCGCTGCGCTGATCGCGCTGCGGATTCTCGAGATCCGTGCTCTTGATTTCAAAATGCGCGATCTCCGCGCCGTAAAGAAAATCCCAGACCCCCAGGCGGCTGCGATTGTGCAGGAGTAACTCGCGTGCATCCACTGTATGGCGGCTGGCGCTGGGAAAAAATGGATCCGGGTTGGTATAGTCCTGCTCGAGATGCTGCAGGCTGCCCTGCACATTAAAATTAAAAAGTTCACCCGTTTGCGCGGTGAAGCGCACCGCACTCATACGATTATTATCCTGCTGCTCGGCAGCGCTAGTTGGAAAACTCAGCGATCCCGCCACTTCGCGATCACTGTCAACGATTTGATGAAAAGCGCTCAGTCCAATGCGTTCGGAAATCGCGAAATCCCCGCGCGCATAAAAATCCTGCTTGTTGAGATGATTGTTTTGCAGGCGCGGTTGCGCCGCCAGTCCGGTGGGATAGTCGCCCTCCGTGCGCAAACGGCCATAAGCCAGCACACCGGAAATTTTTCCCACACGCTGACTCAGCTTGATCCGGGCTGCGCCCGTGCCGTAATTGCCAACAGTATACTCTGCTTGCGGCGAAAAGTGCGCGGCGGGTGAGAGCGTGCGCACATGCACGATGCCGCCCACCGCTTCACTGCCGTATTGCGCCGAAGCCCCGCTGCGCAATACTTCGACACTTTCCACCCCGAGCGTCGGCAGCAGATTGAGATCGACCCAGCCGCCTTGCGGATTATTGATGCGGAAACCGTCTTGCAACACCAACACCTGACCTTCCGAGGCGCCGCGCAACGACACCGTTTTGATGCCGCTCAACCCGCCATAATCTTTGACGAGCAGCGATTGCATATGCGTCAATGTTTCGCCCACGTTGTGAGTGGTGAGCAAACGCGGCGTGTCCGTCGTGACCAGTTCAACCGGCGCCGGGCTATCGGCGGCAACTGCGGCATTACGTTTCGCCGTTACCGTCACTTCGTGAAAAAGCAGGCTGGTTGGGGTGAGTTGGATGCGGTGATTCCTATTGATTTCAGCAAGCGCCAAACGCTCGGATCGATACCCGATAAATCGAATGAGCAGCGAGTCATTCGGCTGCGTTGCGGATAGCTTGAATTTTCCGGCCTCGTTGGTTACCACGCCTTGCCGTGAAGACATTAACAAAACCGTTGCCCCCGCGATCGGTTGCTTCGTCACGGCATCCACGACATTTCCGCGAATCGCTTCGCTTTGTTGCCCGCGCACAAACGAAGCCCACAGAAATACCGCGAACGTTGCACAACTGCCAGCGCGTTTGAACATAAAATCTCCTTACAGAAGAATTGAGGTTGGGGAGAGACGCGCCGGGAAGGAAATCGCGCAGGACGAAAAAATTCCTGCGCCTGGCAGGGAGGGATATGAAGCGACTGCTGCAAGCGCCGGCCTTCCCGCGAAGGCTCTCCGATTCAGTGAAGGACGCAATATCCTTCACGGAGATTAATCTCACAGGCAGGTCTCCTGACTTGCAGCTCGGCTAGCTCGATCTCATCTTCCCCTCGTGCTGAGAGTGATGAAATCGCCGAACAACACGCTGCTCACAGTTGCGGGGCAGTTGCCGATTCGCACGGCATTCCCTATTCTTTCTGTTTCGCCTCAGCGAAGCAGAACACCCATGATGACGTTGAATATAGAAAACTCAA
This sequence comes from Candidatus Zhuqueibacterota bacterium, assembly GCA_003576975.1. GTDB lineage: Bacteria > Zhuqueibacterota > Zhuqueibacteria > Zhuqueibacterales > Zhuqueibacteraceae > Coneutiohabitans. The sequence goes on from QEVD01000001.1 coordinate 63,963, forward strand.
TCGGACCAAACAACTGGATTTTTTGCTCGTCACGGTTGATGCAACTGGCCAGGAAAACCAATTTCCGCGCATCAACGTTCATATGGAGTGAGACTCGCGGCGATCTCCCGGGCAAGATCAGAGCAGTGGCGAGCACGCGGTTGGCGTGACGGCGGTAATCTTTATCATAAAAAAGGCGCACTCAAAACTGCGAGCGCGCCCGAAAATCACAACGTTGCTTTTTACCGCACCGGGCGGCCAATCGAAAAATAATCAATCCCGATTCTTTTCATGCGCTGCGGATCGTAGAGATTTCTGCCATCAAAAATCGCAGGCGATTTCAAGGTTTCTTTGATCAGAAAAAAATCCGGTTCGCGGAACGCATTCCACTCCGTCATGATGATCAGCGCATCAGCGCTTTCCAGCGCTTCATAGCGTTTGTCAAAAAGAAATAAATCGCGATCGACACGATCTTTAAAAATTCTCGCCGCTTCTTTCAGCGCTTCAGGATCGTGCGCTCGGACCGAAGCGCCTTCAGCATTCAACGCATTGATCATTTCGATCGCCGGCGCCTCGCGCATATCATCCGTTTTCGGTTTAAAGGCAAGTCCCCACATGGCAAAGACTTTCCCGCGCAGGCCTTGCTTAAAATATGATTTGATCTTGTCGAGCAAAACTGTTTTTTGCCGCGTATTCACCTCTTCCACAGCTTTGATAATCGCAAGATTCGTGCGGTGATCGCCGCCGGTTCGAATCAACGCCTGCACATCCTTCGGAAAACACGATCCGCCGTAACCCGTGCCTGGAAAAATAAAATGCGGCCCGATGCGCGAATCAGTGCCGATGCCCTTCCGCACCATGTCGATATCAGCGCCGACCGCTTCACACAAATTGGCGATTTCATTAATAAACGAAATTTTAGTGGCCAGCAGAGCATTCGCCGCATATTTGGTCAGTTCCGCGCTGCGTTCATCCATGATGATGATCGGCTTGCCGGAGCGCACGAACGGCGCGTACAATGTGCGCATGATCTCGATTGCCTTTTCATCCGCGGTACCGATGACGACGCGATCGGGGCGGGTAAAATCATCGATCGCAGCGCCTTCTTTCAAGAACTCCGGATTGGACACCACGGCAAAATCGTATTGCGTATGCTTTCGAATTTCATCCCGGACTTTATCCGCGGTGCCAACCGGAACGGTGCTTTTGTTGACGATGACTTTGTAGCCGTTCATAAATTTGCCGATGTTGCGCGCGACGTCGAGCACGTATTTCAAATCGGCGGAGCCGTCTTCATCCGGCGGGGTACCCACGGCGATAAACACGATTTGCGCCTGTTCGACCGCGTATTTGATGTCCGTGGTAAAATAAAGGCGTTCTTCGCGGACGTTTTGCTTAACCATTTCCTCCAAACCCGGCTCGAAAATAGGAATGTCCCCCTGACGAAGCTGGTTGATCTTGTTTTCATCCACGTCAACGCAAATCACTTCATTGCCGGAATCGGCAAAACAAGTGCCGGCAACCAGACCGACATAACCTGAACCGACGACCGCAACTTTCACACGCCTCTCCTTTGGGTTGCAATTGGAAGACTAATTTGTTTTTTTGATGAAAAATCGAAAATAGGCGCCTTCATCCTTTGCCAACAGCAATTCGTGTTTGGTTTGCTTGGCCCAGCCCTGCATATCGAGCATGGTACCGGCATCGGTGGAAATCAATTCGAGTATCTGCCCCACAGCCATATCCTTAATCGCGCGATTCGTTTTAGCGATGGGTAATGGGCAACTCAAACCGCTGCAATCGATTGTCTTGTCGGCCTTGATGTCTGACATTTCAACCTCGGGGTTATTCAGGAATTTTCGACTGGGATGGGGGCGAAAATAAGAACTATTCATCTAATTTCAAATAGCCATTTCATGAAAATACTATCCTCTCACCCGCTCTTTGCCCGCGCTGAGCAGCATGACGCGCGCCGGGCCATCGTTGCGCGCGAAGGCGTGTTCACGTATCACGATTTGCTCGTCGCTTCTGCCGCAGCTTCAGGCGTTTTGCTGCGCGGCGCACGTGATCTTGCCGAAACACGCGTCGCGTTTCTAGTACCGCCGGGCCTGCATTATGTTACAACGCAATGGGGAATTTGGCGTGTCGGAGGCGTGGCCGTGCCCTTGGCCGTGACGCATCCACAGCCAGAATTGGAATATGTTCTACAAAATTCCGGCGCGCGCATTGCTGTCGCTCACCCCGACTTTGAAACGCGTTTAGAACCCTTGGCCCGCAAGCACGGTTTGCGTTTTCTGAGCACAACAGATTTGCTGGAGCCGACTGCCGCGGATTTTCCGGCAATTGATCTGCAAAGACGCGCGATGATCATTTATACCAGCGGCACGACGAATAAGCCCAAAGGCGTCGTGATAACGCATCGCAATATCGTGGCGCAAATGACCTCGTTGATTACCGCCTGGGAATGGTCCCCGCAAGATTATCTGCTCAATGTTCTGCCGCTGCATCACATTCACGGCATTATCAATGCGCTGAGTTGCGCGTTGTGGGCCGGTGCGACATGCGGGTTGTTGCCGGAATTTCATCCCGAAACAACTTGGAAAAGATTCCTGCAAGGCAATACGACTGTGTTTATGGCCGTACCCACGATTTATAGCAAGCTCATCAACACCTGGGAGGCTGCTTCGCCACCCGAACAAAAAGCCATGTCAGAAGCATGCGCACGAATGCGCTTGATGATTTCCGGATCGGCTGCGTTGCCCGCACATGTATTCAAGAAATGGCAGGTCCTCAGCGGACATGTTCTGCTCGAGCGCTATGGCATGACGGAGATCGGTATGGCGCTTTCGAACCCTCTGCATGGCGAACGCCGGGCGGGATTTGTCGGCACACCATTGCCCGGGGTTGCCGTAAGATTGGTTGACGAACACGGCGAGGAAGTTGGCCCGGGAACTGCCGGAGAAATTCAAGTCAAAGGTCAAAACGTTTTTCTGGAGTATTGGGACAATCCGGCTGCCACACAACAAGCCTTTCGCGCGGGCTGGTTTTGCACAGGCGATATTGCTGTTATTGAAAAGGGTTATTTTCGCATCTTGGGCCGCGCCTCAGTTGACATTATCAAAACTGGTGGATACAAAGTTTCAGCACTGGAAATCGAAGAAGTGCTGCGCACCCATCCCGACATTGTCGAATGCGCTGTTGTTGGAATTCCCGACGCGGAGTGGGGAGAACGCGTTGGCGCGGCGCTTATCTTGCATCCGAACAAGCAATTTTCACTCTTCTCTTTGAAAGAATGGGCGTGTACCCGAATTGCGGTTTACAAAATTCCAACGGTGATCATCACCGTAATCGATCTGCCGCGTAACGCGATGGGCAAAATTATCAAACCCGAGGTGGTTCGGCTGTTGCAATCATCCGAAAAATCGTCTCAGTGATTGCGCCGAGTTCTCCTTTAGTCTTGCTTGATTTTTGTGCGGCTCTCAATCGTCTCCGAAGCTCGTTCCCACCGCTCGCGCCGACAAAACCATGGCATGATTATGCGGCACCAGCTTCTGTTTAGCAATGGCTTCCTTAATCGGTACGCTAACAACCTCGGAGCCGCGCAACGCCACCATTTGCCCGAAATTTCCTGCGGCGCAAAGCGCAACCGCTTTCGCGCCAAAATTTGTCGCGAGAATACGATCATATGGAGTCGGGCTGCCGCCGCGCTGCAAATGCCCCAACACGGTGACGCGCGTTTCAAGCTCCGTTCCCAACGCGATTTGTTCTGCCACAAATTCTCCCACGCCGCCGAGACGCTTGGCATCCGTGCGCTTCACATCCATTTCCTTGACGATTTCGCCGACGTCCGGACATTTGGTCCCTTCTGCAACGCAAACAATGCTGAAACGCTTGCCGAAATACAGATTTCCAGGCAAATGGAATTTCGGGAATCAAGATAATATCGGCGCCGCCGGCCAAGCCCGCGCCCAGGGCGATCCAGCCCGCATAACGGCCCATCACTTCAATCACCATTACGCGATGATGCGACGAGGCCGTCGTGTGCAAGCGATCAATCGCTTCGGTGGCAACTGCCAACGCTGAATCATAGCCAAACGTGACGTCGGTGGCGGAAAGATCATTGTCGATCGTTTTGGGCACACCCACGACATTGAGGCCGTGATCCGTTAATTTTTTGCTGATTTGCATTGTGCCGTCGCCGCCAATGGCGACCAAAGCGTCCAAGCCCCAACGTTTGTAGTTTTTGATCGCGCGCGAAGAGGCATCGACGATTTCAACCTTGCCATTCACCGATTCATCCGGATAGTGCCAGGGATCGCCTTTATTCGAGGTGCCGAGAATCGTGCCGCCAAGATTGATTATGCCGGAAACATCGGCGTTGGCAAGCTGGCGCATGCGCCCTTCGACCAAGCCTTCAAAGCCATCTTCGATGCCGAACACGGCCGCGTTATACTCATTCATCGCGGGTTTCGCCACCGCGCGAATGACGGCGTTCAGGCCCGGACAATCGCCGCCGCCGGTGAGTATGCCCAGGCGTTTCAAACCAGATGCTGCCATATCATCTCCTCTGTTCTGATGCAAGCAAGCGATAAAATGCTGCGTGAAACTTCCAAAAGCAAGCACTAAAACTGTAACTTTTTGCTTGAATAATCGCGCGTGTGTTGTTACTTTGCGCCCACTCGCGCAACAGCAGCAACGATTTCCGGCAGTCAAATTATCCGACAACACGTCCGTTTGCGTTCATGAACAAAAAGAAAAAAAATTTTACGACGCAGGCCATTGAAGATTATCTGAAGACAATTCACGTCCTGCAAACCGTTGAAAAGAAAGTTTCGACCTCTGCCATCGCCGAGCGCATCGGCGTGGCCCAGGCTTCCGTCACCGGCATGCTGAAAAAACTGGACGAAATGAAACTCGTCGAGTATTCGCCTTATCAAGGCGTGTCGCTGACACCCGCCGGAGAAAAAATCGCGCTCGAAGTCATTCGCCATCATCGTTTGCTCGAGTTGTATTTGGCGCAAGCCATGGGCTACAGTTGGGATCAAGTGCATGATGAGGCCGAGCAACTCGAACATTATATTTCCGAGGAATTCGAGGACAAGATGGATCAAGTGCTGGGGCAGCCGACCATCGATCCGCACGGCTCTCCCATTCCCACCAAAGATGGCGTGCTGCCGAATGTCACTTGTTTCGCGCTTTCGCAAGCCCAGGCCAACGAGCGCGTCGTGGTGCGCATGGTTTCCGATCGTGATCCGGCGCGCTTGCGTTACTTGGCACAAGTTGGAATCTTTCCCCAAACCGAAATCTTGGTTCTCGATAAAGCGCCGTTCAATGGGCCGCTGCATCTCCAAATCCAGGATCAAACTTGCCATCTCGGCAAAGAGCTGGCCGACGCGATTTTAGTCGATTATATTTAAGCCCGCTATTTCTTCCGAACACGCCTCCGGTCCACTGTTTCGTTGTCCTCACATATTTAGCCCCTCCCTCACGCACTTTTAAACCAGTGTTGGTATTCTAGCCTTTGGATTCCAATATGAAACGGCATCCGGCATTGTCTATTTAGATAACGTAACAATTCCGATACGTTGCCTTTGGACGATGATCTGAGAATTTGCGCGAGAAAACACCAGTTCATGGAGCGTGATCTTATGAAGAAAGCAATCAGCTTGATTCTGTTGCCCGCATTTTTTGTTACAATTGTACTGCAGGATTTTGCCCTGGCCAAAGCAGCGGATTTTCCGCTCGAAGCGGAAAGCCGCGTTTATTCTCTGGCCGTTTTGGATCTGGAGCCGAGCGGGCGTATCTCCGTGGCAGATGCCGCTAAAATTACTGACCGGATGCGCCAGGAATTGCAAAGCACCGGCATGTTCGAACTGATGAGCAAAAATCAAGTGATGTCCGGGCTGGCCAATTCGAATTTGTTGGAAACCGGCTGCAGCACGGTGGAATGCGCCATTGAAGCCGGCAAGCTGCTCGGCACAAAACTCGTGGCAAACGGCACGATCAATAAGATCGGGCCGCTTTATTTCATTGAAGTACAACTCGTCCACGTCAAGAGCGGGCAAGTCGTGCAAAAAGTCAAAGAAGAAGTTGACGGCGATTTCAAGAAGCTCGAAGCCAGCGTACCGGCGTTGACAAAAAAGCTTGTTGGAACGGCTTCGACCGCGACATCCTCGACGCGCTCAGAAAACTCCGGGCAATCTCAGAATATCACGCCGGTCGAAAACTCGGAAAGCACAACTTCACCGGCAGATGAAGAAAACATGGTCGAAGGCACAAATAAAAACAAATCCGGGTCCGGCAAAACCTTGCTGGTGGCCGGTTTGGTGGCTGTCGGCGTTGGCGCCGGTATTTTTGCCGCCACGGCTATGGGCAAAGATGACAACGGCAATGGCAACGGCGGTGGTGGCGTTGATCCGCGCACGCTTCCCCAGCCTCCCACCTTTCCGTAAGGATTCATGGTGGGTGATTACGCGGTAAGAGTCTGCGCGTTGAAGTTTGGCAAAGTATGCTGAGCGGCTTCGACAAGCTCGGCTTCGACACGCTCAGCCGGCGAGGCGCAAAGCCAGACGTGCTTATCGCGTGCGGTTTGCAACGCCCTGCTTCACGGATCGACAGTTGTTTCAGAGCAGCACATGGCAGCGCGGACAAACAGTTGCAAAAACCGAGTTCAGCAAAATAAAGCTGCCGCTGGCATGAAACGAAACATTGAAATCAAACGATATAGCGCTTGCGCTAACGCCAGAAACCAAGAGGCATTTCACACCGATATGACGATTTAGCCAATACTTTTCATTTCCAGGCATGGCACCTGGTTTGCCGATTCCCGCCGCAATCGTAATGACGCGATCACGATGATGGTTCGAACGATCATCGTTCAACAAGGAGTATGCGCCACCAAGATTGAAACGACAGGAAACGACGGCAATGAAAGCAGGCGTCAAACAAGTATTGGTTGCACTGTGTGGGGCGTTCTTTTGCAATTTCACCAGCACACTGGCACAAACATCACAAGCGCAGCCCAGTCTCGCGGTTCTCAGTTTGCGGGCTGAAAACGACACGCTGAAAGACGAGGCCGCCAAGCTGACAGCGCAGCTTCATGCTGAGTTCCAGCGGCTGCAGCTCTTTGCCTGCTTGCCGCCTGGCGAAGAAACGCGCCTGCCGCAAACGTTCGATCTGCATGCTCAAAATGAACGGGGTGCAGCCATTGCCGCCGGGCGCGCGTTAAGCGCGAAAGTCGTCGCCTTCGGACGCCTGCAAAAAAACGGGCAGGCATACGGCATTGAGATTTATCTCGTGCACGTGGCCAGCGGACAGATTGTCGAACATGTGCGTGAAGATTTTTTTGGAGATTTTACCGAATTGGCGCATCACTTACCTGCGCTTGTGAAGAAACTCATCGGCATGACGGCACAGGAAGCAGGCCCAGCCAGTTTTGCGAAAGCATTTGAAGGGAGTGCCATTGCAGGGAAGGCGCGATCATCAAGCTGATGATCAACTTCCTCCGGCCAAGTACGTTTTCCAGCAATGACGGCGGCGACGTTTTCCTCCTTTCCGGCGCCGCCGTCATTTGGCTTTTTGAATATTTGACTTCATTCGAAAGAAGAATTTAACTGCGGCTCTCTTGGTTTTTGACATGAGAGCCTTATTTCGCATGAAGTCTTTTACCATCACACCTAAAGGATCAGCACCGCACCATGCGATTCAACATCATGAAAGAGGTCAACCCCATGAAGAGATTGGTACTTCTTGCCACCTTGGCAATCCTCGGCATTGCTGGCACTGCAACTTGGGCGCAGGAAAAACCCAAGCTCGTGCGTATGACGTTCCGCGTGAACAACCAAACCGTGACGTGTACCGGCAATGCCAAGGTTTCGATGACGCTGATTTTCGATTCCGCTATGGATGTCAAGGTTTTTCCGCAAGTCAATTTTGGTTTGCAAGCTCCTTATCCGCTCGAACTGCCCATGGTCGATCGCGAATGGGTCGATGAAATCACGTTTTTTGCAAGTTTCGATATCAATGAAGATGTGCCCTCGACCGGCGATGGACTCTATAAATTTCTTGTGTCTGCCGCGAGAGGCGCCGGCGAAGGCGGCTTAGTCATGAATGAAACGCTGAGCGACACGGTAGTCAACTCGCGCGGCGAAACATCGAATTTGTCGATCGATCGCATCGGCAATGCCGCCGCCAGCACGGATTCCGTCGGTTTTGGTTCGATTCGCGCCGGTACAGTGCGCGACAGCGTGATCACCGTGCAAAATGACGGTTGCGCCAATATTACCATTACCGGATATTCGTTGAATGCGAACAGCCGGCCGTTCTCACTCATCGAGTCGCCCACCAATGTCGTGCTCGGAGGCGGCGATGTTCTTCGTCTCACGGTCCGTTTCAATCCCTCCAATCGCCGTTCTTATCAGAATCAATTGAAAATTTTCTTCAGGAATCAAACACAAAAGCTGGATTCTTTGTCGGTTAAATTAACCGGCAGCGCTAGCGGCGCGAGAATCGTGGTTATTCCCGGCGATTCCGTGCGTTTCGGAACCGTGCAAGTCAACACGACCCGGACGAACAGCGTGCAAGTGACAAACGACACGACGGGCGCAAAAGAGTTCAGCGAAACGCTGGAAATCAACAGCATCTCCACCAGCGATGGCGTTATTTTCGAAGTGGATACCAAAAGCTTGAGTCTTGCGCCGGGCGATACGAAAACGGTAAACGTCACTTTCAAGCCCAATACCGTTAAGGCTTATTCTGGAAATTTGCTCTTCGCCACCAATGATTTTACCCGGGGGAATGGTCAGCTCCGCTTGCCGATGAGCGGTACCGCCAGCCCGTCGCCGCAACCGCCGCCACCGATTACGCAGCTCAACATCGACTGGGGCCTGTATGGCGGTTATCCCGGCTATGCCTTCAGCGATACGCTCTACATCTGTTTGCCCAATAACATTGCCGGCGTTGCTTTTGCGCGCTGGAAAATCGTCACAAATGATGCGCCGCCGCAAAGCGCGAATGATTTCACCGGCGGCGCGGTTCCGTTCGTCAGCGGCAATACCTTGTGCTTTAAGATCCCGCTGCGCGGCTGGGTCACCTCGAACGTGCGCAATTATTGCTACGTTTGGCTGGACGGCACCAACGGCACTTCCGGCTGGCAAAATTATTTCTACAGCCCATTGTATTATTACACCGGTGTGCCGGTGTTGACCAACCTGAATATCAACCTCGCGTACTGGCCGGGTGGTTACGCCTACTACACGCGTTTGGGTTCGATTCCGATCTGCTGGGATGTGCAAGACGGCCGCGACGTGGCAGAAGTGCGTTGGAAGATCGTCCGGAATCCAAATCCACCGAACGGCGCTGCGGACACCACCAACGGCGGCCGTGTTCGTTTGCCTGCAAACGGCACTCTCACGAGTTTGGGTTGTGCAGATCTGCGATTTATTAACAAATTGTTGTCGCAACAGGGTTGGTGGTATGTCTATGTTTGGGTGTTGGACAAAGCCGGGAATTCCGGGCATGCCAGCGCCACCTCGTTTCGGTTCAATTATGATGTGACTGCGCCCAGCCGTCCGACGCAGAACATCGACGGCCCGATCACGCGCAACATTCCGGTCAATACGTGGTTTGGCCGTGACCAGGTTTTGCGGTTCGCGTTCAGGCTTCCCACGGCTGCACGCGACGCCGCCCGTGTGTTTTGGCGCTTTAAAACCGCGCCAGATACTTTAAACGGCGCGCAGGGACAATCGGCGTTGACGTTCACGGCCAACCGGGATTCCGTGAGATTTTCCGTAGACTTCAACTCTTCCGACTTGTGCGGCGAAGATAGTTTATATTTCTGGGTGGCGGATTCTGCCGGCAATGTTAATCCAGCGAACTACTCGTTGGCGCGCTATCGCTTCGATATGTGCCCGCCGGAAATCACGCGCGTCAAAACATTGAGCAATAATATCGCGCTCAACGGCCAGGATTTTGTGGATCGCCTGCTGGTGATAGATCCGCATTCTGATGTTGATACCGTGTGGGTAAACTATCGCCTGGGTGGCGCAACTACCGAAGCTCCGCCGATTCCCGCATTTCGCATTGGCACGACGGACACGTTTCGTTTCACCATTCCGCAGGCCGGCGTGACGCGCCGCGGCCTTGAGTTTCGCGCAACCGCGCGCGACAATGTGCCGGCGGCTTATAACGGCCCCAACACCGCTTATGGCCCGAGCAACGGTCCGGCGTGCAACGATCATGACGGCGATGCCATGATTGCCGGCATCAGCGAAGGTGAAGAGATGTGGTATCCCATCCGCACGCGCGTTACCGGAGAGGGCGACTTTCGCATCGACTCCGACGGCCGTCCTGTGCCGCTGGCTTCCGGTGATTCGACTTTAAGCTATCAGTTGGTTTCGGTTCCGTATGAATTGGACAGCAGCGGCGTGCTCAGCGTCGTGCAAGACGATCTCGGCGCCGCCGATGCAAAGCAATGGCGTCTGTTCGATTACCTGCCGCAGAATTCGGTTGCCACGCGTTGGCAGGAAGGCGCGAAAGCCAGAGCTTTCACGCCGGGCCGCGCCTTCTTCGTCATCACCCGCAAGAACGACGTCGTCCTGGACAGCGGCCCCGGCCATACGCGCCGCACCGTGTGCCCGGATACCTTGACGGTTTACGAAGGCTGGAATTTGCTGGCAACGCCCTTCAACTTTCCAGTACACAAACGTTCGCTACGCTTGATCAATGCCGATAAAGACACTGTCAGCTTGTGGTCGTTCGAGCGGCAATGGACTTTCTCCGATGTGATGGATCCCTGGCGCGGTTACGCGATTTATGTGACGCGCGGTCCAAACGTCTCCACGAGCGCGCCGTTGCGTTTGATCGTACAACCCGTTGCCGTGCCCGGCCGCATCGGCAAACCTGGCACACCGGCGCTGGCGTGGCAATCAGGCGAATGGGCCGTACAAATTGCCGCGCAAGCCAACGAAGCCCGTGACAAGCTCAACTGGGCGGGCGTGCGCCGCGGCTCCGCCGAGGGTTATGATGCCAATGAAATGGCGGAACCGCCGGTGATTGGTGGTTACGTCGCGGTATCGTTCCCGCGTCCGGAATGGCGGCAACCCGCGGAAAATTTCTGCACCGATTTTCGCGCCCAGCGTGAAGAGAATCAAGTGTGGGAATTCGAGGTGGCCACCGATCAAACGCGCAGCGATGTGCGCGTGCAATTTGATTTCGTCGGCGACTTCCCCGCTGATGCAAAAGTTTATGTAATTGACGAAGCACTGGGCATTGCCCAAGATTTGCGGGTGAAAACGGAATACACGTTCCGCAGCGGCGCACAGCCCATCCAAAAGAAACTGAAGCTGGTGGTGGGCGCGCAGGAATTTGTTGCGAAGCAAGCCGGCGAAATCGCGCTGGTACCGCAGGCTTTCGAGTTGCTGCAAAATTTCCCGAATCCGTTCAATCCGGAAACCAGCATGCGCTACAATCTGCCGGAAGCCGCGACCGTGAGCTTGGTGATCTATGATCAACTCGGACGCAAGGTTCGCACGCTTCTCAACGGCGTCTCGCAACCGGCGGGCTATCACAGCGTGCTGTGGGATGGCCGTGATGAAACCGGCAGAGCCGTTGCGACCGGCATCTATCTCTACAAAATCACCGCCGGCGCACAAAGCCAGGTTCGCAAGATGGTTTTGCAAAAATAGATCTTGCAGACAATCGTCTGCCTCTTGACTCTCAACCAAAAAGCCGTTGCAATTCCTAATTGCAGCGGCTTTTTGTTTCTGGGGCATCTGCATGCTCAGCCTGAGATAAAATGCGTCATGGCAATCAAGAAGTTGTGCCTCACGGCAGCGCCTCAAACTGCGCAGCCTGTTGCGCTTTTCCAATTGCTCGATAAAGTTGATAAAGCAAGGCGCGCGTGCGCCGGGTCAAAGCATCATCGTCTCCGCGCTTGACTTTGAGCGTTTCATAGCCCGAAAGCAGCAACGGCTCGGCTTCATCGAATTTATGCAACGCCAACAGACAGCCGCCAAGCACACTTTCAGCGCGGGCCACTTGCCAATGTCCCGCTGCCATCGAATCGCGAAAGATTTGCAAGCCCTTGCGTGCCAGCGGTTCCGCCTCGGCCGCGTTTCCATTTTCAGTAAGCGCGGCTGCCAGGCCAAGAAGAGAGCTGCCGGTGCGTTGATTTGGCGTTTTCCAGGCTTTGCTATAAATCGCGATGGCATTTTTGTAAACCGGAATGGCAGCGGCAAAATCGCCTTTTTCATAAAACATCGTTGCCAAACTGTTGAGCGCGTAGGCCACCAGCCAGTGATTTTCACCGCGCGATTTGCGATGCAATGCAATCGCCTGGCGATAGAGCGGCTCAGCGGCATCAAAGTCGCCTTTGGCCGTCAACACGCGGGCGAGGTCCGTCAAGTCATCGGCAATGACCGGGTGGGCCTCGCCGAGTTTCTGCCGGTGTTTTTCCAGAATATCGCGATAGTGCAGCTCGGCCTCGGCATATTCACGTTTGGCTTCCAACAATACGGCGAGATTGCCGAGATTGTACGTCGTCAGGGGATGATCATCGCCCAGCAGCTTGCGGCGGATGGCCAGCGCCTGGCGCATCAGCGGCTCGGCATTCGCATATTCACCTTTGGCGTAAAGCGTGGCGCCGAGATTGTTGAGACTCTCCGCCACTTCCAGATTCTCCTCGCCAAACAACTCGCGACGAATCGCCAGCGCTTCGCGATGCAGCGAATCCGAGGCCTCGAGCTTGCCGCGTTCATACATCAACCAACCCAAATCATCCAAATTGAGCGCCACGCCGGCATGCGTATTTCCAAAAAGCTTGCGGCGCATGGCGAGCGCGGCGCGCGCCAAGGAATCCGAAGCAACAAAATCACCTTTTTGATACTTCACCTTGCCGAGACTGCTCAAGGTTTGCGCCACTTCTTCATTTTCATTGCCGAACAATTCCCGGCGCATCGCGAGGGAAAGCTGTTGCAGCGAATCCGCGGCGTTGTAGTCGCCCTGCTCGGCTTTCACCTTGCCCAACACCCACAGCGTGCGCGCAATGTCGGCATGCATCTCGCCGTGAAGTTTGCGCCGAAGCGCAATTGATTTTTCCAGCAGCGGTGCGGCGGCCTCAAGCTGCGCCAGGCTTTGATAAACCGTGCCGATCACTTCCATCATGTTGGCCTGCACTTCCGGCTGGCCGGCAAGCTCGTTCTCGATTTTTTCCGCGCCGCGATCAAGCAGCTCACGCGCCGTGATCGTCTGCCCCTTGGCCTCTGAAGGCTCGGAAATCTTGAACAAATCCGAGAGAAATGCTGCCACCTGTTCCGCTTTTCTTGCTTCAAGCTGCGCGCGATCTCTCTCATTTGCCAAACGATTTGTATAGAATCCCACCAATCCTGCAAGCAAAACGAAGACAGCGGCAGTTGCCGCAACGGCAATTTTGTTGCGCTGCACGAATTTTTGCGTGCGATAGCGGAGAGTTGCAGGCCGCGCCAGAACCGGCATCTTGCGACAGTTGTTCCACGGAACTGTAGCGCCGTTCCGGCTCTTTGCGCAGCGCCATCAGGCAAATGTTGTCCAGATCACCGGCGAGTTTGCGCCGCAAACGTTCCGGCTGCGTGTTGCGCGCCAGGCTAATGGCCTCCGCCGTGGGCTCTGTCCCGGCTGCGGCAAGGGCAACGGTGCTGGGTTTCTTCGGGTCCGTGGTGTTGATTAATTTTTCCACTTCAGCGGGCGAACGATCGCTGAGTTCATACGGGCGGCGTCCGGCCAGCAATTCATAAAGTATCACACCCAGGGAATAAACGTCGCTCGCCGTGGTCACCGTCGCGCCGCGAATTTGTTCCGGCGAGGCATACTCCGGCGTCAGCACACGTTGCCCGATTTGCGTGAGCGTTGCAGGCGCGGCGTCGTTCGCTTCCTCGCGCAGCAGTTTGGCAATGCCGAAGTCCAGCAGCTTGACGGCGCCGTCATTGGTCACCAGAATGTTACTCGGCTTCAAATCGCGATGCACGACGAGATTGCGATGGGCATATTGCACCGCGGCGCAGACGGTTTGAAACAACGCCAGGCGCGCATCCACCGGGAGCTGGTGGTCATCACAATAGCGATTGATCGGCGCGCCGTCAACATACTCCATCGTAAAGAAGGGAAGCCCGTCATCCGTCCTGCCGCCGTCAAGCAAACGCGCGATGCTGGGGTGTTGCAAGTGCGCGAGGATTTGCCGCTCGCTTTGAAAGCGTTTGAGAATCTCTTCCGAGCGCAAACCCAGCTTAATGAGTTTCAGCGCCACGTGTTGCTCGAACTGCCCGTCGGCGCGGCCGGCGAGATAAACATTGCCCATGCCGCCGGCGCCGATCTGCTTGAGGATGCGATACGCGCCAATCTGTTTGCCCTCCAGAGAAAACACTTCTGACACATCCATCCCCACCCCGCTCATGTTCGCCAGCAGACTGTGAGGTTGCGCATCCGCTTCCAGCAAAGCCGCAACTTCGCGATGAAGTTCGGGATCGTTTGAACACGCCTTGCGCAAAAAAACTTCGCGCTCTTCGGGTTGATATTCCAAAGCGGCTTCAAACAACTCTTGCACTTTGTTCCAGCGCTGAGAGTCCATGGGATAGGCTTTCTTGGTTGCGGTGAAGGAATGTGACGGCCGTGCTGTCGCATGTGCAGGCACACGCTGTCAAAGTAAAACAGCGGGATTCATTGTCAATATTAAACTTCATGCAGGAAAAATTTTCTCAGATTGGCGTTATCACTTCCGGGCGGTTTTCCTGCGTTATATGATCAAGAACTGCACCAACTGTATAATTCAAATCATTGGAGGCATATCCATGAAAACAGCTACACGCATTTGGGGAAATTGGTTGTTTCCGGTGCTCGTGGCATTGTCCGTGTTCGCAACGGACAACAATCTACACGCACAAAAAATCAGTATGCGGAGCACGGCAGGCGGACAGGTAATCTCGTTGATCGCCGCGGACGGCAGAACCATTCAACTTTCGGCAGCAGCCGACGATGATGAAGACGGCATCGACAACCTGCTGGAGGTGAATGGTTTCACCTATTCGCCCGGCGCCGGCTTGCAGCCGTGGGATGGCGACACCACCAAAACCTATTACAAAACCGATCCCCTGCGGTGGAGCACGGACGGCGATCCCTACAGCGATTTCATGGAAGTCTCCGGCGTGAACATGCCCGCTGGGGTGCCTGCGCCAGAGAATCATCCGCTGGTGGCGGCGCGTCCGGTTATCAAAATTGGAATGGACAACTACGACGTCATACCCATCAGCGAAATCACCACCAGCGAGGGCGGAGAACAAAGCTCATCCTTCACCAACGAAACCAGCAGCAGCGATGAAGTCGGCGGGGAAGTGACGGTGGGCGCCTCGTTGAATCCGTTAAAGCTGGTGAGTGCGGAAGTCACCGCTTCCTATTCGCACACCTGGACCCGCACACAAAGCTCGACG
>QEVD01000677.1 GCA_003576975.1 Candidatus Zhuqueibacterota bacterium
TGGCTTATGGCGGCGGATATGCGATGGGAAGCTTCGTCGGAATCTACCTCGAGGGCAAGCTGGCTTTCGGCATGCAAATCGTGCGGATCATTACCCGCAAAGACGCGCAACAATTGATTTCACACTTGAAAACCGAGGGCTTTGGCCTTACCGTGCTTGACGGCCAGGGCGTGAGCGGGCCGGTGAAGATTATTTTTACCGTGATTCAGCGCAAGAGCCTGAAACACTTGACCGAAATCATACGCCGGTTCAATCCCAAGTCATTCTTGTCGATTGAAGATGTTCGGCTTGCCGAAGAAGCGCAATTTCCGGTGTATCTTGGCCCCAAAGACGTGGTCTAACCAATCGCGCCTGCGGCTTGGGGCAGATTATTCTGAGGAAGAATGACAATATCAGCAGGAAAACTGGCAGCGCAAGACTAGTCAGAACCAGCCACGTTTCTTAAAAAAGAACAACATCACAACTCCGATCGCCAACATCACCAGCATGACGATGGGATATCCAAAATACCAATTCAACTCCGGCATGTTCCACGGGCTGATCCCCGTATGAAAGTTCATACCGTACACGCCGGCAATGAACGTCAGCGGAATGAAGATGGTTGAGATCGTCGTCAGCACTTTCATCGTTTCGTTCAGTTTGTGGCTGAGGCTGGAAAGATACAAATCCATCATGCTGGCGGCAATGTCGCGAAAATTCTCGATGGTGTCGATCACTTGCACGGTGTGATCATACACATCGCGCAAAAACACAATGGTGGCGTCTTTGATCAAAGGCGATTCGATGCGGGTGAGCACACTGATAACTTCGCGCAAGGGCCAGGTGGATTTGCGCAAAAACAGCAGCTCGCGTTTGAGATCATACAGCGTGCGCAGCGTGTCTTTTGTGGGTTTCTCGATCAGCTCTTCTTCCAGCGCATCGATGCGTTCGCCCAGCTTGTCGAGCGCAATGAAGTAATTGTCGACCACGGCATCGAGCAGCCGGTAAAGCAGATAATCCGTGCCGCAGCGCCGGATGCGGCTGCCGGCGGTGCGAATACGGTCGCGCATGGGATTGAAAATATCATCGACGCTTTCTTCGAACGAGAGCAGGTAATTCGAGGTGACCAAAACGCTCATTTGCTGCCCATTTACACAATGGCTATTTTCGTCATACGTCAGCAACTTGACCACGACAAAAATTTGATCGTCGTGCTCTTCGATTTTGGGCCGTTGTGTGGTGTTGGCAATATCTTCCAGCGCGAGCGGATGAATTTTGAAATGATTGCCGAGCCTTTGCAGCAGATTGACGTCATGCAAGCCGCTGACATTGATCCAACTCACCGGCGGCATGGTTTTGTTCGGGAATACTTCTTCGATTCTATCAACCTGCTTTTCCAGATAATGCTCGCTCGAGTAGTTGAACATCTTCACAAGCGGCTGGTCGAGTTTCTTTTCACCAACGTAAACGAGCGTGCCGGGCGAGACTCCGGCTTTTTTTGCGGTTTTTTTGCTGCGTCGCGACATATCGCTCCTTCCTATCAGAAAAGCCTAACACAAACGGCGACGTACGTCCGATCTACAATTACGGCGTTAGTGCTGCTCTCCGCTCCGCCGCGAGGGGTTCATACGACTAGGTTAGCCGCGCGCGCCAACCGCGGCGCTTCCATGCGCTTGCTGTTGCAGCAACGCCATGCGGAGCAGGTGTGACCGCAATCGTTGCGCTGGTTTCGCGCTTGAGCGCCGCTGCCAGGGCGGCTATCGCTCTCAAATTCTCCAGATCATCGCGGCCATCGCTTTGCTTTGCCAATTGTTCCGGTAAAAACTCATTCTGCACGAAATGCGTATCGAACTCACCGGCGCAAAATTTTTCATGCTGCATCACCCACAAACAAAACGGAATTGTGGTTTTGACGCCGCCGATTTCATACTCCATCAGCGCCCGGCGCATGCGGCGAATCGCCTCCTCGCGGTTTGTCCCCCACGCAATCAGCTTTGCGATCATGGGATCATAATAAACGGAGATTTCGCCGCCGGCATACACACCGCTGTCTTCGCGTATGCCGAAGCCGTCCGGTTTGTGCACATGCGTCAGGCGGCCGATGGCGGGAATAAAA
>QEVD01000678.1 GCA_003576975.1 Candidatus Zhuqueibacterota bacterium
TCGGCAAGCGTGAATGCCAGCTCCTGCACCGCGGTGCTGCCCGCCTCGCGAATGTGATAGCCGCTGATCGAAATCGTGTTCCATTCCGGCACCTGCTTGGTGCAATATTCAATCGTGTCCACGACGATCTTCATCGAAGGTTCGGGCGGAAAGATGAATTCTTTTTGGGCGATGTATTCTTTGAGAATGTCGTTCTGCAGCGTGCCGCGCAGCTTGCTTTCTGGTACGCCCTGTTTTTTGCCGACGCAAATGTAGAAGGCCAGAATCACGGCAGCAGGTGAATTGATCGTCATCGAGGTGCTTACTTTATCCAGTGGAATGCCTTCGAACAACGTTTCCATGTCGCGCAATGATGAAATCGCCACGCCGCAGACGCCGACTTCACCTTCAGAGAGCGGATCGTCGGAGTCGCGGCCCATCAACGTCGGCAAGTCAAATGCCGTTGAGAGCCCGGTTTGGCCGTTTTCCAAAAGATATTTGAAGCGTTTGTTGGTATCTGCGGGTGTGCCGAAGCCGGCGAACTGGCGCATGGTCCACAAGCGGCCGCGGTGCATGTTGGCATGAATGCCGCGCGTGTAGGGAAACTCGCCGGGGAAGCCGATGTCGCGCAACGGATCGATGTGTGCGATGTCATCCGGGCCATAGAGATCGTTGATGGGAACGCTGGAGGTGGTGATGAATTTGGCCGGGCGATCTTTAAACTTGGGGCGTGTTTCGCGCTGCCAACGCTCGCGCTCTTGCTGGTATTGTTCTTTTTCGTTGGACATAGCGGGCTCCGCAGGGTTAGTTCAGCGATGATCAATTTGCATGTGATGGCGGCCGTGCGCAATTGAGCAAGATATCGTCGCGCAGCGTGAGTGGCCAAAATACGTCAATCTCTCTGAAAAGTCAAGGCTGCGCATTTTATGCTTTACAACAGTTTTAGCCAGGATGAATTGAATCACCGATGATTATTTAAACAGTTCAATTTTAATTCATGCTGCGCCTGCCTGACGGGTCAACCATATTCTTGCTTGACTTTACCCAAAATCATCCTATCTTCCAACTCAATTTTTCTCACCGCCCTATCCACCAAGAAGGCCTCTTATGCTGAAAATCTATTTCCCGCTGTTCCTGGCGCTTCTTATCGCGTCCTGTCAATCGCCGCAACCCTCAGCCAAAAGCGCCTCGGGTCTGCGCAAAATCAAGTATAGCAGCGCAGAAGAGCTTGCCCGAATTCGCCAAGCCGGGGCGGAGATCATCGTGCAACAACCGGATTATGTCGTTATTCGCGTTGATAGTACCATGACGGCGGCGCTGGCGCTTCCTGCCGAGACCCTGCAAGAAAAGGATCTCGTCCAGCGGCTCGTTTACATTACGTTGCAAGACTCAACCAGCGTGCAACAAATCGTGGATGCCGGTCTCGATTTATGGGAAACGCGCGGAGACACGGCCATTGCGCGGGCTTTCGATATTCAACTTGAAAAGCTGCAAGAAGCCGGTTTTTCATTCCAAATCATTGCAGCCGATGCTGACAAATTTGAAGGACGCGCACAATGAGAAAAACAAATGTAATTGCAACGATTGCTTCTCTTTTCCTGGGTTATGTGTTTCTGACCAGCGGTGATTGTCCGGGTACCCAGCCGCCAGCGCCGGACGCCGGCTTGTACCATACCTATGATGAAATCAAGAACGAGCTGCCGCAACTGGCGGCGCAGCACAGCGCGATTGCACAAGTCAAATCGCTGGGCAAATCCGTTGAAGGCCGCGACCTGTGGGCCATGAAAATCAGCGACGCGGTGGCGCAAGAGGAGGGCGAGGCAGAAATCATTTTGCTCGGCGGGCATCATGCGCGCGAATGGATTTCGGTTGACGTGCCCTTTCTCATTGCAAAACATCTGCTCGAGAATTATGGCAGTGACTCGCTGATCACCCGGCTGGTCAATGAGACGGCAATCTGGGTTGTGCCCATGGTGAATCCCGACGGACATCAGTACACAATCACAACGCAACGCTTGTGGCGCAAGAATCGCCGCAACAACAACGACGGCACGTTCGGCGTGGATTTGAATCGCAATTATGGCTATCAATGGGGCGGGCCCGGCTCTTC
>QEVD01000077.1 GCA_003576975.1 Candidatus Zhuqueibacterota bacterium
AATGCCCCGATGGCTTTCAACATTACGGACTTTTTCGAGCGCGTGCCTGATGATTGGTTTAGCCGTCAGTTGTTCGGGTAAGTCCGGCAACCAGCAACAGGGAGAACAAACCATGCCGCAACGGCCGATCGCAATCGTTTTGCAGGAACACACGGATGAATTAATGGCAATGCCGGGAGTAGTGGGAACGGCGGAGGGGTTGTGCGAAGACAAGCCGTGCATCAAAGTTTATGTGGCCGCGCTAACGCCCGAACTTGAGCAGAAAATTCCGAAAAATATCGAAGGCTATGCTGTTGAAATCGAAGCCACCGGCGAGTTTGAAGCGCTGCCGGTGAAGTAGCAATCACGGGCAATAGGCGATTAGCTTTTGAAATATAGAATAAAATTCTGAAAGTGTTTCGCCCACTGAAATCCCATTGAAAAGGCTTTTTTCTGTGGCAGTTCGACTTTTGCGGGCGAAGTCCTCAAAGCTGCTCGCAGAGCTTTAAGAATCTTCGAAAATCGTTTGGTTCAACGAGCGGCGCGAAATTCCTCCCTACCAGCTCCTTCCGCTTTCTTTAAAATAAGCGTGCAAATTCCGCCGGGCTTTTAAATTGATCGCTTCCGCCCATAAATCAACGGGATTGAGATCATCCGTCAAAACCGGAACGCCGTTCGTGTCCGGCTCGAATCGTTCCGCCCAGGCCAGTTCTTGATGGACGCCGGGCGTGTTCATGTAATTCAAATCCGTGATGTCGCTGAGAACGATGGGGCGGAGCAATTCCATTTCCCGGTTGGAAGCCAGCAGGATCATGTTGCCGATTTCCTCTGCCGGTTCATACGTCGGCAACGCCAGTACATGCGTAAAACTCTGCTTGAGAGTCGCCGCCAGCGAACGAATCAAAAGGTGATGCCAGCCCAGCGTTTCGACGTTGATGGCAAGCACGCCTGCGGGTTTCAGACGAGATGCAATCAGGGCAAACGCCTCGGCGGTGACGAGATGAAAGGGTATCGAGCTGCTGCCAAAGGCATCCATCGCGACGACATCGTAGGTTTTTTCCCGGCGCAGCAGAAACTCGCGGCCATCGCCGTGAAAAATATTTCCCTCTGCGGCTTGCAAGCCAAAATGCTTTTGCGCCATGGCCGTTACCACCGGATCGATTTCGATCGCATCCACCCGCCAGCCGTCTTGAGCAAAGCTTTTGACGACAGAACCTCCGCCCAGCCCGACCAATAAAATCTCGCCGGGATTATCAAAAAAAGATTTGGTCAAATCCATCACCGCGACATAGGGAAAATGCGATTTCCACGTCGCCGGGTCGACGATGGTATGCGTGCCGCCATCGATGAGCAGATGCCGGCGCTTGTTGGTTTCCAGCACGCGAATTTCGGCATACGCACTTTGTTCTACGGCCAACAGCCCTGCAGCCGCGTCCGTTTGCTGGCGAGGCTGGGCCATGCCGATCATGCCGCCCAACAGCAGCAGCAAAACTGCGCCGGCCAGCGCCGGTTTGGATTTTTTTTCAAGCGCCAAACCGAGGGCGGCGGTGACCAGCAAAACCAGGCCAATGGTGAGCATCAAACGGTTCACACCGACATTCGGAATGAGAAAAAAACCGGTAAAAACGGCGGAGAGCACACTGGCAATCGTTGACAGCGCATAAAGGTTTCCGGCGGTGCGGCCAACTTCGTCGAGGCTGAACACGCGCAAGCGAATCGCATAAGGGCTGACCATGCCGAGCAGCGTCAGCGGCGGCGCAAACAGCACGAATGCCGCGGCCAACACGGCGAAACGCAAGCCCAAAGGCTCGGCAAGAAACAACAGCGGCTGCTTGATCCACGGAATGAGAATCAGCCAAAAACCGGCGATGGCCAGCAACGTGCATAGCCGCGACAGTTGCGCGCCTTTATCTGCCCAGCGACCGCCCAGCACGTAACCAATGCTCAAAGCGGCAAGCGCCACCGAGATCAATGCCGACCATAAAAACAGGCTGACGCCGTAAAATGGTCCGAGAATGCGCGTGCCCAAAATCTCAACGGCCAAAACAGACGCGCCGGCCACAAAGACGACGACATACAAATACCAATGCTGCCTCATGAGCTGATCTCCCTCTCTACTAGTAGCGACTTTGATTGTGGTCTGCTAAAAATGAATCGCTTGCTTTTCAGGCAAACACTTTGGACACAGCTTCAACAGATCAACACAGATAAAATCAGCGCGAATCGGCTTTGATCTGTGTCCGAAGCTTTTGGTCTCACATGTGCGGGTAAGGCGTTTTTGCGCGTTGAATATACACTCGCGAGGGGCTGAAAGCAAATGCGAAAGCGATTCGGCGGGAATATAATTGGGGCAGATTGCAATTTAAAATCCGGGCGGCGCTGGCTCCGTTAAAGTCAGACGGTGTGAAGACGATTGATTCCAACGGAAGTAGAATTTGATCACTGCCGTTAGCTCCCTTCGACAGGCTCAGGGTGCGGATTGTCCCAGATTTTCACACCGTCTGTGTTTTGCAGCGCCGCCTGGAGTTCAGGTTACAGCTCCCACATCAAGCCGGTGCGCACATTCACTTTTTCATTTTGCACGCCGTGCAGATTTTCCACTACGGGAATTTGCACCTGGCTGCGCAGCGACATCACGCCGCCGAGCCGCACACGCAATCCCGGAGAAAAATACACCGCGGCGCCGCCGCTGTTGACGTCGCTTTGACCGCCTTCGTCGTCATAAGCGGCGACGCGGCCGTTGATTTCGGCGATCACATCGAGCGCGCCGGCCAATCCCTTTTGCGCCGCAGCATTGAAGCGGAAGACATTGCCGTAGGCAAAATCGCGATCATTCGCGCCGTTGGCTTGATAGCTCGCGCTGAAAAACAGCGGCACGCTGCCGGAAGCATGCAAAAGCTGCACGCCGAAAATACCGGCCCAGGCGCCGCTGCCGGTTTGCAGATGCTGATCGAGCCGCTTGCCCGCACCATCGTTTTGATCGGAAGCGCCGAGCGGAATGCGCCCGCCCGCAAGGCCGTGCAACTGCCACGCGCCGCCAAACTGCAAGAGCTGCGCAATGGCCAAAACTTCCGGATCGCCCAAGCCGTTGGCGGTTTGCGCGCCCTCAGCCATGACCCGGCTGCTCAGGCCGTATTTCAGCGAGAGTTGCACGTCATTTTGCAAATGTGATTCCGGCATTTCGATCAAATGTTGCAAGCGCTGGGGAGAGCCGGTTTTGGCCAGACCGTGACCACGATCGTCCTCATGAGTATTGTGCAAATGCACGCTGTTTTTGCGGGTGTTGAAATGTTCAACCGCAAAAAGCAGGCGTCCGGCGTCCAGTTTTTGAGCATTGTTGAGAAAGAAACTCTGATCGCCGCAACGGCAGATCGAGCACGGCAATGCCGCGCCGGCGTAAAGCAAACAGGCGAAAATGGCCGTTCGCATACCAAAGGTTTTCATAAAATCTCCGTGGAGAGTTGATGCTCGTGATATTTGTGGAATCTCGGCAAAATCGTGGCGCAACATTTATGTTGCGAAAACTATTTTTTTTCAACGGAAATGTTAAACCACATACAGTTCAAAATCAAACCTGAGCGGACAGAACATCCGTTTTTATTCAACTCCAGCGGGGCGGGGGATCGGGCGGGAGGCGCGTAAAATCGCGGTGAGAGATCAATACGAAAAAGAAATGCAAGTCCTGGCAGGCAAGCCGGGGCGCAGTGGCATCAGCGCGTCGCGGCAACGCCTCCCAGCGCAGCATGAGAACCAACTCTTGCGGCGTGGAAGCGCCGCAAGAGGCGTAAGCATAAAAGTCGTTTTGAACGGAGGCCGGCTTTTCGCCGCAAGCCTGGCCGGCTGTTGCGCCGGCGCAACAGCACACGCCGGTGCAGCCATGCGCACAACGGCTGTGCGCGGCGGTGCGCGATCCGTTAAAAGCCGGGAGCAAGTGAATGCCGCCGGCAATGCCGACAAGCGCCGTTAGCAGCACGTGACAACATGCCGGCAGCAACCGGCGATGAATGTAGCAGGCGCAAAACATGTGTGGCAAGATATAACTCTTTTAATTTTACGCAAGCATGATGTCACCACCGGTTGCGGCATTTTCAGCGGAGAAACTTTTTGCAACTTTGCCGCCGTTCCTTAAAACGCGTACCGGCTTCCCACCTGCACCAGCCGCGGGCTGCCGACTTGAATGCCGCGCGTGCGATCGACGATGTAGGTTTTGCGCCGCATTCAAAATTGTGTATGCTGCCAGCTCGCCGCGCTGGCCGTCGGCTGTTGGCGTAACAGTGTTGGCAAAGTCGGCGAACTGCGCGCCCACATGCACAGCTTCCAGCAAGGCATCGAAGCCATGCGCGGCATACCCGGCAGCAGCGGTGAGCATGTGCTTGGGCGCATACGGCTGGCGGTTTCCGGCGGCGCTGCCCGCGATGATTGCGCCTCCAACGACTTGAGAAAATGGCGTGGTTTGTTCAGCTTCCGGCAGCCAGGTGTAAGCGCCGTCAATATAAAACCCATTCTCAAAACCATAACGTCCGGAAAGTTCAACGCCCTGGAATAACGCCTCGCCCTGCGAGAGCGGCGTGCCGCCGCCGGCAATCGAGCCGACCGCGATCAAGCGCGAGAAATCATTTCTAAAAAACGTGGCCTGAATCAAGCTTCCCGCCACAGGCTGAAACCGCGCACCAAACTCCCAGTTGGTCGACTCTTCTGCTTCGACTTCTGTAGAAGTGCCGGCGCCGTCGATGACGTCTTCCGTGCGCGGCGGCGCGAAACCGAGATGCACGCCCGTAAACATCGTTAGCGCGTTCGCGGGATTCCACGTCGCGCCCAGGCTGGGAATCCATTTACTCAAATCATCGGATCCGGAAAGGCCGCCGGGTAGCCGGTTGGTGCGGGAGGAATTGATATGTTCATAGCGCAGGCCGGGGGTGAGGGACCATGCGCCGAGAAAAAAACGGTTAACCAAAAACGCCGAGTAGGCCGTGGTTTCACGCAAATTGTCTTCTGCCACTGAACCGGTTCGTGCCTTCGACGAAGCGCCGTTCATTTGCATGCGATCCTGATTTTCAAAATGCGCTTTAACGCCGGCTTGCAACTCGCCCGCAACGCCGAAAGCCGCGTGAACAAGCTTCACACGAGGCTCAATGCCCCAAGTGGTATAATCACGCAAACGGCCTTGCGCGGAGTTGAGCGTGTCGGGGTTGACGCGCAAACCTGCCAGGCGGGCATCTCTAAAAGCCGTGCCCGCTGCGCCGCCTTGCGTATCCGTCGTCGTGCTCGATTGCCGCCACCAATCACGGCTGAAATTGGAAAAGTACAGATTGGTGGTCAGCAGCGTGCTTGCACTCAGTTGGAGATTGTGTGTTGCCGAAGCGCCATAGCGTCTGATTTCGAAATTATCGTTTTTGAAGGGATTGTAGCGCGCGCCGAAGTTGCGGTATTCCGCTTCCGTCAGGCCGCTGTAACCCACTTGCGAGTCTTCGGTGAGCGCGTTGGCGCGCAGTGTGAGCGCCTGGCTTTTGCTCAAAGCTGCCACGGTTTTAAAATTCACGTCATTGAGCTTTGAATGGATATTATCGCGCGCGCCGTCGCCCTGCTTGCGCGTATAATCCAAGACCATGCGATGTCCGCCGAACCGGAACTTGCCGTCAAAAAAGTCGCGGCTGCCGCCGCTAACAGAAGCGAAGCCCGCGAGTTTCACTTGCGGCGCGGGCGTGATATAATTGATGATGCCGCCGATGGTCTGTGGCCCGAACAAAATTTGCCCGGCGCCTTTCAACAGTTCGATGCGCTCGAAACGGTCGATGGGCGGATGATAGTAGCTCGCATTGTCGCCATACGGCGCGTACGCCAGCGGCACACCGTCTTCGAGCAACGTGAGTTTGGTTGAGCGCGTGGGATTCAAGCCGCGGATGCCGATGTTGGGCCGCAACCCAAAGCCTTCTTCGTCGCGGGCATTTACTCCGGGAAGCTTGCGCACCGCTTCATTGGCTGTAAACGGCCGGCTGGCTTCCAGCGTGCGCAAGTCCAGCACATTTGCACTGCCAGGAATGGCAGCAAGATTTTCCGTTTTGCCGACGACAACAACTTCGGGCATGACATAGGAAGTATCGCCGGAAACGTCAGCAGTTTTTTGCTGCGCCCAAAGTGTGCTGGCGCAGAGGGCGGTAAGCGCCAATGGCCGCAACATCCGTCGCATGATGAACATCGCAAGATCCTCCTTCAGATTTTAGGTGCTCAGGTGACGGGGATTTTTTCCCTTGAGAATTTTCATCACGAATTAATAGCCGGGAGTCATCTGACAGCCTCGCAAAAACAATTCTGTTCTAGCTGCAATTGGCAAAAAATGAATCATAAGTAATTTGTTAGTAATTAATTTATGGTTCATTTTTATACATACTTGGATTTTTAAAGCGAAGAGCTAATAAAAATCAAACAAATAAACGCACAACTTATAGTAAAATAAGTAATAAGCATTTATGTAATTTTTTTCCTGATAAAACCTTCTTGATTCCTTTACAGTCTTTTTGATTTAATATTAAAACAATGTGAGTTAATATAATCCTGAAGGTATGTCGATGCAACATTTTTTTTATCAATAAACAAGATTTTCCTTGCTTCATTTTACCACAAATGCTAATTTCAGGCGTTTGAAATATAAAACAATGAGTTATAGACTAAATCAATTAACCAGATAAGTGAACATTTAAAGCTGAGTTTGAAATCATTGACTTGGGCGAACGGTGATTTTGCGAGGAAATAAATTATGAACACAAATGTCTGGAAGGAATTTGATCAAAACGTGATCAGTCACAGCGGTGCGCATCATCTGATGGCGATTGACGGCTTGCTGCGCAAGCAAGGCTATGCACGTGTGACGGATGTCGCCAAATCACTGAACATTACACGCGGCAGCGCTTCGATTACACTCAAAGCTTTGAAGGAGAGAGGACTGGTCGAAGAAGATGAGAATAAATTTCTGCATCTCTCCAAGAACGGCAATTCGCTGGCGCAGAAAATCGAATCGAAACGCATCATCCTCATCAAGTTCATGAAAGATGTTCTGCACGTTTCGCCGGAGCAGGCGGAGATCGACGCCTGTAAAGTCGAACATCTCATCAGCATCGAAACCGGCGAGCATCTGCTGGCCTTTTTGAAATTTCTTTTCTCCGGCGATCAGCGGGCGGTTGATTTTTTGAAGGCCTTCTTGAGTTACAAAAACGCCTGCGGCGACATCACGCAATGCCCGGTATGCGAAACGGATTGCCTGATCAATACCGACTTCAGTGAAACGCCCAAGTCGGCCGGCAACCGTTTCACCGTGAGCAAATAAAACGCGCCTGGCGCGCAATGAAAATAGTGCTTAATGTATTTGTAGTCTGATTCATGCTTGAAAGGCTCATATGATGACTGCGACTTCTGCTCCCGCGCTGTTGTTTGAGACCAGCGACAACAATGATTCCACGCCATGGCAGCCTTTGGCGCATTTGCAGCCCGGCGAAGCGGGCGTGATTGCCGGGTATCATGAGGAAGTTGGCGATGATGCGCGCCTCGCGGAACTCGGATTGATTTCCGGCGCCGGCGTGCGCATGGTCAAATACGCTCCCCTGGGCGATCCCGTGCAGCTTTCCGTGCGCGGCTTTCATTTGACCATTAGCAAAAAAACCGCGCAGGGCATTTTTGTGAAACCAGAGGCGCGCAAATAAGGATGTTTTGCCGGCCTTTTCTCATGGCAGCATACGGCAAAGTTTTTTTTCGAAACCTACCAAATCTTCATTATGTCTTCGACCCTCACTATGCGACCACTACGGAGTAGCGCGCCCCTGACAAAGTCTGCGCGTGTGTTGCTTGTGGGGAATCCGAACTCCGGCAAAACGACTCTCTTTAACGCCCTGACGGGATTGCGCCAGAAGGTCGCAAACTATCCCGGCGTCACCGTCGAAAAAAAAATCGGTTTGCTCGAAGGCCCTGATCACGTCCATGTCGAGCTTCACGATCTTCCCGGTCTCTACAGTCTTGCCGCCAATTCTCTTGATGAACAAATAGCCGTCAATGAAATCACGGCGCGCCAAACGCCGCCGGATTTGATCATTGTTGTTGCCGACGCCACCAATCTTGAACGCAATCTCTATCTCTGCGCACAACTTCTCGATCTCGGCCTGCCGGCATTGCTGGTGTTGAACATGATGGACGAAGCTGAACGCAGTGAAATCCATATCGACCTTGCCGGCCTGGAACGCAAGCTGGGCGTGCGTGTTTTGGCCGCCTCGGCAAAAAAGGGCAGCGGCATCGAGGAAATTCGTCGCGCGCTTTTTGCCGCGTTGCGTTCGCAAGCAAACGTGAAGACGGGATTTTGGCAAATTCCCAAGCATATCGCGCAAATTTGTAAACCGGTGACAGGTTGGTTTCAGGCCAACGCCGCGATGGGCGCCCGCCGCGCATTTGCCGAAGCGCTGCGCACGATTTCGGACGAAACCGTATTGAAATCCTGGGCGAAGCATCCGTATGCTTCAGAATTGCAGGGCCTGGTGAAAACCAGCCGCGACGCATTGGTGAAGCAGCATATTCCCTGGCGCCAGACCGAGGCCGCCGCGCGTTATGCCTGGGTTGATCAGTTGATCGCAGAAAACGTGCGGCATGGGCCTGCGTACCGGCTCACGCGCAGCGAGAAAATCGACCGTGTGCTCACGCATCGTGTGTTCGGGCCGGTGATTTTGCTCGCGGTTTTGCTGGTAATTTTTCAGGCGATTTTCGCCTGGGCCGAGCTTCCCATGACGGCGATCGAAGAGTTTTTCACCCGCATGCAAGAGGCTGTTGCGGCCGCTATGCCGGATGGCGTTTTGGAAGATTTAATTGTCAACGGCGCGATCACCGGCGTGGGCGCGGTCGTGGTATTTTTGCCGCAAATTCTCTTGCTGGTTTTTTTCCTGGCATTGCTCGAAGAGTCGGGCTATCTGGCGCGCGCGGCATTCATGCTGGATCGCGTCATGGCAAAGATCGGTTTGCAAGGCCACTCCGTGATTCCCTTGCTTAGCTCATTTGCCTGCGCCATTCCCGGAATCATGGCGGCGCGCACGATTAAGAATCCCCAAGATCGGTTAATCACGATTCTAGTCGCGCCGCTGATGAGTTGCAGCGCGCGCTTGCCGGTTTACACGCTCATGATCGGCGCGTTTATTCCGAACATAGCGGTGCTGGGTTTCATTTCGTTGCAAGGCCTGACGTTGTTGTCAATGTATCTCCTCGGCATTGTCATGGCTATCATCGCGGCTTACCTGCTCAAGCGTTTCATCATCAAGGGCAAAACCCAAGCATTTCTGATGGAATTGCCGGCCTACCGCCGGCCCTCGCTGCGATCGATCCTGTGGCAAATGTACGATCGCGCCAAGGTTTTCGTTCTCAATGCCGGCAAAGTGATTTTGGCGATATCGATCGTCTTGTGGTTTTTGGCGAGCTATCCGCGCGCAGCGGCTCCTGACGGCGAGCAAACCGCGCAGGCAACGGAAACCGCCACAGAAAATTTTGAGATTTTGAACAGCTACGCCGGACGGTTGGGCAAGTTCATCGAACCGGTCATTGAGCCGCTCGGCTTTGATTGGAAAATAGGTATCGGCTTGATTACTTCATTTGCTGCGCGCGAAGTCATGGTAAGCACCCTCGCCACGATTTATAATGTGCAGAACGCCGACGAAAGTTCGGTCGATCTGCGTGAAACACTGCGCAGCGAAATCAATCCCAAAACCGGAGAGCCGGTTTATACGCCGCTGGTGGCCCTGTCGCTGATGGTTTTCTTTGTGCTCGCTTGCCAGTGCATGTCAACGGTTGCAATCGTGCGCCGCGAAACCGACACCTGGCGCTGGCCGATGTTCATGATGACTTATATGACAGTGCTGGCCTATCTCGGCTCGCTTGTTGTGTATCAAGGTGGAAAACTTCTCGGGTGGGGATAATCACGTAGCGGTATGCTATGAAAATAAATTGATTGAGATGAGAATCAGATGAATTGGCAGGAAATCATTGTTTTCGGAACAGTCGCCCTTGCTGCACTTTACAGCAGTCGGGTGTTTTTGCAGCAATTTGAGATTGGCGAGAAGAAAGGCCCGGCAGGTTGCGCCAAGTGCCCGGGCTGCGCACTCACGCAAACAAATTCCTCGACTGCCCCGCAATTGATCAGAATTATTACGCCGGCGCAGAAGGCGGGATGATACGAATGTCGCGAAAACGCTGTGCTTGAGTTTTCGTGGTTGTAATTTCGATCCCAGCGGCACGCAAACCTCTCAAGCTCAAAGAAGCATCGTTTTAATAATCTACTCATCTCCTTGAAACCACGAATACACGCGGTGAAGCTTCAAGAGCAGTGTGCCGGGCATGAACGATTTCAATAAAACGAAACCTTTTTGCGCAAGGCCATATGCAAGCGCGCCAGATATTCTTCACGGGAAATTTCAATTGCGCCGAAAAGCTTGAGCGTTGATGTCATCATTTGCGCATCGTGCAAGACATAGCCGCGCTTTTTGAGATGTTCGGCAAGCGCTGCCAGCGCAACCTTCGAGGCATGCGAAACCCGGAAGAACATCGATTCGCCAAAAAAAGCGCCGTGCAACGCCACCCCATACAACCCGCCCACCAGCTTGCCATTTTGCCAGGACTCCACGCTATGCGCAAAGCCCAACCGGTGCAGATTCACATACGATTGAATAATTTCTTCGGAAATCCAGGTGAATTCGCGCTGGGCGCAGGCGCGCATCACGCGCTCGAAACTGCGATCAAAATAAACGTCAAAACAGCGGCGGTTGAGAATGCGCCGCAAATCGCGCGGCGGGTGAAATGTCTGCACCTCGAGAATGGTGCGGGGATCCGCCTCATACCAACTGATCTCGCCGCTCTCGTCCGCCATCGGGAAGATACCCTGACTGTACGCATCTAGCAATGTTTCTGCCGGTATCATAAAGTGATCAAAAAATTCTCTGCCTGATCTTGCCTTGACATTTTTTCCGGGCTTGCCTATCTTGCGCCACAATCAACGTGCAATGAATCATGAACACGGAGGAAGGACATGTCTGGCGATTTCATCACGAATCTGCTCAAAGTTCTGCATTTATTTTTCATCATAATGGGCGTGGGCGGCGCGCTTGGCCAGTTTCTTCTGGTGCGGCGTTTTCGACAGGCGCATCCCAGTGACGCGGAAGCAAGCGAAAAAATGGCGGTGGTGTTGGCGCGCTTCCTGGAAGTTTACGGCTTGTTATTCGCCTTGATCACGGGCGTACTGCTGGCTTTTAAGATGGATGCGTTTCGCAACGGCTATCTGCACGTCAAAATCCTGCTTGTGCTCATCGTTGTGGGGTTGAGCCACATGGAATTGAGCAATCTCAAACGCATGGTCGCTTTGCGTGCCGCTGGCAAAAGCTCGGAAGCCGGCCAACTTAAACAAAAGCATTTGATGTTTACCTCAGTAAGCCTGCTGTTGATCGTTGTCATCACCTGGTTGGTTGTGTTCAAGCCATTTTGAGCAATCTATATGATTTCGGCTTTCAGCGCAAGTTTTTTGATGTCGAGTCGCGATCCTGCAAGAGTCACAGTTGAGGCGATATGAAGGTGGATGAACATTTTCTTCAACACGCCATTGCGCTGGCACAACAAGCACGTGAGCGCGGCAATCACCCTTTTGGAGCGGTATTGGTGTTAGATGATCAAGTCGTGCTGGCGGCGGAAAATACCGTGAACAGTGAAGCCAATCCGACGTGTCACGCCGAAACCAATTTGGTCCAAATGGCGGTGCGCGTGCTGACTCCCGAGCAAATCCGGCGGGCAACGTTGTACACAAGCTGCGAGCCATGCGCCATGTGCGCCGGCGCAATGTACTGGGCGGGAATTCGTAAAGTGGTTTATGCCCTGTCGTGCGACGAGTTGGCCACGTTTGTCGGAAACGATTTTCTTATGCCGTGCCGCGAGCTTTTCGCCCGCGCAAACGAGAACGTGGAAGTCGCCGGGCCATTTCTACCCGAAGACGCGCGTGCGGTGCATTTGAATTTTTGGCCGCAAGCCTAGCTGTATAAGATTGCAATGCGGTTTCTAAAAAATATCCGGTCAGATCAACCCTTGACATTGCAGCCTCGGGTTTCTATCTTCGTCGCCGATTATTGAGTTTTATCATCTCTTGTCATCCGAGAAAATAAAAGCTGCTATTGCCCTGAAATCAGCAAAAGGATCATCATGCTGCCTCCTGAAAAAGATGCCGAGCTGCGCCAAAAAATCGCCAACGGCTTTGTGGTCGAAACGGAAGAGCATATGACGCCGGGCTATAAAGCTGCCCTGGAAGTCATACTCACCGTGCAAGGCGATACGGAGTTGTTGAGTGCGCCGGCTTACTATTTTGCCTCGAAAGATGCTCCTACCATCAACAGCCGTTTGGCGGTTTACGCCATCATTCAGGATGAACTCGGGCATGCGAACATCGCCTATCGTTTGCTGGAAGATTTGGGCGTGTCAAAACAGTGGCTGATGTACGGCCGGCAGCCACATGAGTTCAAACATCCCTACGGTTTCGATCAGGCGCTGGAGAATTGGGCGGAGATGGTGGTCGCAAACGGCTTTTTCGATCGCGCCGGCATCACGCTGTTGGCGGATGTCCACAAGAATTGCAGCTATGGTCCGTGGCAGCGCGCCCTCACCAAAGTCGATCGCGAAGAAGTGTTGCATTTGCGCCATGGCGAAAGCTGGATGAGACGCCTGGCAAAGGCAGGAGGGGAGGCGAAAAAAGCCTTGCAGTGCGCGGTCGATTGGATGTTTCCCATGACGCTGGAATGGTTTGGCTTGCCGGATCAATTGAAAAAGCACAATGATCAATTGGATTACCGTTTGAAAGGGTTGACGAACGATCAACTTCGCCAGGTGTGGATGAGCGCCACCGTGCCGTTGTGTGAAAGCATCGACATCCGTGTGCCCGCGCATTACGACGAATCCAAGCAGGCGTATGTGATTGAATACGAATTCCCGGTGGAATATGACCCGCAGGCAAAGCGCTGGCTGTTCGATCAACCGATAAGCTGGCAGCAAGTGTTTCAACGCTGGAAAAAACGCGGCCCGATGAATCATATTTACGTGGATATGATTCAGGGCAATAAGACTGGCACGTTCGGCGGCTTGCAGTGGAATTAAGCCCGTGAAAAGTCCATTGGATGAAAAGGCCGTATGGCAGGCGTTAACGGAAGTGATGGATCCGGAATTGCCGATTAGCGTCGTCGATATGGGCTTGATTTACAGCGTAACCGTGGCGCAGAATACCATTGACATCGAAATGACGTTCACGGCGATTGCCTGCCCGGCGATGGATATGATGATTGGCG
Source organism: Candidatus Zhuqueibacterota bacterium (assembly GCA_003576975.1). GTDB lineage: Bacteria > Zhuqueibacterota > Zhuqueibacteria > Zhuqueibacterales > Zhuqueibacteraceae > Coneutiohabitans. The sequence goes on from QEVD01000077.1 coordinate 13,314, forward strand.
ATATTCGTGATAAGATTGACTCGCTTGCAACCGGCGTTTCAACACGCATCAGCGTGGTGTGGAATCCGCCGTGGACCAAAGCGCGGCTTACGGAGAGAGGCAAGGAAGTGCTGCAGAGTTTAGGCATCGCCACCTGAATGGCGAGACTGTTCACCTGTGAAAGATAAATGCATGTAACCCGGAACGCTCAACCCAAGATTGCCATGGCCACCCAACAAATCTATGAAGTTTTTGCGCGCAAAAATCATGAAGAAGCGCTGGCACACGTGGGCAGCGTCAATGCGCCCAACGACGAGCTGGCGAAAGTTTACGCCTGGACAGCTTACGACGAAGAAACCTGGGTCGAGATGTGCGTCGTATGCCGGCGCGAAATCATTCCGGTATTGAATCCCGTTGAGAAACCGATATGGGGAAATTGAAATTTGATTTTCGCCGCGACAAGAAACGAAGAGGGTTTTGTGACAACCTATAAATCTGCAGCAGATCTTTCACCCAAAAGCAACGACTATTTGCATGCGCTCTTGATCGCGCTGGCCGACACCAAAATGCTGCTGGGCTTTCATTATGGCGAGTGGACATTTGGCACGCCCGCGTTGGAAGCGTGCATCGCCGCATGCAGCATGTCACAAGATGAGTTCGGGCATTTGCGCCTGTTTCATGCCTGTTTGAATGCGCAATTTCAAGATGACCCGAAATATCTCATCGAACAGCGGCCGCTCACGCAATTTGCCAATACCGCTTCGCTCGACCATCCGCTGGCGCAGTGGTCGGATTTTGTCGCGGTGAATTTGCTTACGGACGGCGCGTTGACCGTTTTATTGACGGCGTTGCAGCGTTCCGCATTCGAGCCGGTGGCTAATTTTATCGACAAAATGCTGGAGGAGGAAAAGCATCACCTGCGCAATGCGCAAGGGTGGTTTCACACGCTGGCAACACACAACGCCGACACCAAAGCCGCGTTGGAAGAATCGTGCCGGCGCGTTTTTTCGGCCACGCTCGAATGGCTTGGCCCTGCGGATCATGAGATGATGCGCACGCTGGAACACGACAAAATCATCAACATGACATGGCAAGAGCTGGAACAAAACTTTCTAGATTGGATCGGCCCGCTTGCAGCGGCGCAGAACGTCGCCATGAGTCTCGAACAAAATGGCAAGCACTGGCGTCAAAATTTTTTTCTCGACTTTAAAAATTGGAGTTATCAGACGCGACGCTGTACAGAGTCACAGCCCGAGGAAAAGTTGATGTATCATCTCAAGGGCAGTAAAAACGCCATTTTCAAGCTTGGAGAATAATGAAACATACCGATGTTGCTCTCCTCGTTCGATGTCCATTTTGTGGGTCCGCAGAAACGCGGCAAGAAGCCGCTTTCGGCACAACCCATGCTTATGCGCAATATTTTTGTCAGGCCTGCCGCACACCTTTCGAATGGATTAAATGGGATGACAACGCGCCGGTACACGATTTGCCGGATTTTTTGAAATCCAAAACATCAACAACGTAAAAACGCAACACGCTTGACTCTAACCTTCTTTTAAATACCCTGCCGTGACGTTGTCCTTTGGCACGTATCAACTGATCAAATTTGAAATCGCATGAAATTCATTTTTGCGCCTGGCAAATCAAAGGCCTCTCCTCGCTCAGGCCGGCTGGTTTTGCACACACAATTTGCGTCAAAAATTTTGAACAATAAACGCGACGTGATGGTCTGGCTGCCGCCGGGTTATGACAGCAATCGCTATAGACGCTATCCGGTGTTGTATGCTCATGACGGCCAAAACCTGTTTGATCCCCAAACGGCCTATATCGGCATTGATTGGCAAATTGGAAAGACCGCGGAAGCCTTGATCCAGCAAAAGCGGGTCAAGCCTTTCATCATCGTCGGCCTCTACAATACCCCCGCGCGGCAGGAAGAATACACCCCCATTCACGGCCGGTCTTATGCGGAATTCATCATTCGCGAAGTTATGCCGTTTATCGATCACCAATATCGCACCGCGCAGGGACGCATGAAAACCGGCGTGCTGGGCTCTTCTCTCGGCGGTTTGATTTCATTTTATATGGCCTGGTGGTATCCGGAATACTTCAGTATGGCAGGTTGCCTGTCCGCTTCGTGGATGTGGCAGGGCGCGCGCGTTTTTAAGGACATTGCTCCGCTGATGAAACCGCGGCAGAAAATGAAGATCTACATGGATCACGGCAGCGAGGGCGTCGAAGGCAACAATGCCGCGATTTTTTACAAGATGCGCAACACACTCGTCGCAAAAGGCTTTGCGCTTGGCAAAGATTTGGAGTATTTTTACGGCGTGGGCGATCGCCATGATGAAGCGTCTTGGGCGAGGCGCGTGTGGCGCCCACTCGAATTTTTCTTTGGGACAGCTCATTGAGGAAATCAACATGAAGATCACCTCTTTATCCCGCCGCTGTTGGTCGCCGCTCATTTTTGCTTTTCTCCTGATTGCCGCTCCGCGCCTGCAAGCCCAATACTTCGGGCAAAACAAAGTGCAATATGAAAATTTTAAATTCGAAATTCTCAAAACCACGCATTTTGATATTTATTTTTACCCCGAAGAAAAAGAAGCGGCTGAGCACGCGGCCCGTTTGGCCGAGCGCTGGTATGCGCGTTTGGCATTTATTCTCCAGCATGAGTTAAACGGCCGGCAACCGTTGATTCTGTATGCCAGCCATCCGCATTTTCAACAAACAAATACCATCAGCGGCGGCATTGGTGAAGGCACCGGCGGCGTCACTGAAGCGTTGAAACGGCGCATTGTGTTGCCGTTCGCCGGGCCGATCGCAGAAACCGATCACGTCATTGGCCATGAGTTGGTGCATGCGTTTCAATACGACATCACCGGCGTGAACAGCGGCAGCGGATTTCGTTCACCGGCCGGCTTGCAACTGCCTTTGTGGTTTATGGAGGGCATGGCAGAATTATTATCGATTGGATCTGTTGATCCGCACACGGCGATGTGGATGCGCGATGCTGCCAAAGCGGATAAACTGCCCAAAATTTCACAACTCGAGGACCCGCGTTATTTCCCTTATCGCTACGGCCAGGCGTTGCTGGCTTATGTCGCAGGCCGCTGGGGCGACGGCGTCATCGGAGATTTGCTCAAGCAATCCACAAAAGGGGGAAATCTCGCACTTGCCATTCGGCATGTGCTGGGCGTAAGCCCCGACACGTTGTCGATGGAATGGCATCAAGCTGTGCGCGAGACTTACAAGCCTTTGCAAACAACCACCGAAGCACCGGACAAATATGGCCGTCAAATCATCAGCAAGAAGCAGAATGCCGGTGAGCTTAATGTCGGTCCGGTGTTAAGTCCGGACGGCAAACTCATGATTTTCTTTTCAGAAAAAAATTTGTTTTCCATCAATCTGTTTCTGGCAGACGCGGAAACCGGAAAAATCAAACGCAACCTCGTGCGCGCTGAAATGGATCCGCATTATGAAAGCCTCGGCTTCATCAGTTCCGCTGGAGCATGGGATTTCAAAAGCGAGCGCGTGGCCTTTGGACTGATTACGAAGGGCCGGCCCGGCCTCTCGGTGCTCGATGTTCGAAGCAACAAGGTGGTGCGCGAATTTCGCTTCCCGCAACTCGGAGAAATTTTCAATCCCACCTGGTCGCCGGACGGCAGATTCATTGCATTCTCGGCGTTGGTACAAGGCATGACGGATCTTTTCATCTTTGATTTGAAGGCCGACAGTCTGCGCCGCGTGACGCGCGATTTCTATTCGGATTTGCATCCGACATGGTCGCCGGACGGCAAACATATCGCCTTTGCCACTGATCGTTTTTCGACAACTCTGGATAATCTCAACATTGGCAACTATCGTCTGGCCCTGTATGAGGTGGCTTCCGGACAAATCTCTCCGGTGCCCGGGTTTGCAGCCGGCAAGCATCTCAATCCACAATGGTCTCCCGATGCCGCCAGCATTTATTTTTTGTCGGATCGCACGGGCATCACGAATATTTATCGCGTCGAGCTGGCCTCGAACAAGCTCTTGCAGATTACGAATCTTTACACCGGCGTGAGCGGCATCACCGCCACGAGTCCCGCGCTTTCGGTAGCTGCCAAAACGAATCGCATGTCGTTCAGCGTGTATGAAAATGGCGATTACAACATTTATTCAATCGACTCCCCCGAGGTGTTGGCGGGAAAGCCGGTGACAACGGAAATGGCTGACTTTAATGCTGCAGCGTTACCGCCGTTTAAACGAGTATCCACCACGCTCGATTCGACAATCAAGAATATTTCACTCGGGTTGCCCGGCGAGAAGTCGGATGAAGTTCTGCCCTACAAATCAAAACTCGCACTGACGTATGTGAGCCAGCCGTTTCTCGCCGCCGGCTACGATAGTTATTATGGCGCGCAAGTCGGCGGCGGCATTTCGTTTTTTTGGAGCGACATGCTTGGCAATCACAACCTGGTGCTGGTGACGCAAGCGCAAATCGACGGATCATTCAATGATTTTGCCGCACAGTTGGGCTACTTCAATTCAACGCGCCGCTGGAATTGGGGCGCGAGCATCCAGCAAATTCCATACATCTCAAGCCAGTTTCTCGCTGGCTCCGGCACGATTGACGGTTCGCCGGTTTACGTCGAGCAGGAATTGCGTTATCGCCAATTGAATCGCGAGATCGTCGGCCTGTTGGCCTATCCGTTCAACCGCGCGCAGCGCATGGAATTCTCCGCCGGCCTGCAAAATATCTCATTCGATTTGCAGCAACGCACGCGTGTCTATTCCTACACCACCGGCCAGATGCTATCCGATCAAAAGGTTGATCTACCCGCGCCTGGCGGCCTCAATCTCGCGAGCGGAAGCCTGGCGTTTGTTTACGACACCTCGATCTTTGGCGCAACAAGCCCCATCATCGGACAAAGCTATCGCCTGGAATTTTCCCCAATACTCGGCACCGTCAAGTTCAACAATGTTCTGCTGGATTATCGGCGCTACTTGATGCCGCTGCGGCCTTTTACTTTTGCCACGCGCATTTTTCATTATGGCCGCTACGGGCAAGACAGCGAGACCGACCGCTTGACGCCGTTGTTTCTCGGATATCCCGGGCTTGTGCGCGGCTATGATAGTAATTCGTTCAGTCAAAGTGAATGCAGTGGGAACGATTGCCCTACGTTCGACCGGCTCATCGGCTCTAAAATTGCGCTGGCTAATTTTGAAATGCGTTTTCCGTTGCTGGGTCTGCTGCATGCCGGACCGGGTTATTATGGTTTCCTTCCGCTTGAAACCGCCGTGTTTTATGATCTGGGGGTGGCGTGGACCAAAGCCGAGGAAGCGGCGTTCTTAGGTGGGAGTCGTGAATTTGTGAGAAGCTATGGCGCGACGGCCCGGCTAAATTTACTTGGGTATCTTGTGCTACAGCTTGATTATGTCAATCCGATTGATCGACCGCAGAAGGGATGGTATTGGCAGTTTAATTTTACCACGGGATTTTGATCAAAGCCTCTCGGGCTTTGACGTAATGAAGAAAATTGCTTTTGGGCATCTTTGGCGCCTGCTATCAAAATTTGTTACTCGACTCTCTCCATTTTTGCAGCGCCATTTCCACACTCTCGGTGGCGAGATTTTTGGGCAACTCGGACCAATGAAAAAACTGCGCATCTTCCGCATCATCTCCAGCCGTGAGAACGCCGCCATGAATTTCACCCACAAAAATCGCTTTCAAAACCGATTGCTCGGGATTGAGCAGGCTGGGAAAACCCATCGTGCAAAGCAAACGAGAAAGTTTGATTTCCAGGCCCGTTTCTTCTTTAACTTCGCGAATCGCAGCTTCTTCGGCGCTTTCATTGAAATCAATGTGGCCGCCCGGCAAGGCCCAATCGCCGCTGCGCGGAGGAAGTTTGCGCTTCACCAACAAAATACGGCCCTCCGCATCGGTGACAATCGTTTCCGCAACGGGAATGGGATTGTGAAAATGAACGTAATGGCATGTGGGGCACGCGGGGTATTCGCGATTGCCAATGAGACGGCGTTCCAGGGCGCAACGGCAGCGCGGGCAATAATGCACGGCCGTGGCCGGGCCGTTGCGAATATACAACCATTGTTCCAGCGCGCTGCGTCCGGAGGGGAAGGCCAATTCCGGCAGACGATACATCGAAAACCAATCGACTGCTTCGGCGTCATCGCCCGGCTTAAGTTCGCCGCCGATAGTGCGACCACGATAGATCAAAACCAAGTGGCTGCGCCAGTCGTGAATAATGTCGCTGTAGGTGCCGATTAGCGC
>QEVD01000679.1 GCA_003576975.1 Candidatus Zhuqueibacterota bacterium
TGATGCGGCCGGGGCGTGCGGTCATCACCACCACCTCATCGCCCAACAGGATGGCCTCATCGATGGCGTGGGTGACGAAAAGGATGGTCTTGCGGGTCAGTTCGAAGATGCGGGTCAATTCCTCCTGCATCACGATCTTGGTCTGGGCATCGAGCGCCGCGAACGGCTCGTCCATCAGCAGGATCGGCTGGTCCATGATCAAAGCGCGGGCAAGCGCGACGCGCTGGCGCATGCCGCCGGACAATTGGCTGCATTGCTTGTATTCAAAGTGCTTCAGGCCCACAGACGCAATAAGTTCGCGGGCGCGTGCATAGCGCTGCTGGCGTGGAACGCCCGCCATCTCGAGGCCGAAGGCGACATTGTCGATCACATTGCGCCAGGGAAACAGATTGAGGTTCTGCCACATCATCACCGAGCGTTCGCCCGGCCGCGCCGATGGTGCGGCCGGTTGTGCAGGATCGGCGATGCGGATGGTGCCGCGGGTGGCATGCTCGATGCCGCCGATGATCTGCACCAGCGTGCTCTTGCCGCAGCCCGAGGGGCCGAGCAGGCATGTCAGCCTTGCCGAGCCGAAGTGATGGGTTATGCCGTCGAGGGCGAGAATGCCGTCGCCGCCGTCGTCCCAGATCTGCACCAGATTATCGACAAAGATATCCATGCGCTCCCCGTTCAAACGCGGCATTTTTGCCGTTCTTGTAGAACATTGACTGGCGTCAGAAACCGTTCAATGTTAAGTATCTTAATGTTGAGATATCTCATCGCCTCATTGTGCCGATGTCAAGGGCAATGAAGCGGCAAAAGCGGAATTGTTTTGCATCATGACGAGCCAGCATCGCGATTCGGTCGAGCGTCTGTTGAGCGAATGGGGGCGGGAGCGGCCCGATCTCAATCCGTCTCCGGTCGCCATTCAGGGCCGCATTGTAAGATTGTCCGCGCATCTGCTGCGGCAGACCGAAAGTTATCTCGCAGATCTTGGTCTGGGCTGGGAAGCGTTCAGCCTCATCGTCACCCTGCGTCGCTCCGGCAAACCTTACCAATTGCGGCCAACGGATATCCTGCGGGAATCGTTGCTGACATCAGGCGCGGTCACCAACCGGATCGACAGGGTGGAGAAAATGGGATTTTCATATTTTCGTTTGATCAGAAATACAAAATGCAAGGGTATATTTAAGTTTAAACAAATCCTTAAATCTGATATGAATTCACAAACTTTCTATCAAAAATTTCCTTACCCTCTATTTCCAAAACCAATTGATTGGGCAAAACCATTATTGCATGAAATTCAAAACCCAAAAAGAATTCTTCATGCCGGATGCGCAACAGGAAGCCAGACAAAATCACTGGCATATACTTTTCCAGAAGCGGAAATTATTGGTATTGATTTCTCTAACACAAGCGTTGACTTAGCAAAGCAATTGCTTACAGATCCTAAACTTAAGAATACCAAGTTTTTTGTTCATGACCTTACGGAACCTATAGTAGAAAAGTACGGGCAATTTGATTTTATTGTAAGCTACGGAGTTTTACACCATATTGAAAGAGTGAACAATGCCATGCAAAATTTAAGAGCAGCTTTAAAAGATGAACAATCCCCATTTTTAATTTTTGTCTATGGAGCTTATGGGCGCGCCACAATTGCCCGAATACAGCAAGCCTGCAAATTGATTATTGATTCCTCCTCATTAACCGAAGAAGAATTGCGCGCATTATTATATTCAACCTCAACCAAAATTGGAACTTTTGATGGTCTGCGTGGATTTGTAAAAAAAATCATCATTAACCTGAGTCAAAAAATGAGACTTGGCTGGGAATCCTCCATGGCAGACGCCTTGATTAATCCATATGTCATGTATTACACCCTTGACAGTATACAGGATCTTCTCGCACGAAATAATTTTCGTTTCGGGAATTTTATTCATCGTGCGCAGTCAAAAGCCGTTGGTTTTCCACAACATATTGATGAATTCTTATTAAAGAACAAGATACCTATGAATGAAAATGTATCAAACAATATAAAGATGAAGGTATGTGATCTTCTATCAGCACCCAAAGAATACGAATTCATTTGTTATCGCTCAAATTGA
>QEVD01000680.1 GCA_003576975.1 Candidatus Zhuqueibacterota bacterium
GTGCGCGGATCAAAATCCGTCGAGGTGCCCACCGTGGGCGTCACCACGCCGATGCCGTTGCGCACCAGCCAGGTCACCGATTCATCGCCGAGATAGACGCCCTGCGCGTCATAACCCGCAGCATGCACTTTCAGCGACCCGTCCGTGGTCAAATTCCGGTTGCCGACGGGATTGCCCGGCCCGTTTGGCCCTTCAACAATCCGAATAAACGCGAGATTGCCGGCATTCACCGTGATTGTACCGGTGGAATAATCGATCAAGCTTGCATGATCTGCGGTGATCTGGCCGTTGCCGGCATTGTTCGCCGTGAAGCGCGTCGATATGCCGGAGGCCGGATTCAAACTGCCGATGCCGCCGGTCACCGTCCATGTCACAGATACATCGTCAATATAGTTGTCATCAACATCGAAACGGGCTGCGTGCATGTCAAACGTGCCGCCCGTCGTCAAATTCAGCGTGGTCACCGGACTGGTTTCACCCGAGAGGCCTGCCAGGATTTTTACGCGATAAGGCGCGCCATCCGTGATCGTGATCACGCCCGAGCTGTCATCAATCGCGCTGGCGTGATCGGCCACGATGCGGCCCGTGCCGGTTTTTTGTGCTGTGAACGTGGTCGCGTTGGCGCTCACCGGTGAAACCACGCCAATGCCGCTGGGCTGCACCGACCAGGTAACAGTTTGATCCGCGATATAATTATTGTTCACATCATAGCCGGCAGCGCGCACCGGTAGAGTCTGATCGGCATTCAGCGTTCTGGCAAACAACTCTGTCCCATTAATTTCCACCACGCGCACACGGTGCAACGGCCCGGGCGTCACGTTGAAGGTGTTGGACACACCGGTTTTGCCGCCGCCGCTGACGTTGAGAGTCAAATTGTTTTGCGCTTTAAGGAGCACGGCATTCGGCACTGTCACTGTCGTGCCGTTCATCGGCACGGACACGGGCGAGAGCGTGCCGGTCGCTTCCGAAAGCGTGAGTGTGCCGTTGAAGCTGACATCGTTACCGCTGCCGTCTCTGGCGGTGATGGTAAAACTGAACGGCGCGCCGGCGGCCTGTGTGCCGATCTCCGAGAATACAAAACGATCCAACCCGGAGGCATTGACGTTGAATTGATTCGAGGTGCCTAGATGCCCGGCGCCGTCATTAACCGTGATTTGTTTGCTGTTTCCCGCTTGCGGAATGGTTACGACTTGCGTGCGCGTGCCGGCGCTGAAAGCGCTGCTGGTGGTCGGGGTTATCGTGCCGGTGTTAACGGCAATGCTTACCGTACCTGTGAAGCTCGTCACCGGATTGTCGAACGCGTCCTGCGCCGTGAGAATGAGAGGGAAACTCTGCCCGGCAACTTGATCCGAAAGCGGGGCAATGGCGAATTTGGTCAACGCCGCGTGGCTCACGTTGAACGCATTCGAACTGCTTGATTTTCCCAAGCCCGTGACGGTGAGAACATCATTCACTGCGCTTTTGGTGATCGTGAAATTCTGCACCAACTGCCCGGCGCTAAAGGGATTACTCGTTACCGGTGTAATCGAGCCGGTTATGTCCGACACCGTCACCGTGCCGTTGAAACCGGTTACGATGTTGTTGCTGGCGTCTCTTGCGATAATCGTGACGGGAAAGGCGGTGCCGGCAGTTTGATTACCGATGGTGCTGATTTCGAAATGATCAATGGTCGTTGCCGTCACATTGAAAGGACCCCAAGAACCGGTGCGCACAGGTGAGCCGCCGCTTACGTCAATACGATTTCCTAAAAGCGCTTGCGTGATCGTCACACTCTCACTACGCACGCCGCCAATGAAAGCGCCGCTGTTTGTGGGCGTAATCGTTCCCGTCAAGTCCGTGATCGCCACATTGCCGATAAAGCTCGTAACGATATTTTCATTAGCGTCCATCGCACGCAACGTGATGGTAAACGGCGCGCTGGTGGCCTGATCAGTTATTGGGTCGATCGTGAAGTGATCAAGGGCCGCCGGATTCACATTAAAAAGACTCGACATACCGTTGACCGGAGGGACTCCGCCGCTAACCATCGTGATACTTTGTGAGGTCAATACGCCTGCACTGAAGGCGCCGCTAGTGACATTGATTGGCGGCGAACTCAAATCGGTGATCGTGACGGTTTGCACAAAACCGGTCATGGTATTATTGAATTGATCCTGCGCCGTGATACGGATATTGAACGGCGTGCCCGCAGTCTGAGAGCCGATGGGATTGCCGCTGGTATTGGTGATGCTGAAGTGATGCAACAAATCCGGATTGACCGTGAAGGCATTTGACTGCACCGCCTTGCCGCTGCCGCTTGCCGTGATCACCACGCCTGCCTGCGCCTTGGTGATGCGCGCATTCGTGATGGTCTGCACCGCTTGATTTGCGAATACCAAACTCGAAGCGGTCAGCGTACCGGTATTATCCGTCAGTGTCACCGTGCCGTTGTGTAAAACATCATTATTATTGACATCTTTCGCTCGTACCGTCACACTGAAATTTTGTCCGGCGGTTTGCGGTGAAGTGATGGGGGGGTCGATCACAAAATGATCGAGCGCACCGGCATTCACCGTGAAGGGGTTGGAGACTTCGCTGCGCACGCCGTCGGAAACCGTAATCTGGCGGCCTGCGCCGGCATTCGAAATGCTGACGCTGCCGTTCCACACGCCGTTGATGAAATTGCCGCTCGCATTCGGCGAAATGCCGCCGCCGGTCACGCTAATGCTCACCGTGCCGGTGAAGCCGGTCACCGTGTTTTCATTCGCATCAACCGCAGTGACGATCAGCGGAAACGCCACCCCCGCGATTTGCGGTGATGAAATATTTGCAATACTAAAATCCGCCAATGCGCCGGCATTCACTGCAAAATTGTTCGAGCTGCCGTTGCGCGCGGGCGAGCCGCCGCTCACCGAAATCGCGTCTGCGCTGGAGGTTTTGGTAATATTAACCGTGAGTGAAGCCAGCTCGCCATTGGTGAAATTCCCGCTGGTTGTCGGCGTTATGCTGGCGGTGGTGTTGGATAGCGTGACGCTGTTACTGAAGCTCGTCACAACATTGGCGAACGCATCCCGCGCAACGATTTTGATGGCAAAGCCCGTCCCGGCAACCTGGCTGCCGATATTGCCGCCGGCCGCGCTGATCACCTCAAAACGCTCAAGCGCCGCGTGTGTAACATTGAAACTGTTCGACTGCGCTGGCTTGGCGCTGCCGCTGGCATTGATCACCACATTGCTCTGCGCTTTGGTTATGCGCGCCGTGCTGATCGTTACAAACGCTTGATTTGAGAAATTCACGTCCGTTGGTGTCAGCGTGCCGGTGTTGTCCGTCAGCGTCACCGGTCCGGAGAATAATACGTCATTACCACCCACGTCTTGCGCGCGAATCGTCAGGCTGAAATTCTGCCCGGCGGTTTGATTGGGAACTGTATCAATCACAAAACGATCGATACCGCTCGCCGTGACTTCAAAGGCATTCGAAACATCGCTGCGCACGCCATCGGAAACCGTAATCTGGCGGCTCACGCCGACATTCGAAACACTCACACTGCCGTTCCAAACGCCCGCCACAAAATTACCGCTCGAATCTGGAGAAATCGTGCCGCCGCCGCTCACGGAAATATCCACCGTCCCGGTGAAGCTGGTGGCGATGTTCTCATTCGCATCAACCCCTGTAACGATCAGTGGAAAGGCCACACCGGCCGTTTGCGGGCTGCCGACCGGCGCAATGCGAAAATCCGCCAACGGCCCAGCATTCACGGCAAAATTATTCGAAACGCCGTTGGTGCCGCTGGCAGTGTGCGTTGCCGTAATCGCATCTGCACTGGCAGTTTTCGTGATCGTTACGCTTTGCGAGGCGAGGATACCGCCGGAAAAATTGCCGCTACTCGTCGGGCCAATGCTGGCGGTTGTGTTGGACAACGTTACCGCGCTGCCCGCGCCGGAATGCGAAACAACAATATTGTTGTATTGATCCTGCGCAACA
>QEVD01000681.1 GCA_003576975.1 Candidatus Zhuqueibacterota bacterium
CTACTCGATCACTTCCGGTTTGCTCGTCGGCGTTTATTTGTTGATTTACACCAAAGCCAAAAACGTTGTGGAAGCGGTTATGGGCGTGAATTTGCCGCTACTGGAAGTCATTTTTTTGGTGATTGCGGTAATCGCATTTCAACCGTTGTTGAGCTTGATGGAAGGCGTGATCGAGCGCTGGTTTTTCAAAGGCTCGACGGATTATCGCGAGTTTCTACAAACCCTCAGCCGGGATTTGCTCAGCGTGATGAACCTCGGCCAATTGCAGGAAAAAATAACCGGCTCGTTGCGGCAAGCCCTGGGTTTGGAAAACGTTTATCTTTTCTTGGAAGATGAAGATGAAACGGCGTTCACCTCCATCATCACCACCAACGGCCGGCCTGAGGAAACCCGCAGCGATGTGATCAGCACCGAAGTACGCTTCCGCCGCGACGGCCAGTTCGTGCCCCTGCTCAGCCGCATCGAGTCTCCCGTTTATTCCGAAGATGTGCAGCCGCAGTTAACCCAGGCGCAGGAACGCGAAGCGTTGGTGCGCATGCGGCCCAAGCTGTTGCTGCCGCTGTCGCAGCATGGCCGCCTGGTCGGCATTCTTTCGGTCGGCCAGAAACTCTCGCGCCAGCCGTTTTCGTATGAAGACATGACGTTGCTGACGCTGCTTTCGAATCAAGCCACGATCGCCATCGAAAATACCAAGCTCTATCAGTCAAAACTGGAAAAACAGCGGATCGACGAAGAGTTGAACGTGGCGCGCGAGATTCAGCGCATGCTGTTGCCGCGCCACATTCCCGCTGCGCCGCAATGCGAAATTTCCGCCATCAATCTGCCTTCGCTCGAAGTGGGCGGCGATTTGTATGATTTTGTGGAATTGCCGGGCGGCGACCTCGGCATTGCCATCGGCGATGTGGCCGGCAAGGGTGTGCCTGGCGCGATTTTGATGTCGAGTTTGCTCGCGGTTTTTCGCGCCGTGGCCGCGCGCAACATCAAACCCAGTGCGGTGGTTCAGGAGTTGAACGCGCAAATCGCCCGCACCACCAATCCCGAAAAATATGCCACGTTTTGTTATGCGGTATTGTCGCCGGAAAAACAACAGCTCACCTACACCAATGCCGGCCACAACTATCCCATTCTCTTGCGCAGCAACGGCGCGTTGATCGAATTGACGGAATCGAATTTGATTGTAGGCGTGTGTGAAGATATGGTTTATGGCGAGCATGCCGTTGCCGTCGCTTCCGGAGATACAATCGTGTTTTACACCGACGGCGTTACCGAGGCGCAGGATGAAAACCGGCGGGAGTTCGACACCGAACGTTTGTTTGAAGTCATTGCCCGCTACCGCCACCTTTCCGCGGAAGGCCTGCGCAACCGCATTTATGAAGCCGTCTTGCAATTCATCGGCGACATGCCGCAGTCGGATGATTTGACGCTGGTGGTGGTGCGCATGAAATGACTCGTTTGTTTGTAGTGGCCCGTTCAGGGGCTGAACTGAACTTAGGGGGAAATGACGAGCGCGTGCCTAATGAGTTTTGGCCTTCAAGTTCGGTAATCGGGATTAACGATTTTGATTATCAATATTCATAAGGCGCGATGACAAACGTTTGTAACAAACATCTATTTGTGAATTTTGTGTTAGAATTTGTTATCTTCCCGGCGCAAGTTTTCACCAGTGGGCGCTTTTTTAGCCACGGAAGAACAAATCATTTGGGAGCAATTCCCAAAAGTTGGTGTTTCAAAATTGCCCTTTCATTGAGCCGCGAAATTATGTCACCACTTCGTGGTTTCATGAAGAAAAAGCGCCAAATGACTATAATCATACCATCCCTTCGGGATTATCCGAACCGAGAATCCCGATGGGATGGCATGATTATAGAAAGATAGCCAAAAAGAACAGGGTAAAACCATGCAGGAGTGACATTTTTACTGCACTCTGAAATCCGTGTTGATCAGTGTGAATCATTGGCTAAGGATCGACGATTAAATAACTTTCCCAATCTCCAACCGCGAATAGACGCGAATCATCGCGAATTAAAAAGCATTAGCGACCATTCGCGTTGATTAG
>QEVD01000682.1 GCA_003576975.1 Candidatus Zhuqueibacterota bacterium
CGCGCGGCCAATAACCTGCTCGCACAAAAGCTGCGTGCCGAACGCGCGCACGCCCAAAATGTGCGTCACGGTGTTGGCATCCCAGCCTTCGGTCAGCATTGAAACCGAGACCACGCAGCGGATCGATTCACCGAGCCGGCCTTCTTTGCCCACGGTGTTCATGACTTCGCGCAGCAAATCCTGATCGCTGATGTTATCCGCCTGTCGAGGATCGCCGGTACGGGCGATGATCTCGCGGCGGAAACGTTCGATCTCGTCAGCGGCCATCTTGCGGAAGTTGTCGTCGAGTTTATCGCCGGATTCCAGTTGTTCGCTGTCGATTAGTAAAGTGTTGGGGCGGGCGAGCTGGTTGCCGTGCTCATCGAAGTTGCGGAACAGCGCCAAACGGCCATTCTCCAGCGAAGTCGAGCCGTCTTCATTCTCGCGATGAAAGCCGGAGATGTAATCGTAAACCAATTTGGAAGTGGAAGTGTTGTTGCACACGATGATGAAACAGGGCGGCACGCGAATGCCGCTTTCTTTCCACAGGTAAAAAGTTTTTTCATAATGGCCGTAGAGGGCATCAAGCGCCGTCTGGAGTTGCGGTGGCAAGTCCAGCGGATCAAGTAATGCCGACTTTCTCCGGCCTTTCTTTGGCATTTTGTTCCGAATATTTTCCCACAGATTTCGATACACAGGCATGTCCCCGCCAGGAATGTTATCAGCGACGGGCACGCGCGGCAATTTGACGATGCCGCACTCGATGGCATCCATGAGAGAAAAATCACTCATGGTCCAATGAAACAGCGTGCCTTCACCGTAACCGGAGCCGCGCAGAAAAAACGGCGTGGCAGAGAGATCGATGACGCGCGCCAGTCCGAGCTTGCGGTTCACGGCTTCGAGGCCGGAAATCCAGAGCCGCGCGGCTTCATTGTTGCGTTCCGCTTCCCGTTTATCTTCACCTTTGAGCTCTTCATCTTCTTCCGCATCGGGTTTTTCGCGGTAACAATGATGCGCTTCATCGTTGAGCGCCAAAATGTTCTTCATGCCCATGAGATCGGGCATAACGCGCTGGAGCATCTGGCCTGCGGTTTCCAATGTTTTTAGCGGCGCACCGCGGCGGCCTTGCAACAAGTTGCGCGTGCCCTTTGCAATTTCCATGCGCTCGCGCAGCTTGAAAGCATGATAATTGGTGATGACGATTTTGGCGCGGTCCAGCTCGCCGAGCATATTGCTGGGAACAAGCTCGCGGCTTTGATAATAGCTGTCCGGATCATTGGGCTGCAGCACGCGCAGCCGGTCTTTGATCGTTAATCCGGGGGTGACAACGAGAAAGCCGCGCGTGAATTTTTTGCTTCCCGGATGGCGCACGGCATTGAGGGTTTGCCACGCAATCAACATCGCCATCACCGTGGTTTTGCCCGCGCCGGTGGCGAGCTTCAACGCCAAGCGCATGAGTTCCGGGTTGGCGTCTTTGTTGGCGTTGCCAAGATGTTCGAGAAAGCGGCTGCCGGTCTTGCCCATTTGCGGCGCAACCTCAGTCAGCCAAATCGCAGTTTCAACTGCCTCCACTTGGCAAAAGAAAGGCCGAATGTTATTGAACGGATGATGGCGCCAATGCTGAAGCAAGCGCGCGCTTTCGGGCGTGACTTGCCAGTGGCTGGGGTTAGGCAAGTTTCGCCACTGCGCAATGTGATAACGCAGCTCATTGATGACGGGCGTGGGATCATACTGTTGCGCTTGCGTTGAAAGTCCCCTGCCTTCATCGAAGATCATCTGCTCCTGTTCTTTAGGAGCTTTGCGCTTGCGCGGCTTGGGAATCGGTGTGATATACTCCGCCGCGCGTCGGCTGGCGAGGATCTGTTGCGTGGGCTGGCCTTGCGCATCAAGCTCCCAATGCTTTACCGGGAGTTCGTAAGGCGAGTTGAGAATGGGATGTTCGAAAAAGAGATTGGTCATTTCCACTTTTTTCCTTCATGACTGCTGTTATTCGCATGGACAAATGCGGAGCGGGAGTAACCCGATTTATGGTTGAAGAAAATCAGAATGCCCGCCAAGAGATTTTGATCTGCC
>QEVD01000683.1 GCA_003576975.1 Candidatus Zhuqueibacterota bacterium
GGCAGATCAAAATCTCTTGGCGGGCATTCTGATTTTCTTCAACCATAAATCGGGTTACTCCCGCTCCGCATTTGTCCATGCGAATAACAGCAGTCATGAGGGAAAAAAGTGGAAATGACCAATCTCTTTTTCGAACGTCCCATTCTCAACTCGCCTTACGAACTCCCGGTAAAGCATTGGGAGCTTGATGCGCAAGGCCAACCGACACAACAGATCATCGATACTCGCCGCGCGGCGGAATACATCACGCCGATTCCCAAGCCGCGGAAGCGCAAAGCCCCAAAAGAACAGGAGCAGATGATCTTCGATGAAGGCAAGGGACTTTCAACGCAAGCGCAACAGTATGATCCCACGCCGGTCATCAATGAGCTGCGTTATCAAATTGCGCAGTGGCGCAACTTGCCCAACCCCGGCCACTGGCAAGTCACGCCCGAAACCGCGCGCTTGCTTCAGCATTGGCGCCATCATCTGTTCAATAACATTCGGCCTTTCTTTTGCCAAGTGGAAGCAGTTGAAACCGCGATCTGGCTCACCGAGGTTGCGCCGCAACTGGGCAAAACCGGAAGCCGCTTTCTCGAACATCTTGCCAGCTCCAACAAAGAAGCGAATCCGGAACTCATGCGCCTGGCGCTAAAACTCGCAACTGGCGCGGGCAAGACTACGGTAATGGCGATGCTGATTGCGTGGCAAACCCTTAATGCCGTGCGCCATCCAGGCAGCAAGAAATTCACGCGCGGCTTTCTCGTTGTCACCCCCGGATTAACGATCAAAGACCGGCTGCGCGTGCTGCAACCCAATGATCCCGACAGTTATTACCGAAGCCGTGAACTTGTTCCAAGCGACATGCTCGGCGAGCTGGACCGCGCCAAGATCGTGATCACTAATTATCATGCTTTCAAATTGCGCGAGCGCATGGAAATTTCCAAGGGCACGCGCAGCTTGTTGCAAGGCCGACGGGGTGAACCGCTCAAGACCGTGGAAACCGCAGGCCAGATGCTCCAGCGCGTCATGCCTGATCTCATGGGCATGAAGAACATTTTAGCGCTCAATGATGAAGCCCATCATTGCTATCGTAAAAAAGCCGACGCCGAAGAAGACGAGGAGCTCAAAGGTGAAGATAAACGAGAAGTGGAACGCAACAACGAAGCTGCGCGGCTGTGGATATCCGGCCTCGAAGCCGTGAACCGCAAGCTCGGCCTGGCGCGCGTGATCGATCTTTCCGCCACGCCGTTTTTTCTGCGCGGTTCCGGTTACGGTGAAGGCACGCTGTTTCATTGGACCATGAGTGATTTTTCTCTCATGGATGCCATCGAGTGCGGCATCGTCAAATTGCCACGCGTACCGGTGGCCGATAACATTCCCGGCGGAGACATGCCGGTGTATCGAAATCTGTGGGAAAATATTCGAGACAAAATGCCAAAGAAAGGCCGGAGTAAGTCGGCATTACTTGACCCACTGGACTTGCCACCGCAACTCCAGACGGCGCTTGATGCCCTCTACGGCCATTATGAAAAAACTTTTCAACTGTGGAAAGAAAGCGGCATTCGCGTGCCGCCCTGTTTCATCATTGTGTGCAACAATACCTCCACCTCAAAATTGGTTTATGACTACATCTCCGGTTTTCATCGCAAGAATGAAGACGGCTCGACTTCGCTTGAGAATGGACGCTTGGCTCTCTTCCGCAATTTTGACGAACACGGCAACCAGCTCGCGCGTCCGAATACGTTGCTCATCGACAGCGAACAACTCGAATCCGGCGAGAAACTCGACGACAATTTTCGCGCGATGGCCAGCGATGAGATCGAACGCTTCCGCCGTGAAATCATCGCGCGCACCGGCGATCCTCGACAGGCGGATAACATCAGCGATCAGGATTTGCTGCGCGAAGTCATGAACACCGTGGGCAAAGAAGGCCGTCTCGGTGAATCGATCCGCTGCGTGGTTTCGGTTTCGATGCTGACCGAAGGCTGGGATGCCAACACCGTGACGCACATTTTGGGCGTGCGCGCGTTCGGCACGCAGCTTTTGTGCGAGCAGGTTATTGGCCGCGCG
>QEVD01000684.1 GCA_003576975.1 Candidatus Zhuqueibacterota bacterium
GCCGGTGATGCCGAGACGATAGGCTCTGCCGACTTTGGCATAAATCGCGTCGAGCAACGCCGGCGCCTCCGGGCTTTCATTTTCAACGGCTGTGATGATTTTGGCCAGAGCGCGGCGCGAGCCAGAGAAAAATTGTGAGAGGAGGTTGGATGGTGTCATTCGTGTTTGATGCCAAGGCTGTCTTCAGACAAAGTACTCAATTTCACTTTCAAAGGGTTAGTAGCTTCTCTGTTTGGTCGCAACGGGCATGAAGAGGTAGTAGGTTTCATACAACCCAATTTTACAATTGCTTTGTTTAACGGCAAGCATTAAATTTACTTTTGACATTTGTAGAAGGCTCGTTAATACGCGAAAAAAACTGATTCTGAATTAAGGAGATCGCAATGGTGGCGCACACTATCCAAATTGACAAGCAAGGAAAAATTGAACTGCCTCGTGTGATGCGCGAAGCCTTAGGATTGTTTCCTGAGACCGACGCGATAATCGAATTGACGGACAAAGGAATTTTCATTCGGCCCAAACTTATAGCCGCCCCAATTACTGAAAAAATAGCAGGCATGGATTTGCCCGTATCTGATTGGGACAAGATGGAGCATGAGATTGAAACAGGGCATCTGGAATAATGGATACTTCAATATTCTTAGACGTGAATGTATTTATGTATGCTGCTGGTAAACCCCATGCGTACAAAAATCCCTGCCTTCACATTCTAAAAGACGTTGAGACCCAAGCATTATCAGCAATAGTCAATACAGAAGTATTTCAAGAGCTGCTTTATCGTTATAGTCATATTGGTGTACCCGAAAAAGGCATTCAACTCTGTGATGATATTCTGTGCTTCCCTTTAACTATACTGCCTATTACAAAAGCCGATATTCTGCTTGCAATAAATTTGTTGAGCCAGCATAAGAATACGGGTATAAAGCCACGCGACGCGATTCACGCAGCTTCACTCAAAAACAATGGCATTACACGATTGATTAGCTCAGATACGGATTTCGATAATTTTGATTTTCTCACCAGAATTGATCCATTAGCCTACCTCCCCAAGAGCAAATAAAAGCGTTGAGAGAGTTATATTGAGTTTCTGTTTTTACGTCTCATTCCGCAAGCGATGGCGAATGAGAATTCTTTTGCGTTTTTTCAATCTCCCACAATTTCGCGTACTTCGTAAATACGTAAGCCGCTGAAAAGCAGGCGAGTATGAATCCCGGCATGCCGTCGAGAAAGCCGGTTTTGAAAACATACATGCGCAAAAACATCCAGAACGGGCGAAACAGCAAATCCCACCACTGCCAGCGCTTGCCTTTGCGATGCAGTTCTTCGGCAGCAAGCGAGGTATAACGATTGAATTTTTCAAAATAGCGGCGAATGTCGCGATCGGTGTAATGCAAAAGATGGTTTTGCAGGCGACCGATTTTGCCTTTGAGTTCAACCCCCTCGTGAACTTTGAGATTGTTGAAATTTGCATTCTCCCGCCGGAAGAGGCGCAGCACATAACCGGGATACCAACCGCCGTGCATGATCCAACGCCCGAGAAAATTGGCCAGACGGGCAAGTTCATAGCCGGCGCAGGCTGGGGCATTTGAGAGTAAATCACAAATTTCCTGACGCAGCTCGGGGGTGACGCGCTCGTCGGCGTCGATCCACAACACCCAATCGCCGGTGCATTGCGCCAGCGCGAATCGTTTCGCGGCCGCATAACCCTCCCAGGGCCGCACGAAAACTTTGTCGGTGAATTCCCTGGCCAGCGCGACGGTGTTGTCCTGGCTTTCGGCATCGACCACCACAATCTCCTGCACCCAATGCAGGGAAGCGAGGCATTCATGAATGTTCTCGCCCTCGTTTTTCGTGATCACGATGGCCGACAGGCGCGCCGTGCTCTCATTTTGAACGGCCGCTTGACGATCTAATTTTTGCGGAGTTTCAACGCTAACCGCACTCATTTTGCACCGGCCAATTTTCGTGAAACGCGTTTAGAGCGGCGCTGATCACGCTTCAAGGCTTCCGACAATTTCTGTTGCAGCCAAAGGTGCACAAGCGTCTCC
>QEVD01000078.1 GCA_003576975.1 Candidatus Zhuqueibacterota bacterium
TCAAAACGAAGTGATTGCGCCGCTGTTTCACAATAACCGCAAAAAACGCGATGCCGCCAAAGCCAAAAACAAGAAGGCCATGGCCAAAAAATCGCGCCGCCAAAACAGGAAGAAGAAAAAGAAGAAATGAGGAGAATCTGTCGTGAAGCCATTTTTGTTGAGCGGGGCAATCATCCTGGCGTTATCTGCCTGCCAGGGCGGTAATACGCCGCGTGAACCTGAATCTCAATCTGAAGGCGCAATTTCCGTAGCCGAGGGCAGTCAAACCGGCGCAGAAGCGCGTGTTCCGGACGAGGCTGCAAGGCGGGCGCTTTTAACTCTTGAAGAAAAAATTATGCAACAACCGGATGACGCTGCCTTACGTCGCGAATTCGGTGCGCAAGCGATCGATGCCGCTGCCGGCGTGATTTGGACCGTCGGGCGCGGCAAAGTTCCTCCGGGCGAGAGCATTGCGGCGCTGGTGCAAAATAAAGCCAAACAGGCGGCATTGCTGGATGCCAGCCGCTGGGCGGCTTATGTGTTGGAATGGCAGAGGAATGATTATGCCACCGCCTTCGGCGCGCTGCGCGGCGAGGTGCCCAACAGCACAATCGTCAATGAAGCCTTCTCGGATTCGATGTGTGTGGTGCTTGTGAAAACCTCGCTGTCGAAGTGAGGCAGCGAGGGTTTTCAGGGCAGCAGTTCAGCCACGGCCAAGCCGTCGCAGAACGTTAGTGCCTTTATAGCAAAATCGCTGCAAAAAAGTAAAGAATTTAACCACGGATTACATGGATTTCACGATTTCACAGATTATTGGAAAAGCCAATCCGTACTGCAAATCTGCAACATTTTGTTTTTTTAAAACATTTTTATGGCCACAGATGCACACTGATGAAACACGGATGTGGGTGAGATGATTCCCGATTGTAAATGCGCACCGGTTCTTCTTTGAACTCTTCTCAAAAAATGTTAACAAAAAATCCGTGAAAATCCGTGTTCATCGGTGGCTTCAAAATTTTTGATTGCGGCGTAGCTGCGCCATAAAATCCGTGGTTTGTTGATTATCTTTTTGGCTCCGCCTCGTCCGGTTTACGGATTGTACGTTAATGATGGAACTCAAACTCACCCGCTACACCATTCGCCCCTGGCAACGCGGCGACGAAGCCTCGCTGGCGCAGCATGCCAACAATCGCAACATCTGGCGCAATCTGCGTGACACGTTTCCGCATCCGTACACGCTGAAAGATGCGGAGGAGTGGATTCGATTTGCGAGCGCGGAAAATCCTCCCAGGAATTTTGCGATCGTGGTCGAGGGCGAAGCGGCAGGCGGCATCGGGTTCGTTTTGAAAGAGGATGTTCATCGCGGCGCGGCGGAGATCGGCTACTGGCTCGGGGAAAAATTTTGGGGACGCGGCATCATTACCGAGGCCGTGCATGCCATGACAGAATATGCATTTGCGAATTTCGATATCTGCCGCATTCAGGCGGGCGTGTATGAGTGGAACCCGGCCTCGATGCACGTACTCGAAAAAGCCGGTTATCAATTTGAAGCACGTTTGCACAAAAGCGTCACAAAAGACGGAAAGACGATCGACGAGCTGATTTATGCCATCGAGCGCCCCGATCTCATTGCTTAACAAATTTTCTCATAAATCGCCGGCAACTTGTCACTCAAAATCAAAAGCAATTCTCTCACATTATGGTACGCTACTCATTGGTTTTCGCTTTTTGCGTGAACTTGCTCACGGTTCACGCACAGACAGCCACTCACGGCCCGTTCGCGGGCGCAGTGACTTCGACTTCGGCGCGTTTTTATGTGCGCGTTGCCCCGGCCGGGGATGCCGTCATCCGGCTTTCTCTGTCGCCTAATTTCGACAATGCGATCGTCACAACGGCGGTGCGCACGGATTCTTCCCGCGATTTTGCGGCATTGCTCAACATCTCCAACCTGCAACCGGATCAGCGTTACTATTATCAAGCGCTGGTCAACGATCAGCCAACGGGCGAGATTCGCAGCTTTCGAACGTTTTATCGCGAGGGCGAGCGCGCGCCGTTTCAATTTGCGTTCGGGTCATGTGTCGTAGTTCGCCGGCAGCCGCAACCCGGCGATGGCCGCGTTTTCACGGTGATGGCGGAAGACGATCTCCGCTTCTTCCTGCAAATCGGCGATTGGTGCTATCCCGACACCACGGATTCGCAAACCAATCCGCAGCGCGTGTTCAGCGCGGACAAGGGCAGGGTGCAGGCAACTTATCTCGCCAAATACGATTCGGCGCATGCGCTGCAGCACGTCTTGCGCACCACGCCGATTGACTACGTTTTCGATGATCACGATTACATGAACGATGATGCCTCGGCGTTGAGCTATCCGCGCCCCGATTCGATGCTCACCATCGAAGTTTCGCCCCTCGCCCGGGAAAACAGCATTCGCGGCTATCAGGAACTGTTTCCGGGCTATCCGCTGGCCAATGCGCAAGGCGGCATCTGGCACAAGTTTACCTGCGGCAATGCGGACGTTTTCATGCTGGATACGCGCAGCCAGCGCAGCCCCAATCTCGACGCCTTCGTTTACAATCCCGTGACGGACAGCATTGAATTCGCGCCGGATGAATCGCATTCCATGCTGGCCGGCTATTCCGATTTGCCGGGCGAAGATCAAATGGATTGGCTGCTGCGGGAATTGCGCGCCTCAACGGCCGATTGGAAATTCATCGTCACCACCGTGCCATTCAATCGCGGCTTGCGCGCGGTGATCGATCTCTCCGTGGCGCTGCAAGACAGCATCGTCTTTGTGCCGGGTTACGGCTCCGGCTCGCTGCTGCGCGTCGGTTTGGGCATGGCCGATAAGTGGGTGGGATTTCCGGCGGATCAGGAACGTTTGCTGCAATTTATCGATGACAATCAAATCAAGAATGTCATCATGCTCAGTGGCGACACGCACACCGCCGCAATCGATGACGGACAAAACGGCGGCTTGCCGGAATTGATGGCCGGCGCATTGGAGCAATCCAACTCGCGTTTGGTATTGTTGCTCGAATTGTTCGGTTTCAATATCTGGAACAGCGGCGGGCAGAATCTGGCTTCGGGCAATTTCAACGATGCTTATGGCCGGGTCACAGTGTTTGGCGCAGATTCCGTGCTTTTGGAAATTGTCGATGAGTTCGGCGCACGGGTTGCCGGCAAAACCATTCGCGCCGCCTCCGGCACAGCCGTTACCTCAAACGGAAAGGCCCCCGGCAGTTTTCAATTGCTGCAAAGCTTCCCGAATCCGTTTTCTCCGGCGCAGCAGCCCGGAACGATACTGCGTTACGAGCTGCCCAAGCCTTCTTATGTTGATCTCGTAATTTACGACTTAACCGGGCGCCGTGTGCGCAGCCTGCCCACTATTTGGCAACAGGCCGGCATGCAACAATTCCGCTGGGACGGCCGCGATGCCGCGGGCGAATTCGCCGCCAGCGGGGTTTATCTCATGCGCGTCAATCTTACGGATTTGCAGGGACGGCAACAACCCGCGACGCGCAAGATCGTGCTGTTGCGATGATGCACGCCGCTACTTGGCCCGGCTTTGGTGCTCTGCCCGCACATACTGATTGAACATATTGATGAATGCCGGGCGATTGCGCTGCGCCTGTTTCACATCGTCCGGGCTGTGGCGCATACGCTGGATCCAATAAATTTCCGCCAAATCCTCGGGCCAAACGACAACATAATTTTTGCCGGTTTTGTACACTTTGCCGTTGGTTGCGGTGACATCGGCTTCTTTGCCGTCCATAATCAAAATGCGCTCGCCGTTCGAAGTAATACCGGCTTCAATCATACTTTGCCCGCCTTCGCCAAAAGCCTCTGAGATAGTTCCGGTCAGAAGCGCTTGCGTTTTTACCTGCAGCTTGCCTTCGACGATATTGATGTCCCGCTGTTGGAGCAACAGACCATCCTCCGCCAACTCGGCGGAATCCTGCTTGCTTTGCCAATACTCGATCAACTCGGCAAAATCCTTTTGGAGTTTCTCCTGATTTTCGGCATCACTCGATATATTGTGATAAATGAGCGTCACTTCGGGCGGCTGATCCTTGCCCGGAAAGCGAATGCGAACTTCCACGGCTTCAATGAAAAGACAGCCGTTCATGACGAAAATGGCAAGCAGGGCAATCAACAAAACAATTCGGTTCATGAGAATACCCTTTCAATTTTAGCCATGCACAAGTAAGCGCTGCGCGCGTGTCTGGATTAGCGGCGTCATTTTGTCTGGGCGATCAACTCGTTCAAGGTGATCTCTTGATGCGGGGGAATTTGTGACAGGCTTCGCTCAACCGGCGCCATGCTCGTGCGGGACGAGTTGTTTCGCTGGAGAATTCGAATACCATCGGCGGCTATCACGCCTATGCGATTGGCGCTCTGAGAGATGCCGGTGGTTTTGTGTTTTAGCAACGGAACCTGAGAGAGAATTTGTTCCAATCCGGCGCGTAGGCGCCGATCATGTCCGGCCGCCTCACGGAGTTCGTGCAACACCGTGAGAAGAAGCCCAGCAGGAACCGGCTCATGCAACCTCGCTGTGCGCGAAAGCGGCGAACTCAATTCATAATAAAGTCCCGCCCAATCCCGGTTCTGCAGTAATTCTGTGAGCGTCGGTTGGATAGGCGCGGCCATTCGAGCGAAATAATTTGCGGTGAATGTCCCGGCCAAAATCAAGACGAGGAGCGACGTCCAAACCATCGTTCGCCGGCGCGAATAATAAGAGGCAACGACGGCGATCAACGCCACGACCCGCACGCGCCACGACTCTCCGCGCGCAATTTTATCTGCAACACCGGCGTTAAAATCGGCAAATACATTCTCCGGAATTGCAGGGGGGTGAAGTTGGCCCATTTGCCGGGAAAGTCTTTGATAGGAGGCTACTTCCCGGCGGCAGTTTGCGCAACCGGCAAGATGTTTCTCGAGCGTGCCGGCCTGCTCGGCCTCCAGCTCGGCGTTGGCATAAAGCGAAAGCAAGGGTTCGAATTCACGACAGGAGTTCATGTGGCGATAACCATTGTTGCATTTTTTGTTTTACATTTTTGCGCGCCAGATGAAGATTGCACAACACGTTGTTCTCCGTGCATGACAGCAGCGCGGCGGTTTCGGCGACGGAATACCCTTCGAGATCGCGCAAAATGATCGTGGCTTTTTGTTTGGGTTTGAGTTGAGCGATGCTGCGCGCCAGCAGGGCTTGCCATTCCTGCATCTCGAGCGCTTGCAACGGATCCGGCGCAGGCTCGAGCAGCGCATCTTCCGAGGCAGACAGATCTTCTTTCACCGGCTCGCGCCGGCGCAAATGATCGATACAAAGATTCACCAAAACGCGGCGCAGATAATAAAACACTTCCCGCCCGGCTTTTAGATTCTCGCGGTGCAGCCAAAGCCGGGCAAAGGCCCATTGCGCAAGATCTTTGGCGTCTTCGACATTTCCCACGAAGCGATAGGCCAGGTTCACCAGATCCCGTTGATGCGCGGCGATCAATTCGGCGAATTCGCGCTCGGCGTTTGAGATTTTGGGATTCTCTACAATAACTCCGCTCCGTTTTTCTGCAAAGTCGGGCTACCGGAACAGCGACGCAGAGCCAACCTTGCTTTTCAATAGAGAATACGAATTTTAGTGAGAAATATTTAGTCTTTACCGGTTGCAAAATTGCAAAGCATTGGTTACGTTAGGCCCGTTAAATCGGGTTGATGATGAGCGAATATGACGAATATCTTGAGGGTTGGCGCAACCGGCTGGCGCTCCGGCGCGAAGCAGGAGCCAGACGCGCCGAGCGTATGCGGGAAATCGCTTCACAATGCGCCACGCATTTGGCGCAGCATTATGGCGTCGAGGCCGTTTATCTCTTCGGCTCGCTCGCGGGCGGCCGGCCCATTCATGAGCGCTCGGATATTGATTTGGCGGTAGCTGGCCTGCCGGCAAAACGATACTTCTCCGCCCTAAAAGAGCTTTGGAGTTTTTTACCGCCTGATGCTGAGCTTGATTCAGTGCCTCTCGAAGATGCGCGGCCTCCGCTTCGAGAAATAATCTTACGAGAAGGAAAACTGCTCTATGAAAGGCAACGGCTTTCGCCTGCTCAAGACTGATATTCAACAGGAAATTGAGAGTCTGCAACAGTTGCAGCAAGAGATGAAAGAACTCCTGGCGAATATCAAGTTTAACATTTGAGTTGATTCTACCTCGCAAATCATTGATGATCTTTACCTCACAATCTTCGCAATCCGCAATCATCAATCCGAAGTCTTTATATCCCGATCAGTGTGACCGTTCAGACAATAGAAGCTTCATCAATCGCTCAAAACAACTCGCCCTGTTTCACCGCGCGCAACGGCTGTGCGTCGTAGCCGAGCTGGCGCAGATATACCGCAAAATTTGCCGGGCCGTGCGTGATGAAAATTTTCTTGGGATTGACGCGCCGCACGAATTCCAGCAGCCCTTTAAAATCCGCATGATCGGAAAGAGGGATTGCCTCATCAACACCGCAGCGATATTTGAAGCCCTCGTGTATCGCCCATCCGGACAGAAACAGCGTGCGCTTGTTGGGGATGCGGTTGATCACCCGCGTCAACTCTGCATGGCGCGGCACGACAACAACTTTTCCTTCCAAAATAGAACTCCCTCGCAGCGGCTCGACTGTCCCGAAATCGTGTCCAAACTTCTCATAGACTCTTACCAGCTTCATAATTGTTCCATGAGCACATAGTTGGAATCCGTTGTCAGCGAGAATCTTCATTGCTTCCTGGGATTTACCCAGGGCATATCCTATCACCACCGGTATCCTACCGTTTTTCAATACGGCGTGAATCCACCCGCACAACCGGTCAATCAATTCGGCGCGCGCGGGGAATTGATAACGCGGATGGCCATAGGTACATTCCATAATCAAGATATCTGCGGAGACGATTTCAAGCTTCTCCGCCGTTGCGCTTTCCTGCAAATTGAAGTCGCCGGTATAAAGCAAACGCTGGCCCTGGTGCTCGGCGAGGATCTGCGCTGAGCCCAGAATGTGACCGGCGGGATGAAATGAAATGCGATACTGATCGATTTCAACAGGATGGCCGAAGGGCGCGGACTCGATGCGCAAACGCCCCAAGCGCGCCTGCATCAAAGCTGCCGTCGCCGGCGTGGCATAGGTTAGTTGATGCGGCCGCGCATGGTCGGCGTGGGCGTGCGAAACGCAGCACAATTCCTGGCGCGAGGCAGCATCGAACGTCACCCGCGAGTTCAGCAGGCGAATAGTTTTGTCGCAAACAAACATGACGTTTCCATAACGGAGTAAGCTCAATTCTAACAAGCTTTCACGGCGATTACAAATTTTTCCAGGCGAAAATCTGTGCTTGCATTTCAAAAAAATAGCACTTATCTTTTCCGCACGTTCTGTACACAGTTTTTGCGCCCTTTGTCGGGCCACCCCCCGTTTCGGCGGGGTATGCTTTAATCTGGATTGCGGTCCGCTGTTGAAGCCTTCCTGCATCTTACACCGAGGATCATGGCTACCAAGGATGTTGCAGTCAACCAGCGATCCGTCCGGTTCTGCCCTCCCGCAAATTTCGCGGTCTCAATCGAAATCCGAAGTTTGGGTAACAGGTGCGGCAAAAGCTAGTTGTACGCTTTAATCCCTCCTCGTGCACTGTTAAAGAGGCGCGAGGGCATGCTTTAATCTTTTGAAAGGACCGTCCAGAGTATGGAAACGGGAACAGTCAAGTGGTTCAATGAGGCCAAGGGTTACGGTTTCATCCAGCGCGAAAGCGGTGAAGATGTTTTTGTACACTTTAAGGCCATCCAGGGCGACGGCTTTAAAACCTTGTCCGAAGGCGAAAAAGTGCAGTTTGATGTTGAGCGTGGCCCCAAAGGCTTGCTTGCTTCGAACGTGACACGCGTCGGCAAGTAATTGCTCTCGACTTGACAAAATCGACCCCGGCTGGTTACCAGTCGGGGTTTTTTATTTCAGGTCGCTTGTTCCGTGGGTCGCACAAGAATCTGATTGATGTCCACGTGCGCCGGTTGGGTCAGCGCATAAAGCACGGCCTCCGCCACATCCTCCGGCTGCATAAATTGGAATTTCGCGAACATTTTGAAAGCTGCGAAGACATCAGGGTCGGTCACGTGGGAAGCCAGCGCGGTGCTGACGCTGCCGGGCATGATGGTCGTCACGCGCACCGGCATTTTCTCGCGCGCCAGTTCGAAGCGCAGCCCTTCGGAAATCCAGTTCACCGCGGCCTTGCTACCGCTGTACACCGCGGAACCGGGAAAGACTTTAATGGCGGCATCCGAAGAAATATTGATGATGTGGCCGCGGCGTTGTTCACACATCACCGGCAGCGCCGCCGCAATGCCGTGCAGCACGCCTTTCACGTTCACGTCGATCATGTGCGACCATTCTTCCAGCTTCAATTTGTCCATAAACGAGAGCAGCATAACGCCGGCATTATTGACGAGAATGTCGAGGCTGCCCCATTTTTTAATCGTCTGCTTCACGGCCGCTTGCACGGCCGCATGATCGGTGACATCGGTTTGAAGAATGATGGCTTCGCCGCCAAGATCGGTAATACGCTTTTTAAGGTTTCCGAGGCGATCTTTGCGGCGGGCCGCCAACGCGACCTTGGCGCCCGCGCGGGCAAGCGCAAAAGCCGTGGCTTCGCCGATGCCGCTGCTTGCGCCGGTTACGAAGGCAACTCGATCTTGCAGCACACTCACATAACTCTCCTGAGGATCAACGTTCAAGACGCCAAAACTATGCCTCACTTGCACCCGCAATGATTGGTGGCAAGATACATCACAACATTACATTGATGCAAACGAAATTACGACTTCTCAATTTTGTTGCCGTTCAACCCTGGCCCGTCGCAGCCTACACGAACAGCTTGCTTTTGAGGCGTTGCTTCAATATTTTTGGCCTTTGAATTTTAATATGGTTTGCCAGGCGTCTTCAGTAGAGATGCGGCAACCTCAAAACAACCCGCAGGAGCAATATGCTCGATCTCAAATTTATTCGCGATAATTTCGCGCAGGTGGAAGCAGGCGTTCGAAAGAAAAATGCTGCAATCGATCTGTCCGAATTTCCCAAGCTTGATGAAAAGCGCCGGCAAATTTTGCTGAAAGCCGAGGAATTGAAAGCGCTGCGCAACCGCGTCTCCGAAGAAATCGGAAAGAGCAAGAAACAAGGCCAGGATGCTTCCAGCCAAATGGCCGAAATGAAACAAGTCTCCGATCAAATCAAAACGCTGGATAACGATCTCAAGCAGGTCGAAGAGGCACTGTATCAATTACAAATTCGCATTCCGAACCTGCCACATGAAAGTGTGCCCGTTGGCAAAAGCGCGGCTGACAATGTCGTGGTGCGGCAATGGGGTGAACTGCCGACATTCGAATTCCAGGCTAAACCGCATTGGGAATTGAATGAATCCTTGCGCCTCATCGATTTCGAGGGCGGCGCGAAAGTCTCGGGATCGTTCTTCGTCAATTTTCATGGCAGAGGCGCAAAACTTGCACGCAGCCTGATCAACTTCATGCTCGACCTGCATGTCGAAAAGCACGGCTACACCGAAGTCTCTCCGCCTTTTGTCGTCGGCCGGCAGGCCATGTTCGGCACCGGGCAGCTCCCCAAAATGGAAGATGACATGTATCGCGTCGAGGCGGATGATTTGTTTTTGATTCCCACCGCAGAAGTGCCGGTCACGAATCTGCTGGCCGGTGAAATGCTGCCGGGCGAAGCGCTGCCGATCAATTATACGGCATACACGCCCTGCTTCCGCCGCGAAGCCGGCGCTTACGGCAAGGACACCAAGGGTTTGATGCGCTTGCACCAATTCGACAAAGTCGAGATGGTCAAATTCGTGCGGCCGGAGACAAGCTATGAGGAACATGAAAAACTGCTGCAAAACGCGGAAGAAGTTTTGCAGTTGCTCGGCTTGCCCTATCGCGTGCTGCTGTTGTGCAGCGGCGATATGAGTTTTGCCGCAGCGAAATGCTATGATCTCGAAGTGTGGGCGCCGGGCATGCAAAAGTGGCTGGAAGTATCGTCCTGTTCGAATTTCGAAGATTTTCAAGCGCGCCGTGCGAACATCCGCTTCCGGCCGGAACCGGGCGCCAAGCCGCAATTCGTGCACACGCTCAATGCTTCCGGGTTGGCGCTGCCGCGCACGATCATTGCCGTCATGGAAAATTACCAGACCGAAGAAGGCACGATCATCGTGCCGGAAGTGTTGCGCAAATTCATGGGCGTTGCTTTGTTGAAGTAGATTTTGGCGAGTTCACGCTGTGCCGCAAAAGGCTGATGTGATCATGTACAGGTTTGCGGCACGATCCTTTTCAAAAAAACGCGAAGAAATCCGCTTGACATGCTTGGGCGGTAGCGCTATATTTCGCTCTTTAAAAAATCTCTTTTTACCGCCACCTTGACTGCAAGGAGTTCATTCTCACACATATGAAGTTGCTGAAATTCACCGTTCTCATTCTTCTGGTTGCTGCCAACCTCCTCACCGGCCAATCCAAAGATACGCCGCAGATCGACGAGAAAGAGCTTGCAAAACATCTTCAACGGCAAAGCGAACAACGGCCGCTTCCCCAAGCCATCGAAGGCGCGGTTGATCCCGCCGTTTACCGCGTCGGCCCGGGAGATGTTTTACGCATCAGCTTTTGGGGACCCTCAAGCGACGACAACGGCATTTCCGCCTCCGTCACACCGGAAGGCAGGCTCATCATTCCGAGCGTCGGCACGATTGACGTCAACAATAAAACCCTGGAAGCTGTGCGAGCGGAGGTCAGTCGCGCTTGCGAAGCCAAATACAATCCTCGCAACATCTCGGTCACAACAGACTTGACGCAATTGCGGCTGGTGCGCGCGCATATTTTCGGTGAGGTACAGGCGCCCGGCTCGTTCAACGCCACGGCCGTCGATCGCATTTCTTACTTTGTCCAACAAGCCGAAGGTTGGACGGACTGGGCCGACCAGCGCCGCGTGGAAGTGCGCCACGCCGATGGCACGATCGATACGCTCGATATGTACAAGCTTTATTATGAGGGCGATATCAGCCAGGATCCTCATGTGCGTGGCGGCGACCTCATCTACGTTCCTCGCATTGCCTTGACGGGTAACACGGTTTTTCTTGAAGGTACGGTCAGTCAACTTGGCCCGCACCAAATTGCCAAAAATGAATCTGTGCTCGAGTTGCTCTATCGCGTGCGGGCCATTCAACGCTGGACCGACCTGCACAGGATTTATTTAATTCGCGGCGAGCAACCGCCGATGCCGGTGAATTTGTTCGGCAACGGCGCGGATCATCATATCTCCGGCAGCATGAAATTGGAAAACGGCGATCGCATCGTTGCCACCAGCGTGAAGGAGTATGTTTACGTCCACGGCGCGGTGAAAAATTCCGGCAATATTCCCTATGTCGAGGGCTATAAGGCCGTCGATTATGTCGGCTTCGCCGGCGGCACGCAGGATATGGCAGACTTGAAGAACATCACTGTTGTGCGAAACGGCACCAACAAAACGGAAAAAGGCGCAAATCTCGAAGTGCGCCGGGGTGATACCATCATCGTGCCGCTGGCCGGGCGCGTCAAGCTTACCCAAAACCTTTTGATTTTCTCGCAAGTGGCAACTCTTATAATCGCGGCGATGGCCGTGAGACGATAAACGTGAGTTTTTTTCCATGACCGACAATAACAATTCTTATAATCTTGATGACCGGGTAGACGGGCAACCCAAGCAAAACTATTTGTTCGACTATCTCTACATTCTTTTCAAGCGGCGCAAAGTCATTCTGCTTAGCATTCTCATCACCGGCGTGTTGACTGCCGGCATCGTGTTGCTCATGCCGAATTGGTATGCCGCCACCGCCTCGGTGTTGCCGCCCAAACGTCCCGGCGGATTGTTGAGCATGTTGGAAGGCGGCGCTTCGTCGCTGTTCAAAAACCTGGCGGGATTGGGTGTGCGTCTGGGCGGCTCGTCGGAGGCCTACAGCTACATCGCGATCTTGCAGAGCCGCTCGGCGATGGAACGTGTGGTGCAGAAGTTCGATCTCGTCAAGGTTTATGAAAGCCGCAAGAACTCTGTTGAAGAGGCCATTCGTACACTGAGCGAGAATGTCGAATTTGATATTGCGACCGAGGGCAACATCACGGTTACGGTTTACGACAAAAGCCCGCAGCGTGCGGCTGACATGGCAAATTATTTTGTCGAGTTGCTCAACGAAATCAGCCGGCAATTGGGAAGCACGGAGGCGCGCAATAATCGCGAATTCATCGAAAAACGCTACCGTCAAAATATCGACGATCTGCGCAGCGCCGAGGACAGCCTGAAAGTTTTCCAGCAAAAATACGGCATCTACGCGCTGCCTGAGCAAACCGAAAGCGCCATCAAAGCCGCGGCCGAGTTGAAATCGGCGCAGGTGCAAAAGCAAATGGAATTCGACATTGCCAAGCGCGTGTTCGGCGCGGAGAATCCCCGGGCGCAGGCCTTGCAGCTCGAACTGGCCGAGATGAACAGAAAACTGAGCGAAATCAAATACGGCACGGAGGACTGGTTCAACAAATCCTCGCTCAATTTTTTCGTTCCATTCAAAGACGTGCCCGAGCTGGGAACCGAATACATCCGGCGCTTCCGTGATTTCGAAATTCAAAATCGTTTGATGGAATTTTTATTGCCGTTGTACGAGCAGGCAAAGATCGATGAGAACAAAGACACACCCGTCGTGTTAATGCTCGACAAAGCCGTGCCGCCGGAACGGAAAAAGCGGCCGCACCGCACTCTCATCGTGCTGATTTTCGTCTTTCTCGCCGCCATGTTCAGCACGGCCTGGGCATTTATCCGCGAGATCTATGAGCGCGAAAAGGAACGCAACTGGAAGGTGGGCGCGATGGCGGAGGAGCTCCGGCATGGCTCAATTTATCGCAAGTTGCTGGGGGCAACGGCCTCGGAAGAAAAAGATCGACGCGGTTTATGACGTGCAAAATTTGCGGGCATGCCGGCCATCATCAAACCTATCGCGTGCGCGAAATGATGTTCGGTTATCGCGAATGGTTTTCCTATTTTGAGTGTTCCCACTGCGGTTGCCTGCAAATCGCGGAAATTCCCGCCGATCTGTCAAAATATTATCCCGCAGATTACTACAGCTTCACGCAATTGCCGGGCGCCAAGAACTATAACCCGGCGCAAAAGGTGATGAAAAAACTCCGGGATCGTTATGCCGTGCGCGGCAGAGGAATGCTCGGCAAGCGGCTGTATCGGAGGTTCCCGAATGAGAATTTACTCAGCCTGTCCGGCATCGAAAATTTAAGAAAAGATGCGAGAATTTTGGACGTCGGCTGCGGCGCCGGTGTTTTGCTGTGGGATTTGAGAAATCTCGGTTTTATGAACACGATGGGAATCGATCCCTTTTTGGAAAAGGATCTCGAGTTCGCCAACGGCCTGCGTATTATCAAACAACTATTTTTTGACGTGGGTGGAACCTGGGATCTCATCATGTTTCACCACGTTCTGGAACATCTGGCAGATCCGCTAGAAACAGTGCAACACACGGCGCGCTTGTTGTCTCCAAATGGGACCTGCCTGATCCGCACGCCGACGGTGTCATCCTATGCCTGGGAGCATTATGGCGTGAACTGGGTGCAACTGGATGCGCCGCGACATCTTTTCATTCATTCCGAGAAAAGCATCGAATTACTGGCGAATCAGGCCGGGCTGAAACTGACGAAAACACGGTATGACTCCAGTGATTTTCAGTTTTGGGGCAGCGAACAATATTGCAAAGACATACCTTTGATGTCGGGCAAATCATACATGGTTAACCGGGAAACAACGCTTTTTTCAAAACAGGAAATCGCGAACTTCAAGGCGCAGGCGGAAAGATTGAACGCTGAAAAGCGCGGCGATTCTGCCGTGTACTATTTTGCCAGAGTCGAATAGCTTATGCAAATTCATCCTCTTTTATTTGTGTTATTCGGTTTCGTCGGCGTCTTCAGCGGCCGCCTGCTGTTTCGACATTGGTTCAATCATCTCACGTTATACTCGGCGATTTGGGGAACAGGATTAGCGCTGTTTGAATGGCGATTGATTGACTACACCCCGCTCACTCTCGAAGTTTGGATGATCATTTTATATGCGTGGCTGGCATTTGCTTTGGGCTCCACGATGCTGATGCTCGCCCCGGCGGCAGCAGGCATTCCTGACAATGCCTCCCGTTCGGGCGCGACTTCCAGCGTTCGTTCGAGTTTGTCTGTTCTCGAACAACGGCTTTTCGTCGTTGCGATTTTGGCGCTATCAACTGTTGCTTTGCTTGCCGTCTTGTATCAATGGAAGCATTTGATCGAAAAATTCGGCGGGATTATTGGCGTTCTGATCAATGGCCGCACCATCTACAGCATGACGGTTGCGGGAAAGCTCTCAGATAAAATTCCTTATCTTGATTCCCTCAGTCTGGCCGCGGTTTTTCTAACGGGGCTTTATAGCGCGCGCGCCGGAAAAGTCAAGGGCATCATCATTTTTCCGCTGGCTGCCGCCATTCTGGGTGATATTGCGCAAGGCGGCCGGGTAAAAATTCTGCTCTCCGGCCTGCTCTTTCTGAGCGCCTATTTTCTCACCAAGCATGCCTCCTCACACATCAAAAATTTCCGGCCCGCCAGCAAAGTCAAACAAATACTTGCGCTGGGCTTTCTGCTGGCGTTCTTGTGGAGTGCGGCGGAATTCGTGCGCAGCTATCGCGGCGCGGTCGAACGTTTTTACGGCGCCAGCACGGCATTGAACAAACTGGAAAAACAGGCCTTCATCACGCCCTCGATTTATTTGTATCTCAGCTCCCATGTCGGCGTCTTCAACGCCTACTGGAAGGCCGGCGGCGAACCATCTTTTCCCGGCGCGACAACGTTCGCTCCGGTTTATCGAATTCTATCACGGCTCGGCATTGCCGATGAAACACCTTACTTTCAAAAATTTTACAACATTCCGATTGCGACCAATACCGGCACATATTTGCGTGAAATACACTCCGATTATGGCATTGCCGGTATCTTGGTGACGCCTTTTCTACTCGGTTTTCTGTGCACGGTTCTTTGGATTCAGGTAAAAAAACGCATGCACTTCGCCACCATCGCCCTGCTGGCGCATTTCTATGTCGTCGTGATGTTCACGTTTTTATACCAAGTCACGCGCCTGGGAGATTGAAGTGCCATGGCCATTTCAATCTGTTTGAACCGCATCGTCCTGGCGGGAATCTGAGCCACCCTTGATCGGCGCATATCCATGGAATTAGCTGCACGCCTTCGCTGGAATTCGATTTTTCTGCTGCTGTCAGCAGGCATACGGCTTTTCACCAACGCGCTGCTGTTTCTCGGCCTCGCGCGGTTTTACGGTCCTGAAGCATTTGGCCAGTTCACGATTGCGCACACGCTGGCCGCGCTTTTTTTACTGGTGGCCGATTTCGGCCTCGATTTGTTATTCACCACCGAAGTGGCGCGGCAGCGCCCGCACATTGACGCGCTGTTTCGCAGCTTTGCCGCAGTAAAGCTTTTTTTCGCCGGCCTCGCCATCGCTGGCATGTGGCTCCTGCCCGCGTTTCACGAGTTCAGCGAAACGACGCGCTGGCTGATTTACATTTTCAGCTTCAGCACGGCCTGCAATGCGCTGACGAATTTTCTCTTTGCGCTGTTCAAGGGGCTTGAACAGTTTCGCTATGAAACCTGGGTTTCCTTCGTCGAGAATCTCGTTTTATTGCTGGGATTGGTTGTGCTCGGCGTGCTGCACGCGCATCTTTGGCTGTTTGCTGCGATGTTTGCGGGCACAAGATTTTTGGGATTGATCATCGCCGCAGCCATAACCGTGCGCTTCGTCCGGCCCCGCGCCGTGCGCAGCCTCAACCTGGCGGAATGTCGCGACGTGGTGCGCAAAGGCTGGGTCTTTGGCGCACATTTGCTGTTCGAAGCCTGCTATTACCAGCTCGACACCATTTTGCTCGCGCTGTGGAAAGGCGATTATGTCGTCGGCATTTACCAGGCTGGCATGAAATTGATGGCCCTGGCATTGACATTGCCCGACATCCTCATTGGCGCCGTCATACCCGCGCTCTCGTATTTTCACGGAAAGGACGAGGCGCGCTGGC
This sequence comes from Candidatus Zhuqueibacterota bacterium, assembly GCA_003576975.1. Taxonomy (GTDB): domain Bacteria; phylum Zhuqueibacterota; class Zhuqueibacteria; order Zhuqueibacterales; family Zhuqueibacteraceae; genus Coneutiohabitans. Next base: position 16,096 of record QEVD01000078.1, read on the forward strand.
AGCAGTTGGGAAAACTTCTCAACAAAACGCTTTTTTTTCTGGCGCTGCCATTG
>QEVD01000685.1 GCA_003576975.1 Candidatus Zhuqueibacterota bacterium
GCCCTTGCCGATCACTTCTTTGGTGACGGGATGCACAATCGGCTCGCCTTCGCGATAGACGTGGCATTTCATGCCTTTGCGAATGCCGCGGCTGCGGCCAAGATCGAGCGTGAGACGATCCTGCTCGGCTTGAATCACATAGCCGGTGATCAGGGGTAAATCATTTTTGATTTTATTTGCCGCTTCTTGAATCATCTGGCTGAGGGCGGGCAGATTGAGGCCATTGGCATAGGCGTCTTGCGCGGTGATAATCGCCGCGGTTTCGGTATCAATCAGGCGCGCGTCGATACTGGCGGCATTGCCGGTGCGCGCGATGCTGCCGCACACCACGGCGTCAACACCGATGCCTTTGCCGATCTCGGCGGCGGTGGAAGCGTCGATCACGCCCGTCATACCGAGTTGCTGCTCGCTCAGAACTTTTTCCAATTGCGCACGCTCGATGACTTTGAAGCGATGCAAATTGAAAAACACCGTGGTGATTTTGTCGAGCAAATCGATCTCACCCAATTCGCCGCCGATGCCCTTGGTCTCGAACGGCAAAATGGCAATGCTCAAACGATCGCCAATGATTGTCGTCGAAGGCTCGGCCGCAGGCTTGGGCGTTTTTGAGGAAGGCGTGGTTGCTGCCGGTTGCGCCGGAACGGGAGTCGGCGGCGGCGCTTGCCCGGCAGTAATTTTGTTCAAATATTCTGTGGCGCGGGAGGACGACGATTGCCGCAGCGAGAGTTGTAGATATTGGCGGGCGCGTTCCATATCGCCGAGATGATAATAGCAGATGCCCAATTCGCGATTGGGATAATACTGAATGAAAACGGCGCCGTATGCGCGTATTTTGTTGGTGTCATTGCTTTTTTGCCCAAGCGCGGCAGCAAAATAAGCTGCGGCGCTTTTCCAGTCTCCGCGCTCGGCTGCTTGCTTGCCGTTTTCATAGGATTTGTGCCAAACTTCATCTGTGGCCGCAGCAGCGACGAACAGGAAACCGGCAACAAAAACAATCAGACTACTTGCAACGAAACGCTGATAACGTAGCAACATGATTACAATTTCACCTCCAAATAGCCAAGACAGAAACAGATGCCTCCGGACATTGTTCCGTTTTTTTTGCCGCCACCCAGCCTGAGATCAATGGGGATTGGCTTCGTTAGAGCGGCAAAACCTAACGAACTTTCGCAAAAAAGTCAAGTTGTTGTTGGGAGAATGAGGATAAAGATTGTGCTCAGAAGAGAGGAGAACAACAATAGGCCCCAACCTCGTTGCACACTCGCAAAGATGCGCAGGATATGCTTAAGCTTTGTGCTTGTGCAACGACGAGATTGCCAAAATCAAAACCAAATGCCGGTGTAAAATTAAACCGCGCTTTCGGCCTTCACCCGTTTGGTCCTCGAACGTTTTGCCATCGGACGGCTGTCTATTGAAGACGGCGCCATGGCAAAAGGCTCAGGCGTTTGATTGGGGCGGAGATGCAGCACGACGATGAGTGAGGCGGAGAGCAGAGCGATGGCGAGGTAACCGATGATTTCCATGAGATTGGAGTCGCCGCTAAACGGGCGAATGAGACTGGCGAGGCACAAGATTGCCAATACAATATCAACAGGCCGCTTCATAGACTTTTCCTCCAGTAAAAAGTACTGGCCGCGCACATAGGCCTTGATCCTCAGGTAAGCGTTTGGTGTGTTGATGTTCAGCGGTGCAGTGCATTGGCTTTATTGCGGCTGATATTGCAAATTATGCGACACAAAGTCAAGCAAAAACTCCGAAGCGACAAATTCGAACTTGACAATCAGGCACTGGCGCGTTACATTGCGCCGTCTTACCATCGCGCGATCTACTTACAATTTTCCGATTCGGTTAATGCTGCGCGTGATCACTTGCGGCGAAGGTTCCCCCTCTCGCCGTGAGTTCATGAACGAACCAGCCCGTCCCGGGCTGCCCGTCGTGAACAAGATCGTATCTGAGGGCCATTTTCATGGATGAAGAATAAGACGCTCGGTGCGGACAGGCGCGTCTCGGCTTCGCAGCTTTGTTGTTGATCTTCTCCCTG
>QEVD01000686.1 GCA_003576975.1 Candidatus Zhuqueibacterota bacterium
CATGCTGTGATAATCACGATAGGCAATGAACGGCCGTAACTCGAACGAGAATGCCGAGGATGCGGTCAAAATCTCATACAAAACGAGCGTCGTATTTTCGCCGTTGACGGCAGCGATAGTTTTGCGCAGCCGCACGCCGCCGGCTTCATATTCAAAAACCGGAAACAAATCCTTCTCGAAAGAACGCAGATATTCAAAACCGCGCGGATGCACCGCTCCGGGATAGCGATTGCATCCCAACTCACAGCGCTGCCCGGCCACCACGATGGTTTCATCGAGTTTGGACAACAGCACCATGCGCCCCACTGGCGGATGCGTTGCCGCGACGAGCAAGCCGTGATAGCGCCGCGTGTGCGCGCCGGCGACGGTTGAGCTTGCCCAGCCGCCGAGGCCGTTCGTTTCGAGCCATTGTTACGCCATTGCGAATCGCGCCGCGATACGACCGGCCTTCGTCTTTTTCAAGATTCCCGGCCGAGGGGATTTTTTGTGTAAAAGCTGTGCCACTGCAAGCGTAAGGTTTTCACTATCGTGAAACTTGTAGACAAACTGATCCGCCATCCACGAGCGAAAGTCCTGCAACGGTGCTGCCGTGCTGGTTTGGAACAGGATTTTGATGCCTTTCCAATGGTCGGCAAAAGCGACCAGCTCGTCGAGATTTTGGTGATCGAGATCAATAATCATGAGATCGACGGCAACGTCGTGAAGCAATGCGACGATGTCATTGAGATGGCTCGCGGACCAGACCTTGTGGCCCTGCCGTTGCAGCCGCGCTCGCAGCAAATGTCTCCGGCTGGGGTCGGATTCATTGAGCAGAATAGTGGCCATGATCTTCCTCTTTTTTAGCTCGTTACCTGCATGGATTTGTTCATGATTTGGTCGCTTGCACGGTTCAATCCTTACAGGCGCCGTTGTTTGATGCGGCCTTTTGACGGCCTAAAACAAAAATCCCACCATAAGCAAAGCCCGTTTTCTGGGCGATTTTTACGATGGGATTTTGCATCACGTCTGCGATTGTGATAATCTCACATCGCACGTGCAGAAACGGTTGCCGCAAATGCGTCGGCGCTTCAACGCGCTACCCTACAACAACGGCTGTCATTTTGCCTTCATTCCGGCGCAGAGCTGTTGAGCATGCGTTTGAAACGCTCGCGCGTTGCCGAGGGGAGGGAAGGATTCGCGGAGGGATTCATTTCCTCAATTTGCCCTGCCTGCTGGTGCGCCATTTCTCGCATGAGCTGCAGTTGCTGAAAATATCGTAAACACAAACTACACGTCATAAAGTGCAGTTTCATCTGGATTCGCTGTTTAAGCGGCAGCCTTCGATCCATAACATCTGAGGCCATACGTGTCACTTCCTTGCAAGTGGGCAGCTTATGCGCCAGCCAGATTTTAAATCTCATTTTTAAAGTCATAAAAACTCGTCGCTCATAAAATTTAGTGATCCGCCCTTGCGGTTGCCTCAGCTCGAAGTGATGTCGTCAAGTGTTATTGGCAAGTATCAGAATCGAGATCAGCCGGTCACCGATTTGTCGACCCAAAATAAGAAAACTTACACGGAATGGAAGAAGAATTTTCACCCCCGAAATAAAGGATCGGCTTCCTGAATCAGTGCGAAAATAAACAGATAACCCCACCGTGTCCGCCACGGACAAATGGGGTCTTGTGTTCTATTTACGAATTTAAACGTCTCTACTTGAATTATAACTCTGCGACCTCACAGAATACTTTAATAGCGCCCTTGGCCGTGGTTAGTTGGTTCAACAGGTCCTGATAATTTTCCAAGCCTTTGACCGGATGTGTGAGCAGGCGCTTGAGCCAGCCGCGGTACTCCGCTTCGGCATGAGCCATGTCCTTCACGCCCATTTCAAAGTATTCGCGATTCGCGTTGACCGTGCCGACGGTGACTTTGTTGCCCAGCACGTATTCGAGATTAATTTTGTCCGCCGGCACTTCGATCATCTTGTTGGCACCAGTGATACTGGAAAGCACCAGTACGCCGTTTTTGCCGAGCGCTTGCATGCTCTCAAACACTACCGAAGAGGCGCCGGTCGCCTCAAAGATGAGGTCGAACGGGCCGTACTTTTTTGCACTTTCAACAATCGGCAAATCCACCGTCGTCTCGTAACGCGCGCCAATCGCTTCGATTAGTTCCGAGTTGAGATAAGGCTTGGGCGTGCGGCCAAGTGTCACGACTTCGAGTCCGCGCAAGCGCAAGGCGAGTGTTGCCAACAACCCGACGGTACCCGCACCCATTACTGCTGCTTTGCGCGGACGCCA
>QEVD01000687.1 GCA_003576975.1 Candidatus Zhuqueibacterota bacterium
TTGGGCGCGTCTTCAAACGTTGTGATTCAGATTCGCGGCGCAATCCGGCAACAACTTGAAATCGACGAAACAAGCTCACAACCCAAAGCGGGTTTTCCAACCGGCGGAACGACATCTGACGCCGGTGATTTTTCCGTGGGCACGATCGTGCGCATCGCGCAAAACGCAGCACAAACCACAGCCTTTGGCATGCGCGCTGAAACCAGATTGCCGAATTCCACTCAAAAGAAAGGCATTGGCACAAACACGACGGATGTGTTTTTAGCGGCGATGCTCTCGCAGAAGTTCGAAAAATTTTTGCTGTTCGGAGAAGTTGGTATGGGCATTCTCACCGCGCCGGTTGAAACCGACGAGCAGAATGATGTTTTGACTTATGGTTTGGGCGTATCGTATCGCGCCGGGTCGCGACTTCAGTTTGCGGGAGAAATCAACGGCTATCTCACCACACGCAATATCATTCCGGTGGGCACAGAAGCGCGCGGCGTGGCGCGCGCGGGCGTGAGCTGGCTTTTGAAAGCTATGAATCTCGAATTGTCCGTTACGCGTGGCGTGACTAAAAATGAGGGGATCTGGGGCGGGATGCTCGGATTAGCGCGAAGGTTTGAGCTTTGAGGCCTCTACTTGCGGATTCCGGCGACCAGAACAAAATGCGAGATTCCGGTTGCGCATGTTCTGCCACGGTGTGAGTCCGGACTCATCGTACCAAATGCCACGGCCAAGCCGTGACAGAACATTTGCAATTTTAGGTATTGCACGTTACGCCTCGTTACGTCGTATGCACTGCTGGCGCGATTACGATCTTTCGCCCGTTGCCATTGCTGATGGCCTCGCCGCCCACGGTCTCGCCATGCTGGCTAATATCCAAACCGATTTCTTCCTGTTCCAGCGGCACGCGCAACGGAATCAACATATCCGTCAGTTTGTATAAAACAAACGACCCGCCGAAGCTGAACGCGCTTACGATTACAATCGCGAGCAAGTGATACAGGAAAACCTGCGACGTTCCGTACAGCAATCCCACGCCCTGCGCGAAAAGGCCGGTGGCCAGCATGCCCATGATGCCGCCCACCCCGTGACAGGGGAAAACATCGAGCGTGTCGTCAAGCGTTGATTTCGATTTTAAATGCACGGCATAATTGCTCACAATGCTTGCCAGCGTGCCAATAAGAATACTTGCGCCCACCGTCACATAACCTGCCGCAGGCGTGATCGCCACAAGCCCGACAACCGCGCCGATGCACGCGCCCAATGCCGAAGGCTTGCGGCCGCGAATACCGTCGAACAAAATCCACGCGAGCATGGCAGCAGCCGAAGCGGTGTTGGTGTTGAGAAACGCCAACGTGGCCGTCTCCGACGCGGCAAGCGCAGAGCCGGCATTGAAGCCGAACCAGCCGAACCACAGCATGCCCGTGCCAAGAATGACGAATGGAATGTTTGCCGGCGTATGCGGTTCGCGCGCGGAATGATCTTTTCTTCTCCCCAAAACCAACGCGCCGGCCAGCGCCGCCAGACCGGCGGACATGTGAACCACCGTACCTCCGGCAAAATCAAGCACGCCCCACTGCCGTAAAAAGCCCTCGGGATGCCAGGTCCAATGCGCGAGCGGGCTGTAAATAAACAAACTGAACAAGCAGATGAAAAGCAGGTAGCTCGAAAAGCGCACGCGCTCGGCAAACGAGCCGGTGATGAGCGCGGGTGTGATGATGGCAAATTTCAGTTGAAAAAGGGCAAACAAGACCAGGGGAATCGTGGGCGCCAAATCCGGATGCGTTGCTCCGCCCACACCGCTGAACATAAAGTAGGTCAACGGATTACCGATGAACCCGCCCAAGCTGTCGCCGAACGACAGGCTGAATCCCACCACCACCCACAGAATGCTGATGACGCCCAGCGCAACAAAGCTTTGCAGCATGGTGGAAATGACGTTTTTGGTTCGCACCATGCCGCCATAGAAAAATGACAAGCCGGGCGTCATGAGCAAAACCAGGCCGGTGGCCGTGAGCATCCACGCCACATCGCCCGCGACGATGGGGTTTTCATAGGATGCCCTTTCTGTGAAATGGTTTTCCAGCCGCACTGTGGTTATAATTTTATTGATTTAGTTTATAAATTTATATAGAAGTGCAGTTTTAATTAATTTTTTAAATAAATTGGCGCAAATATATAACAGCAAGTTTGTCAAAACAAGTAAATTTTTAACTAAATTTTCATTTTTACCTAAAAATAAAAACTCTGCCTATCTTTCGATAAACAGAGTTAAGTAATTTACCGGTTTTGAGAAAACCGAACTGATTAACTTACTGCCCTTTCTGAGCGAGTTATCTCAAACACATGGCGCAATATAGCTTCTTGCACGGGCGTTAGATTTTGCTTGCGCCTCGTCATTGCTCGGCGGGCGACTTCGAGCGCCTTGTCCAGCGCATAGGTTTCGCTTGACTCTGCTCCGCCCCAAGTGAACGAAGGAATGAATTTGGCCGGATAGCCCGCGCCAAAAACGTTGCTCATCACGCCCACCACTGTGCCGGTGTTGAACATGGTATTGATGCCGCTTTTGGCATGATCGCCCATGAACAATCCCGCGAACAGCGACCCGCTGTCCACCATTTTTCCGTCAATGTGAACCTTCACGCTGCTGTAGTTGTTTTTGAGATCGCTGTTGTTGGTATCTGCGCCGAGATTGACCCACTCGCCGAGATACGCATGTCCGAGAAAGCCTTCATGCTGCTTGTTGCTGAAGCCGTGAATGATGGAGGCATCGACTTCGCCGCCGATTTTGCACACCGTCCCGATGGAAGTGCCTTCATAGATTTTTGCGCCCATTTTGATGACGGACTTCTTACCGACATA
>QEVD01000688.1 GCA_003576975.1 Candidatus Zhuqueibacterota bacterium
CGACTTGTTTCGCCAGCAACGCGTTGTGCGTGTAGTGGTGTCGCCGGTGCAATACAATCCCGCCCAAAAGACTCTCAGAATTTACCAAGAGCTTCGCCTTATCGTGCGCCATGCCGGCAGCGAGCGACTCGACCAAGCTCGCCGAGATCCTGGGCAAGCCACGAGTTTCACATTTACACCTGCGGGCGGTTCCGAGGTGGAAGAAACGTTTTACCGCAATTTGATTTTCAACTATGAGCAAGCCCGGCAATTCCGGCTGCCACGGCAGACCCAGACGCTGCGCAAAGCTGCCTCGCCATTCGCCGAAGGCCCGCTCTATAAAATTGCGCTGCGCGCGGAAGGCATGTATCGCATCACCGGCCAGGCGCTGGCAGGTGCAGGCATCGATCTCACCTCCGTGCAGCCGGCGCAGATCCGTCTGTTCAACAACGGCGGAAAGGGATTGCCGCGCGGCCTGTTTGACCCACGCCCGGAAGGCCTGGTCGAAAATGCAATCTATGTCTCCGACGGCGGCGACGGCCGTTTTGATCCCAGCGATTTCATTTTGTTTTATGGCCGCGGCGTTGACGGCTTCGAGTTCGACACCACCAGCGGCCAGATGAGACATTATCTCAATAAGTTCGGTTTTGATAATTTCTATTTTCTCTCGGTCACACCGTACAGTGATGGCAGCACCGGCAAGCGCATGTCGAGTCGCGCGCCGTTGCCCTTTGCTGTCGCACAAACCCTGGCGACCAGTTTTCAACAATATGTTTATAATGAAGAGGAATTGAATCCGCTGTTCGAATCGGATCAAACCTGGTTCGGCTATGATTTCGGCACCCGATCGAACACGAACACCAGAACGTACAAGCTTCAACTTCCTGATCCTGTCACCGATGCCACCGGGCGCATTCTCTTTAGATTTTATGCGCAGTATTTCTCCAGCACACCGCATCGCATGGCCGTGACGTTCAATCAGCAGCCGATCAACGAATTTGTCATTCCCGGCAACAGCTTTCGCACGCAGGATTTTACGCTGGCGCGTTCGGGCGTCATCAAAAACGGCGAGAATGAAATTCTGCTCACCTATACCGGCAGCGGCGACGCGACTCACATGTACATCGATTATTTTGAGTTGAATTATGCGCGCCAGTTGCGCATGCCCGGCCCGAGTTTGATTTTTGACGGCACGGCCAGCACCGATCCGGTCGCCTATCGTTTGGATAATGCTGATCCCAACGGCCTTTGGCTGTTCGACGTTAGTGATTTCAGCACGGCGGCGCTGCTGACCACGGAAAACTGGCAGGTGAACGGCGCACAGATTACGTTTACTGATGCCGGCAGCACGCCCAACCCGCGACGCTATGCCGTCGCCACCAACGCAGGGTTTACTAATATCGAAGCCGGTGCAATTACCAAAGACTCGCCTTCGAATCTGCGTTCGCCAGATCACAGCGCGGATATGATCATCATCACGCACGATGATTTCGTCTCGCAAGCGCAGCGCATTGAAAGTTTGCGCGAGAACTGGCAACCGTACAGCCCCTCGCCGCAGCGCCTGGAGGTTGAGATCGTCAATATTCAAGACGTGTTCGATGAATTTTCCAGCGGTATGTATGACCCGGTCGCGATTCGCGATTTTTTGAAGTATGCTTATGAGAATTGGCGCAAGCGGCCTTCATTTGTGCTGTTGTTCGGCGACAGCGATTATGATCCCAAAAATATCCGCAACAAATCCGACAAGAACTGGATTCCGAGCTATCACACCGCCGAGCTGGACGAATATACCAGCCGCGTCACGGATAGCTGGTTTGCGTATGTGAATGGCAATGATGCGTTGATGGATCTGGCGATCGGCCGCATTCCGGCGCGTTCGCTGGCGGAAGCCGAGGCCTATGTGAATAAGCTCATCAAATATGAAACGAATCCCGTCTTTGGGCCGTGGCGCAACGCGATTATCATGGTTGCAGATGATGAAAATTCGCCGGACGGCCTGGAAGCTTTTCATATTAATGATACTGAAAATCTCATCAATCAGCGCACGCCGGACAAGCTTTATCTCACGGAATATCCCGCCGTGCAAAGCGCATCGATTTCGGGCATTCGCAAGCCCGCTGCAACCGATGCCTTCATGCAAATGCTGCAACGCGGTGCTCTGATCGTGAACTATGCCGGCCACGGCAATCCCACGGTGTGGGCGCATGAACGCTTGCTGGAGCTATCCGCTGATTTCGATCGCATTCAAAACGATGATTTGCAGGCTGTCTGGGTGGCGGCCACCTGCACGTGGGGGCAATTTGATTTGGTGGATCGCCAGAGTTACGGCGAGCAATTGCTGCTGGTGCCGAATCGCGGCGCGGTAGCTGTACTGGCAACCTCGCGGTTGGTTTTTGCCACGGCCAATGCCAATCTCAATCAAGCCTATTATACCAGCCTGTTCAGCGGCGGACAAACTTCAGAAACGTTGGGCATGGCTTTGGTGGGCGCGCGCGCGGTGACGCGCAATACCGTTAATGATGAAAAATTTCTCATCTATGGCGATCCGAGCATGCGGCTGGGAATTCCGCGCTACAGCGCGCGTCTGAGCACGCCGGATACGATCAAAGCTCTGGGCCTCACGCGCGTCAGCGGAGAGATTTTGCGCGAAGGCCAGCCGTGGGCGGGTTTTAATGGCACGGCGCGCGTGGAGGTGTTTGACTCCGAACGCTTCGTGAATTATCGCAATGGAAATTTTAGCATCAATTACACATTGCCGGGCAACTCGCTGTTTCGCGGTGAAGCGCCGGTGACCAACGGCGTATTCGATTTGCAATTCATCGCCCCGAAAGACCTGACTTACGGCGGGCGGCGCGGCCGCTTCAGCGTTTATTTCTGGAACGATTCGACCGACGGCAACGGCTATCGTGAAAATATTGCGATTGGCGGCACCGCCGCAAATTTCAGTGACACGCAAGGCCCGGAAATTCAAATCGGTTTTGCCAGCATGCAGAATTTTGTGTCAGGCGGTTATGTCGGACCGGATCCGATTTTGCAAGTGACGTTGAAAGACAGTATATCTGGTATTAATATCGCCGGTGAAATCGGCCATAAGATTACGCTCACACTCGACGGCAATAATGACAGCAAAATCGATGTGACGGATTTCTTCAATTACAATTCCGGCAACTACACCACCGGCACGCTACGCTACCCGCTTACCGGTTTGAGTGAGGGCCGTCACACAGTGGAAGTGAAAGCCTGGGATAATTTCAACAATTCGAACACCGCGTCCGCGGAATTTGTGGTAGCGCCGGCGGATCAAGTGGTGTTGCGCGAGGTGATGAATTATCCCAACCCGTTCCGTAATCAAACCACTTTCACCTTTGAAATCAATCAGCCTGCGGCCAATGTTAAGATCAAAATCTATACGCTTGCCGGCCGTTTGATCCGAACTCTGGAAGTGCCAGGCAATGGCGACAATTTTAGAATGATTCCGTGGGACGGGCGCGACCAGGACGGCGATGAGATTGCCAACGGCGTTTATTTGTACAAAGTGATCGCTAACTATAGCAATGGAACCGAGGGCGCCACAAACGCGGAAGAACTGGGCAAGTTGGTGGTGCAGCGGTAAATGAGGGGTAACGATGAAGGTCGAATGAGTAATTGCTAATGTCTAATTCTCAAGTGCCAAGACATCGTTGACAAGTTTTAGTGCCAGGACATCGTGGACACTCTCCCCCAGCGGGGGTAACGGAAGGAGCCCGTAGGGCGA
>QEVD01000079.1 GCA_003576975.1 Candidatus Zhuqueibacterota bacterium
GTTTCGAGCGCGCCGTTTTTCCATAAAGGCGAATATGAAACCGCCAACAACTGGCGCTTGTGGTTCCTCATCGGCATTCCGCTCGGCGGCTTTCTGGGCGCGTTGACTTCGCCCGGCGAGATGGTTGCCAGTTTCTCCATGGGCGCGATGTATGACAGCGTTTTGCCGCAGGCGTTATGGGCGAAAGCTTTGACGCTGGTGGCCGGCGGCGTCATGATCGGCTATGGTTCGCGCGCAGCCGGCGGCTGTACCAGCGGCCATTCCATCGCTGGCATGTCCATGCTCAACCCGCCCAGCGTGCTGGCCTCCGCCGGATTTTTTGTCGGCGGCATTATTATGGTGCAGATTCTTTTCCGGCTTATTGGATAGGAGAACCGTCATGAAGAAATACTCATTTTTGCTGTTCGGCGCGTTGTTCGGCTTTATTCTGAGCCGCGCCGGCGCCACCACCTACGACTTTTATGCCAAGCTGTTTTTGTTTGAAAATTTGCAGCTTTTGTGGGTCATTGCCACGGCCGCAACCGTGGGCGCGATCGGCGTGGCCGTGCTCAAAGCCCTCAAAGCCCGCAATCTGTTTGAAGGGAAAGCGATCGCCTTCAAAGGCAAACCGTATAAATCTTCGCTGATTCCCGGCTCACTGATTTTTGGATTAGGCTGGGGACTGGCCGGCGCGTGTCCGGGCACGGCGCTCGCCATGCTGGGCGAAGGCAAGCTGGGCGCGATTTTCACGCTGCTCGGAGTTTTTCTCGGCACCTATCTTTACGGGTTGCAACAAAGCAAAGCCATGAAAGCCGTGGCTGCGCCCAGCAGCAAAGCCCGCGTTGAAGCTGCGTGAAACGGCGTTAGAGAAGCGCGGTATTCTTGAGAAAATCAATCTTGCTTTCCGGTTGTACTTGAGAATCAACGCCGGAGGCCGCGAGAATGCGGTCTCTGGAAGCAATAAATTGACAAACATGTGAACTGTAACGAACTTTAGTCAAGGAGAGTTTTATGAGCAAGCCCATTGAAATCACGGACGCCAATTTCAAATCGGAAGTTTTGGATTCAAAGATTCCCGTATTGGTTGATATTTGGGCTGATTGGTGCATGCCCTGCCGCATGATCGCGCCCGCGGTCGAAGCGGTGGCGAAGCAATATGCCGGCAAAGTGAAAGTTGGAAAAATGGATGCGGATAGTAACATGACGCCTTCTGAGTTTGATGTGCGCGGCATTCCCACGCTGCTGGTGTTCCGCAATGGTGAAGTGGTCGATCGTATCGTCGGCGCTGTGCCGCAACAAGTTATTGCGAGCCACCTCGATCAGGCGTTGCTGAATTAGTCTTTGTCCAAAAATATCTCGTCCGGGCGGTTGTTCCGAAGTCGTGTCCGCCCGGACATTTTTTATTACGGATAGGCGTGATTGCAGCGCATTCGTTGCAACGGAAAGACGCGCTAAAAAAATAAGCGCGCGATTCTACCCAACCTGCCAAAGAAGTAGAGATATTCAGCGATAAAGCCCTGGCGGCGCAAGTGGAAGACAACAAGGCCACGGTTTCTCTTCTCGGAACATTTTTTGGCCACGGATGAACACGGATTTTCACTGATTTTCTAGCGTTAAGATGTTTTTCAAAGAATGTCTGAAATCCGTGTAGATCAGTGTAAATCCGTGGCTCAAGGTCTTACACCGTTTTTCAATCAAACTAAAAGCGCAATACCTTCCGGCGGCTCGAGTTCGAAACAAAACAGGAGCTAACAGAGATAACAGAGTTTTTTCTGTTCACTCCTGTTAAATCGCAGTCCGCTACCTTACTCTTTGTGTGAAACCTCAAGCCGCCTCCTGCCTTCATCAGCGGTGACGCCTCCTAATCGGAACATTCCCTCCCAAGAATCTGCTTGATAAAGTATCGCTTTTTTTGCAACATGATATGGCAAGCTTTTCAAAACAGCGAAAAAATCAATGCCGCATTTACGCCAACCAGCCCGAACCGAAACAATTTCAACATGCCGTCCCAGCAGAAACAAAAGCCCGGCAAAACAACGGCGAAAATAAAGCACAACACCTCCGAGCCGGCATTGTGGAAGAAGATTCTGTTTTCAGCGCTGGCAACGCTGGCCTTCTTTTTTGCGCTGGAACTCGCGCTGTGGGCCGGCGGCGTTGCGCTGCTCGTGGATCGCAAGGCAATGTTTATCGCACGCGCCTGCCCAAGCCGGGCGGAACATTCAACGATCAATCCTTCCGGACAGTGAAGCCTGCCAATGGCGTGCGCCTCTTCACTCTGGGCGGCTCCAGCTCCTACGGCTTTCCCTGGAGCGCTCCGGTTGCGTTCACGGCGATTCTCGGCGATGTGCTTGTTGCCGCGCACCCGCAGCGCACGATCGAGGCCATCAATGCCAGCGGCGTTTCGTATGCCATGCATCGCTTGAACCTGGTGGCTGAAGAGTTGTTTCGCTATGAGCCTGACATCTTCATCATCTACAGCGGCCACAACGAATTCATCGAGCCGGAGTTTTTCAACGCGTTGAAACGCCGCAGCTCTGCCCGCAATCAGGCGGAATACCTGCTGGCGCATTCGCGCGTGTATTCCGGCATGCACGCGCTGCTCAACACGCGCAACGATCAACCGGCAACGCTCGACGCGAAATTCGATGAACGGGTTCGCCGCGAAAATTCCCGTTCGTATTTGCCCCCGGAAAAAGAAGCTATCGTCGAGGAATTTCGCTGGCGGTTGCAGCGCCTGGTGCGCCGGGCGCATGAGCGCGGCATCAAGGTTGTGGTCTGCACTGTGCCGTGTAATTTGCGCGACTGGCGTCCCGAGCTATCGTTAATCAATTCGGCGCTGGACGAAGTCGGCCGCAAACAATGGGAGCAGGCGTTGCGTTCCGGCGAGGCCAGGCTTGCGCGCCGCGAGTATGCCGCTGCCCTCACGGATTTTCAACGGGCTGCGGAACTTTCGCCCCATCATGCCATGACGCACTATTTCATTGCGCAATGCCACGAGGGACTGGCGCAATGGCAGGAGGCGCAGCAGGCCTATCAGCGCGCATGCGACGAGGATGCCTCTCCTTCCCGGCGGCTGTCGGGGATCAATCAGGCCATTCGCAAGGTTGCCGAAGAGGAAGGCGCATTGCTGGTTGATATGGATCAAATTTTCGCCGCGCAAAGTCCACACGGATTGGTGGGCTTCAATCTCATCGAAGACTACGTTCATCCCACGCCCACCGGCCATCAGGAAATTGCCTGGCATCTCTGGCAGGCTCTGGAACGCGCCGGTTGGATCGGAGAAACGGTGGCAACGCAACGCGAGCAATTCGATGCCATGGTCAAACAGCGCGCGACGCCAGACAGTCAGGCCAATCCGAGCTGGCTGTTCAATCAGGGTGTCATCCTGGCAACTCAGGGTCGCGACGATCTTGCCATGGAAAAATTCCGCCAAGCGCTCGAGCTGGAGCCGACGCACGGCGGCGCGCTGGGGAATCTCGTCAGCTTGCTCTTGAAACAAGGAAAGATAGATCAGGCATTTCCGTTAGCTGAGAAGCTGGTGGAATTGTATGGAATTGTATCCCGATTATCCGAATTTCCAGACATATCTCGCATTGATTCTGGCGAACAAGCAGGAGCTGACGCGGGCGAAAGTTCATTTTGAGAACGTTCTCCGGCTGCGCGCCGGAGATCCCGTAGCGCACAACCAACTCGGTTTGATCAGCGAACAGCAAGGCGACGAAATCGCGGCTGCGAAACACTATGAGCAAGCGCTCGCGAGTTATGGTGCTTTTGCCGAAGCCCGATATAATCTGGGCAAACTACGGTTCACGCAGGGCCGCTATGCGGAGTCACAAGCGTATTTCGAGCAAGCCCTCGCCAGCCAGCCGGACTACCTCGCAGCTCTCTTGTATTTGGGAATGGCACAGCAGGAGTTGGGCAACGATCTCGCAGCACAGGCGCAGTACGAGAAGGCGTTGGCAATCGCACCGGATCACGTTGACGTGTTGAATAACCTCGCATGGTTATTGGCGATCAGCAATGATCGGCAAATTCGCAATCCGGCAGAGGCGTTGCGACTCGCCCGGCAAGCTGCAGAGCTGACGCAATACAAAGGTTATCGCGTTTTAGGCACGCTCGCAGCAGCCGCGGCCGCAACCGGAGATTTTGCGGAGGCGGTGAAGTGGCAAACGCGTGCGGTGGAGCTTGCGCCTGCAGGCGAAGCTGCGACACTTAAAGCTCGTTTGAAACGATATCAAAGCGGCCAGTCGCTTCAAACTGAGACACCAGACTAGCATGCGAAAAACCGGCCTTGGGGGTGAGTTTTATTATTTGGATTGACAAAAATATTTGGGGGCGATTTTGTAAAAGTATGAAACGTCCTCATAAACAAGGCCGGGGGCTTGCCATCGTATCAATTTTTTAAAAAGAAAGCGCGTCCTACTGATGTTCGGTATTTACCTTGACAAGAATAGCCTTGATTTTACTGGCTAAAATGTGTCAAGTCAATTCGCGATTGTCAGTAAAAGCTACCCCGATTTGCAGACAAGCTGCAAATCAAAGCTTCTGCGAAGCAGCAAACAACTGTTCGGCGAAACTCGGTGACCATCAGCGATAAAGTTTTTCCACCGAAATGCGCCGAGGTCACCGAGCATCGCCGAAAAACTTTGGCAGGATGATTTATCGACAGAATTATTTTGAATCGTTCTGCCGACAAATTATTATGCCATAAACTTTCGAAATTTTATTGTAACCTTGAGCGCCTTATCGCCCTAAACCACCCACGGGCGTTGCTGGGCACAACCAAGCTCAAGCGCCGGATCGGAGGCGCGGCAGAACTCGCAACAGCCTGCGGCGCGCAATTGCTCGCGTTCGCGATGCTGGCGATTGCTGATTTGAATCACGATGGGGTGTTCCGCTTCAGACCTGAGGCGATGGCGGCGATGCGGCCGTTCGTCTTGATCCCACCAGTGCAAACAAAACCGTTGCGGCGCGATCAGCCAAAGATAGCGATAGAGCGCAACGGCATAATCGAACCAAAGGCGGGCCTCTTCCGGGCCGCCTGCCGGCATAATCTGCAGCAGCGTGAGCGGCAAAATACGATGCAACCGCTGCTCGTAATCCTCCAGCGACCACCCATTCTCGCGCAACAAATCGCTGATATAGCGCCGCACACCGAACAGGCGATTGAGCACAAACACGCGATTTTGGCATGAAATATTCTTAAAGTATTCGACGTTGAGGACCCAGTCGTTTTGCCGATCGCGCAGCCTCTCGAACCGTTGAAAATTGAGTAAATTGAGCGCAAGCGCAATCATGCCCGGATCGTTGCGCTCGGCATGGCAACAACAGAAAATGCGAGCGTAGCGCGGCAGCGCCTCCGCTTGCGGCGTTCCGCTCAGGCGCAGCGGTAACGTGGGTAAGGGCGCGCACCCATAATTAGGCGCGGCTTGCAATGCTTGATTTTGACCGTTGCGGCGCCAGGCGGCAATCGCTTCGGCGTTGGAGGCAATGATATAATGTTGATAGGAGGCAATCGGGCAATTCACCATGCCCGGGC
Organism: Candidatus Zhuqueibacterota bacterium; assembly: GCA_003576975.1. Taxonomy (GTDB): domain Bacteria; phylum Zhuqueibacterota; class Zhuqueibacteria; order Zhuqueibacterales; family Zhuqueibacteraceae; genus Coneutiohabitans. The sequence goes on from QEVD01000079.1 coordinate 5,519, forward strand.
AAAAGGTTGCGCCCGTCGCTGAATCGCCGGTATTCTCGCCCAACATTACACCGAGAAAATCTTGCGTCGAGACTGTGTGAGGCCGCTGGCCGGTCGCGAGTGAAATAAGCTTCGGCACGGGCAATTGCGCGCGCGCGTGCAACGAGAGATTCTCTTTGAGATAATCACGTCCGTCGCTGGCATAAACCCGCAGCGCAAGCCCTTCGGGTTCGTGCGCGTGTCGCAGCATATCCGTTAGCACGGTGGCATGCAAATCCGCATAGCCGGTCAAGGAAAAGCCGCGGCCGGCTACCGCCAATTTGATGTGGCGCAGATACTGAAAAACCGGTTGCAACACCACCGGCGTGCTGCCTGTCGAATGCCCAAAAATTTTCTCCAACGGCGCTTGCGCAGGGGAGGAAAATTCCAAACCCGCCAGGCGGCCGCTCAAAGCGGGCAGCGCGCCCGGCACATTGGGAAGACAGGCGTTCAATTCCACGGATTCGCCCCAATCGTTTTCACGCCGTTCGTCATCACTCTCAGAAGCAAGCACACTCAACGGCGCTTCTGCGGCAAGCTGCCAATTGTCACGAATGCCGGAGATGATTTCCTCCGTGTCAGCCAGGGCATCGTGCGCGCTATCGCCAATCAAACGGCGCGGCCGTCGCCGCCGAAAATGAGCATAGCGCGGGTGCCCGGGTGTGGGGCGATCTTGATACAGGCGCGTCAGCGCGTCGTACAAATGAAAGGCATCGCCGATGTCCTTTTGTTCGGCATCGCCGCCATGCGCGCCGCCCATCAAAATCAGCGGCAGGTGAAAATCCGGGCGCTCGAATTTGAGGCGCTCGAGGCTGTTGATCAGCTTCAAGAAATACATATGCGAGCGATCGACTTCATCGTCGTTGATCACCACAATATCCGGCTTGAACTCATCGAGGCAATGTTCCAGAATGCCGGATTCATTGCTTTGCATGAGGCAGGTGGGCACGGGGAAATAAAGCGGCCGCCGTCCCGCTGGGCCGGGAGGAAAGCGAAAGCCGGTGATAAAATTGCAGCGCCACCACCAGCTAAAAAATGTCTGCGCGCTCGTCGCCCGCGGCAGCAGGAAAAGCTCTTGTTGCGCATCACTGGCTTCATTCACGCTGTCAGAAGCTGCCTGGGGCAGGCGCGGCATGGGATGCACGGATTCGCCGCCTCGAATAACAAAACGCAGCATGCGCGAAAACTCCGCGGCTTTTTGCTTGAGGTTATCGCCGGGCCAGGCATGCCACAGCGTTTCCAGCATGTAATGATTGGATTTATTCAAACCCACCACCATGATGGAGGGAGTTTTACGCCCCGGCGGCAATTGTGGCAGAATCTTCAGCACGCCGGCGATCAGGCGCTGGCCGAGCGCCAGGCCGCTGTCTTGTTTGGGATAAACGAAGGTGATGGGATAACGCGTCGCCTTATACGTCAAATTCACCATTTGATCGCTGCGGCTGACGCAAATGATCGCGCGCAACCCCGCGCCGGTCGCGCGATCAAACACTTCGCGGATGCGTTCTTCTTGCGAGACTGTGCTGATGAGAAAACCGGCGCGCTCGAAATTGACGCGCGACATGGTGAAGGGTTCGGTGACATCGCCTTGCACCATCGGCGCCAGAATGCGGTGACGATGCCCGCGCTGCGGTTTCCCGGTCCGATCATGTGCGGCGGCCGGGCTGGCGGCATGTTCTTCAAGCGCGGCCACCACGCCAAAATCACCGAGAAAATCCGTGCTCGCGGAAAACAACAGCTTGCTGAGGTCGCGATCGACAATGATCACGCTCGGGCATAATTCTTCAATATCAAGCTCGGGCGAAACGATTTTCTCAAAACGCCTGGTGCGCGGCTGTTCCGCTTGTTGGCGGCGAATCTTCAGCAGCTCGCGATCGACCACGCGCTGGCCGAGATGGCCGTAACCGAAAACGACGAGATGGCCGCGCATGTCGAGAATCAGATTTGCCAGTTTGGTGTTGAAGTAAGTCGTGAACGTACGATCGACGTAGACGCCGGCATAAACCAGCGGGCTGACCCATGCCGCCAGCAGAGTAAACGCAAACAATATTTGATCTGCGCCCACCATGGCCTGCAGCAGCATCGGCTTGCCGACGACATCGACGAGCAGCGGCATGGCGATCAAAAAAATCCACACCAACAAGCTGGCAATGGTGAACATGGGATTCTGTGCGAGCACGGCAAGATAGAATTGGCCGGCATACGTCGGCGCGCTCAACAAACGCTTGCGGTATAACTCGTCGTTATGCCAAACCGGAGGCAAAATCAGGCTCATCAAGCGCAACGGCATGATGCCGCAAAGAAAGAGTAAGAAAGTTCCGCACAGCGTGAGGCTGAGCAACGGCAAGTGCTCGCCGATCAAGCGCTGAACATCGCTTTCCGATTCGGGCGAAGGAACGGAGAAGGTTTCGTAGGGCTGAAACAGCCTCGGCAAATGCAACAGATTATTCTCTTCGAACTGGAGACGATTGCCCACGATTTCAACAAAGCCGGAATCGCCGGCCTGCAAGGCTGCGCCCATGGAGAACGTGAGATTGACGGCCCACCATTCGAACAGCATCACGACATAAAGCCCGATGAAGAAACTCACTGCGCCCAACAACACGCGGGGCAGCAGCAAGTGAGCACGCAACGGCATTTCCGCCCGCGCGCGGCGTTGCTGCGGCAGGCGTTGCATTTGCCGCAGCGCGCGCTTGACCAAACGCCGGGGTTGATGGCCTTTGACTACCGCGGCAAGATCCAGACGCAAATTACGCAAATTGCGCAGAAAGATGAACACGCCCGCGGCATGAAAAAGAAAGACTCCAGCCATGAGCACAAACGAACTGGTTTTTGCCGCTAAAAACTTGAGAAAAAGTTCATAGGGAAAAATTGCGCACAACGCGGCGGTCAACAACAGCGTCAGCATGAGAGCCAGCGTCAGGGCATAGCGAGGATAGATCAATTGTTTGCGGCACCACGTCAGCGGCAACCACAGCAGCTCGAGCAGAACATAGGCGCAGACGAAGTGCAGCAGCGCAATGATAAAATAGCCGCCATAATTGCCGCTGCCATCAACCGTCCACGCGCTCAGCACCGTGGTCAGAACCGCGGCCGGCAACGCGGCAATCATGTTGGGGCGAAAGGAAAGTGGGAGATTCGTTCGGATGGAATGCCAGAGGGCTTGCATTCTCGTTACCGGGTTGAGAATAATTTCTTAGCTCTGAATTTTGGAATAAGCATCACGCAAACGAGTTCTTGTGTGACCTTTTTCTAACAATACCCAAAACTTTTAACGTAAAAACTTGTTCTTGTATTTCTATTGCCATCTGAAAAAAATCCCAAATCAAGGGGATGAAGCACGTAGTGCAGTTGCTATTATGGTAATTTCTGAAACCCGGCCTGCGTGAAATGCTTGTCAAACGTTAGCGCGCTTTTTATTCCCATCTTTGTCATCAAGACAAATGAAACACAATCTGTGAGCGAATATCTTTTGTCATTGTGGCGTTGGAAGTAAGACCACGCTTCTTGGAATAAGGATTCATCAACGTGAACAAATTGAATCGAAGGACTGCTCATGAGCCGCTGGCCAATTTCAACCGCTTTTGCATGCAGATTGCAGGCGTTAAAATATGTCACCACCTCATCAAGTACATAGGAAGTGGTGATCCAGGAAGGAGGCGAAGATGAAACTTCCTGTTCCCAATGTAGAAGCGCCGCTTCATGATTCTGATCATCTTCATCTTCCAAAGCAATGAGATATCCGGAATCGACAAAAAACCGGGTCATGCGCGCTTTCCATAAAGATAGTGATCGAGGTTGACGGACGCATCACGAATACCGCTGCGGACCGGATGTTTGCCAAACTCAAAGATCGGGTCGCTTTTGACTTTGGGAATCACGACGATCCTTCCGTTTTCGCGGATCACATCAGCTTCATCAAATTCATCGAATCCAACGAGAAGCTCTCGCGGTATCATAACGCCTTCTTTAGTCACTTTAACTTTCATAGATTGCTCCGTTGAAATTTCGTCCAAATAACCCTCGCGAATATACCACCCGGCTGTACAAAAAGCAAAGCCCAAAACTCGCGTCGCTTCGCGAGAAATCGCTCGGTCTCATTTCCGTTTGATTATCACAAACGTTGTATCGTCACGCAATTCCGCGCCGCGGCGAAAGCCGGCCAGCTCGCGCAACAACGCCGTCTTGATGGCCTCCGGCGCTTCTTGATGATGGCGCGCCAAAATTCGTTGCAACCGCTCCTCACCAAACTCTTGTTGCGCGAGATTGAAGGTCTCGCTCACGCCATCCGTGAACAACAGCATGATATCGCCGGCCTGCAACGTGCGCTCCACCACTTCGAGATGTTCGAGAAACATGCCGTTTTGCGCCTCGGGCGATTCATGCGCGTTGGCGGCTAATCCAATCGCAAGGCCTTGGGGTTTGATCCAGAAGCATTCCCGGCGCTGCCGTTCGAACAATAATACCGGCGTATGGCCGGCGCGGCAAAGTTGCGCGCCGCCATTCGCTTCGAGGCGCACGATGGCCAGCGTGAGGAAATAATTGCGCTTCAACTCGCGCAGCAAATGCTCATTCAACAGACTCAGCAGGGCGCGCGGGTCGCCGGTTTGCCGCGCAAATGTTTGCAGCAGGGTTTGCACTTTTGCCATGTAAAGCGCGGCAGAAATGCCCTTGCCGGAAACATCGCCGATGACGATCAAACAACTGCCGTCTGCCAGCGGGATGAAATCATAATAGTCGCCGCCCACGCTGCGCGCGGCATCGCTGAAGCCGGCCACTTCAAACCCGGCTGCTTGCAAATCATGATTCGGCAGCAGGCTCAACTGAATCTCGCGCGCGATGGCAAGCTCGTCCTTCGTAATCAGTTTGTCCGCCAACTCCAGCGCCAGCAAAAAATTCATGATCAAAAAAGCATCGAACAGCAACATCAAATCGCGATTCCAAAGGCCGGCAATGATGAGAACGCCTGCCAGGGCATAAAGCAAGCGCCGCGCCGGGGTTAATTTCAACAAAAACGCAAGAAAGAGATTTTTGCAAAAAAGAAAAGCGCGTTTCCAGGGATTCTTGGCGTGGGCAGATTTCGGCATATCGCGCACATAAAACTCATACATGCCGCGCGTATCAACCTTGATCAGCCGCTCGATTTCGGCTGTGCTCATGCCGCTGGCAAAGAGATTATAGAAATTCCGAAAGGCGCGTTGAGATTGTTCGAGCATGCGTGGTTTTTGGGAAGTGATGGATCGCGCGGGGCGAGATTCGGCGCGGGCCGGCCGTTTTTTTAAAATCAAAAATCATTGCGCCAGCTTCGCGCGTTGCTTGATGCGAAGAAACCTAAGCAGATCAGCCTGCAAAGTCAAGATTTTCTTCCTGAGTGAAATGCAAAACGAGACCATTCGGCCGGCGGGAAAAGCATCAGCAGGCCTCATGCGACTGAGGCAGAATTAATTTTAAGGGAGGAACAAATCGAAGAACTTTTGCAGCGTATCGCCTTTTGCGACCACGACACGCTGAGTCTGTATGCCCAAACGAGGATGCCGCACACTCACTTCATGCAAGCCGGGCGCCAGCGCGATGGGTGCGGCCAGCGGCGTCGTGTCGAACGCTTTGCCGTTGATCCAAATTTCTCCCCAGGGATTGACGGCGATTTCGAGAAAACCGACTTCTTCATAGAGATTGACATACAAGGTATCGGATTCAAGCGCGGCCGTGACCACCGAGCGGCGCACCGGCGGAAAATTCGGAACGCTGAAATTCAACTCGGAAACGTGCAGCGAGGAGGCCGGCTGCCACAGCAAGGGCGTCGCGCCGAGTGAATCCTGCTCGACAAACACATTCGCACGCGGTTCACTCACAATTAAAATACTGCGATTCGCCTCAATTCGGCTTGACTCAAAATCCCCGACTGGCACAATCACTTCTTGGCTCATGGCGTCGCCCGTTGCCGCGGATGAATCCGCGGGCGACATCGATACGTTTTCTTGATGAGATTTTAACGGTTCTACTTGCGTTTTTGCGGCGAGAGTTTGTGAGGGAGCGAAAGCCGGCTGTTCAACCTCAACGATCTGCGGTGATTCTTCGGATACCGGTGTTACCTCCGGCGAGGAGGCAGCGTGATCGAACTGAATATTCAGCAAAATGATGCTGATCACTGCAAAAATCACCGCGGAAGCCGGGGCGAAACGAGAAAACCGGCGGTGCAGCTTGATTGGCTTTTTCAGCGCGGCAGGAAGCGCAGCAACGACAGGCGGAGGGGCGGCAGACGGCGATTCAAACTTCACGGCTTGATACGCTTCGGGCTGCGCAAAAAATGACGCCGCGCGCTGCGCCGTCATTCGAAGCTCGTATTGGCGTTCAAAATGATCGAGCCTCTCCAGCAATTCCGTTGCGCGCGCCAGGCGCTGCTCCGGCTCTTTTGCCAGCAACTGGCGCGAAAGCGTCGCCAATTCCGGGGGAATCTGCGGCCGCAGTTTTTCCACCGGCGTCGGCTCGAAGTTGGCGATGCGATGCAACATCGCTGAAGTCGTATGGTCTATAAACGGCGGCTCGCCGGTGAGCATTTCATACAACACCGCGCCCAGCGAAAACAAATCGCTGGCTTCGGTGGCGGTTTGGCCGAGAATGATTTCCGGTGGAAAGTACATGATCGTGCCGGCAAGATTCTGCTGCGCATCGTCAAGCTCCACGGCCAGGCCCAAATCGCCGAGTTTGATCTCGCCAGCCACCGACCAAAAAATATTTCCCGGTTTGATGTCGCGATGCAAAATGCCCTGATCGTGCAGAGCCTGCAATGCGCGCGCGACTTCTTTGGTGATCCACACGCACATTTCGAAAGGCAAGCCGCCCCGCCCGGAGGGACCGATCACCTCAGCGAGCGCGCCGCCTTCAACATACTCGAGAATAAGATAAGGCCGGCCGTCGCGCATGCCGGCTTCATAAACGCGGCGGAGATTGGGATGCGACAAGCGTTGGCTCAAACTGCTTTCGGCCAGCAATTGTTCGCGCACGCGGGTGGGCGCCGCCTCGTCCATCAACGCCTTGACGATAACCATTTGCTGGCGCTGCTGATCGAACGCTTTGAATACCTTCACCCACGGGCTGCGTTGCAGCTCGGCGAAAATTTCATATCCTTCAATTGCGACCATTTTGCCACTGCTTCATCTTGTAATGAATCCAGCGTCGCGACACGCCCAGCCGGTCAGCGGCGTGTGTAATGTTGTTGTCCACCTCATCCAAGGTTTTTTCGACCAGCCGGCGTTCCATTTCTTCCAGGGTCATGCCTTGTGGCAGGAATAACTCGCGTGCGGCTTCCTGCAAACGGAGATCTTCGGCGGAGAGATACGTTCCCTTCGCCAGCACCACCGCGCGTTCGACGGTATTCTCCAGCTCGCGCACGTTGCCGGGCCAGGAATATCCCGTCAACAAATCGAGCGCTTCCGGCGTGAAGCCCGCGATTTCTTTGCGGTTTTTTACGGCATATTTGCGCAGAAAATGATGGGCGAGCAACGGAACATCCTTCGCGCGCTGGCGCAGCGGCGGCATAAAAAGATTGATGACATTCAAACGATAATAAAGATCCTCGCGAAACTCGCTTTTCTTCACGGCTTCCGCGAGATTCTTATTGGTCGCCGCGATGATGCGCACATCGACTTTACGCACTTGATTTTCGCCCACGCGCTTGATCTCGCCTTCTTGCAACACGCGTAGAAGCTGGGTTTGAATGTTGGGCGAGAGATCACCGATTTCATCGAGGAAAAATGTGCCGCCGTGCGCGGATTCGAACAAGCCTTTCTTGTCGGCGATGGCGCCGGTGAAGGCGCCTTTCTTGTGGCCGAACAATTCGCTTTCGAGCAGGGTTTCCGGCAGCGAGCCGCAGAACAGCGCGATGAACGGTTTGTCGCGCCGGCTGCCGTTGTAATGCAGCGCGCGCGCCACCAGCTCCTTGCCGGTGCCGCTTTCGCCTTGAATCAACACCGTCGCGTCGGAATCGAGCACGCTGTTCATCATGTCGAACACGTGCTTCATTTTGGGACTCTGCCCGATGATGCCCTCGAACGCGCTGCTCTCGCGCGCCTGCTTGCGCAAATGGCGATTCTCCTCGCGCAGCGCTTCGTACAATTGCGCGTTTTCGATGGCGATGGCCGCTTGATTGGCAAAGGCATTGAGAAACGGCACGCTGGTTTCCGTAAAGCCGCTGCGCTGTTGAATGCTATCGAGATAAATCACGCCGATGGGCTTTTGCTTGATGGCGAGCGGTACGCAGGCCACGGATTGAATGCGATTGAGAATGATGCTCTCGGAATTGCGCCATTGCTCGTCCGCCTGCGCGTCGTAGCTGATCACGGCGTCGCCGCGCTGCAAGACATCGCGCACGACGCTGTTGGAAATGTCGGTGATGTCTTGAATGTTTTGCGCGGAAATATTGCGCGCCGTACGCGCCGCCAGCTCGCCGGTTTCATTGTTTAACAAAATGAATCCGCGCTCCGCCCCCACGGTTTCCACGGCGATATCCATGATCTTTTCGAGCAAGGGATCGAGTTCGCGCATGGTATTGATAATCGCGCTGATGCGCGAGAGCGCGGACAGCACATCGCCGAGATTGCGCTCAGAAAAATTTGTCATAGGGTGTTTCGACGTCAACCACCAAATTCAACTGCAAAAGCTTTGAGTTGTGAGACGGCCAAAGCCGCGGGAAGCATGGCGGCAACAACGGCTCATTGCACCCGAAAAGCGGCGGGCTGGGAGGCGCTGGTGTTGCCGAATTCATCAATCACCGAAACCGACCAGCGATATTCGCCGCTGGCCAGCGTGCGATCCACCGTAAACGTCGTATCCTGCTCGCTTAAATTCGGGCTTTCCCAGGCCAACGTATTGATGCCGCCGATCACGCGCGTCACCCGCGCGCGGTAGGTAAACGGAAACGGCAAATTCATTTTTTGCCAGCGCAATTGCGGGCGGGCATTCGTCGTCTGCAAATCTCGCGGCGCGGCGGTTTGCGGTGATGAATCGATGATGCGAAACAAAATCAACTCTTTTGGGGTGGGCATGTGATCGAGCCGGTCGCGGACTTTGATGCGAATCGGATAGCCGATGGCCGCGTGCAGCTTGCCGTGCGGCAATTCCGAGCCGAACAATCTGAACTCGTACACACCGGCGGAAGAGGTGGCTTGCATGGTATCTTGCAGCCCGAATGCCGGCACTTCAATCATCACCGAAGCAATATCCGCCAAGCCGTCGGGATCCGAAACCTGCGTCTCGAACTGTGCATAAAAAATATCCTCCTCGGGCGGCAAATTGTTCAGATGGAAGGTTTGTCCGCTAAAGCTGTGGATTTGCGGCAAGGCATCGAGTTTGAACATCAGCCGCTGCGGCTCCTCTTGTTGCACCGCAATGCGCACAGAGTCCGGCACATAACGCGGATCGCGCGCGAAAACCCAGTAATCGCCGACCGGCACGTCGCGAAAACTGAATGAGCCGTCGCCATCTGTGACCGTGCTCAAGTTTTGCGGCGCCAATTCGATGGCCACCCCGCTGATCGCAAGGAAAGGCTGATAGTATGTTGTAACTTGCCCTCGAACCACGCCGGTTTTAACAAAAAGTGCGGAGCCGGGATCAAGAGGATTTTCATGCGGCACCTCGCCGAAACAGGCGCTGAGCAACATTGCGGCGCACAACGAAAGCGTGAATTTCATCATGACAGGAAAGTTCGTGACAGGTCCTTCTGCTAACTTTATACGTTCTCCCGCTTAACCTGGAGATATACCATCAGGCAGGCAGATTTGGGGATGAAACAAGTTTGTCACAGAAATAAAATTTGCAATTATTTAAAAGGCCTATTAGATTAAGCCATTGCAATCAAAACACCTCCTCGAAACCCCAACTCCGGGAAGCGCGTTGTGTTAGCCATACATATCAAAAATGATGAAAACCGCAGCCTGTATTTGGCAGAATGCCCGGCCCCGAAGTATGATCGCGATGACGTTCTCATCAAGATTCATGCGACGGCGGTGAATCGCGCGGATCTGCTGCAGCGCCGCGGGCATTATCCGCCTCCGCCCGGCGCCTCGGAGATCCTGGGCCTGGAAGCAGCGGGTGAAATTATTGCTGTCGGCAAAAACGTTGCGGGTTGGCAAGCCGGAGATCGCGTCTGCTGCCTGCTTGCCGGCGGGGGCTACGCCGAGTTGGTGAATTGCCATTGCGACATGTTATTGCCGATTCCCGCAAACATAACTTTCGAGCAAGCGGCCGCGCTGCCCGAGGCCTTTTATACCGCTTATGCAAATTTGTTCGGAGAGGCGCGTTTGCGCGCCAAGGAAATTGTTTTGATTCATGCGGGCGCCAGCGGTGTGGGCACGGCCGCGATTCAATTGGCGCGCTATGCCGGCGCACTCGTCATTGTCACCGCCGGCTCTGAAGAAAAACTCAGCCGCTGCCTCGAGCTGGGCGCGAATCACGCCATCAATTATAAAAGCGATGACTTTGTCGAACGGGTGCGCAAGATCACCAACGGCCTGGGCGTCAACGTGATTCTCGATTGCATCGGCGCTTCCTATCTTGCCCAAAATCTTTCCTTGTTGAAACGCAAAGGCCGGCTGGTGCTGATTGGCTTGATGGGCGGCGCCACGGCTGAGATCGATCTGGCGTTGGTGTTGCGGCAACGCTTGCAGGTGGTCGGATCGGTGTTGCGCTCGCGACCGCTGGACGAAAAAATCACCCTCACCAGGCAAATTCGCCGGAACGTGTTGCCACTGTTGAGCAACGGCTTGTTTCAAGCGGTGATCGACAACATCTTTCCGCTGGCGGAAGCGGGGCAGGCGCATGCGCATGTCGCGGCAAATCGCAATATCGGGAAGGTTGTCTTGCGCGTCGTTTGAACAGCAACGCAACGGCAAACGCTTCACAATTGCTGGATCGAGAAAAATAAAAAACATTTTGCGGGCTAATTTTGCATTCTATGACATTCCGTAATATCACCTCAGCTTAAGGAGACACACACATGGCATTCAACATCAGACCCTTGCACGACCGGGTGATGGTCAAGCGCCTGGAAGATGACGCAAAAAAATATGGCAACATCATCATCCCGGACACGGTTTCGGAAAAGCCGATGAAGGGCGAGATTTTAGCCGTCGGTAAAGGCAAAATCAAGAAAGACGGCAACCGGCAAGAGATGAACGTCAAGGCCGGCGACAAAATCGTGTTCTCGAAATGGGCAGGCGACGAGTTTGAGTATGAGGGCCAGAAATTCTTGATTCTCTCCGAAGACGATATTCTTGCCGTGCTGTGAAAGGCAAGGCCTGGATTGATGGATTATTGGAGTAATAGTCCATCAATCCACCAATGCTTCACATCCCTTTCCTCGTCTTGACATTTCCTCCTCTTCTGTTTACTTTTACGCCCATCAAATCCCCCCACTGGATTCATGCGCAGCGGCAAACCTCGGGGCACACAGCTAACGGTACGCTGATGATTTTTGAAGGAACATTTCATGCTTCGCAGACTCTTTGGCGACGATGTGGCGGAAAACGACGCCCACCTATCCGAGTATTTCATCGAAACGCCGGCGTATCGCATGGCGCTCTCCGGTGAAAAACGTTTCATCATCGGCCGCAAAGGCGCGGGCAAAAGCGCGATTTGCCAGCAGTTGCAAAAACAATTGCCCAAAGCCGGCGCGTTGTGCATCCCATTGGCGCCGCAACGCATCCAATTCACCGCGCTCAAGCTCGGTCTCAGCGATCTTTCACGCTGGGGCAATGAGTCGGATGCGGTGCTGCAACGCGTTTGGTATTACGGCTTGCTGTGTGAAACCGCCTACGCCCTGGTGCGCCAGAGCAAACGCGAACACGATTCGGAGTTTGCCAAAATCGCTGCATTCGTCAACAAGCACTACAACTATAGTGAACCAAATGCGTTTGCGCGCTTGCTCAAAACCACCTCCCTGTTTCTGGAACAGCTCGAGCTTGGCATCGGCCCGTTGAGCGTGCGCCGTCCCGGCCGCGCATTCGATCCGATTGCCGTGGAAACGGAACTGGAAAATTTGCGCGTGCCGTTGGCCAGCTTCATTGCGCGCCATTTGCCGCAAGGCGTTTATATTTTGATCGACAATCTTGATGAAGGATGGGACAACTCGGCGGAGGCGAATGCTTTCGTGCGCGGCTTGTTGCTTGCCGTGTATGAGATTTGCCAGCCCAACATTCCGGTGCGGCTGATCGTATTCTTTCGCGCGGACATGTATGACAACGTCACGCGCCAGTTTCAACACGTGGACAAATACCGGCAGTTTCAAGAACACATTTACTGGGGTCGCAAAGAAATCATCGAATTGGTGGCGCAACGCTTGCGCGTCAATTTGAAAATCAAAAAGCCGATGACGGACTTGCAAGTGTGGAATGTTGTGTTTGACGGCGATGACGATCGCACGAACATTCCGCATTACATCATCGATCGCAGCTTGTTGCGGCCGCGCGAAGTTCTGCAATTTTGCCGTCTCGCTGCGGAGAAAGCGCAACAGCGCGGCCATCCCAAAATCACGATGGAAGACATTCAGGACTCCGAGCGCGAATATTCTCGCTGGAAAATCGACGATCTGTGCAACGAATTTCTTTTCGCGCTGCCCGGCTTGAAGGAAAACGTGTTGCAGCGTTTCCTGGGCGGTTCTGCCCGCTTCACGCCGCCGCGGCTGCGCACCCTGTTGGAAGACGCGCTCACCGATCCGCGCAGCGTAGCCCGGCAGGAATGGCTCGAAAATCTCCGGCACGCAGATGAATTGATTCAAGTGTTATACAACATCGGTTTCTTGAAATCCACCAGCCAGGGCAAGCATTGGCAAAGCGCACAAGACCCGGATTATAACATCGCGCTGGCCGAGGCTTTTGTGGTGCATCCCGTGTTTCGCAGTTATTTGAGGATTGGATAAGATCTAAAAATTTAGACC